>CAYYMW010000004.1:36794-55837 GCA_964472515.1 uncultured Verrucomicrobiota bacterium | reverse complement strand
ACGGTGGGAGGAGCCGCGCGAGGGGTGGCTGGCACGGCCGCGGCCTTTGGCTACCGCATGAGTGGCGGCGGGGCGGCTGGCCTTGGGACGCTGGCCAGGGTGCTGGGCCTCAGGGGGGCATCGAACTGGCTTTACGGGTATTCGGATGCGGCGGCGGAACGCGTGTGGCAGTACCAACAGGGCGGCGATAACGGGGCCGGGGCGGCGGCGATGGCCGAGGCCCGCCTGGGGCAGGTGACGGCCGCGCGCCTGGAAAGGCAATTGCAGGCGTCCGAGAAGGAGCGTGAAAACGCCAGGCAGCAAGCGCAGATCGACTTGGCGCGCATGTCCCCCGGCCAGCAGCACACCGAACTGGTCAGACGACAGTTGAGGCTGCGTCGCCAGATGGAGGAGGAAAGCGACCCGGTGAAGCTGGCGGAATTGAGGTCACAGCTACTGGAGAACGAGAGCAGCCTCGTTGGCATGCGCGGCACGCCCACAAACCTGGGCGCACCCGGCGCGGACGCGCTGGCGCGGATCGGCCTTTTTCGCGGCGTGACCGACCCGGCGAACGTGCTTCGCCAGCAGCAATTGTCGCGGCTTTCGGAAATCTCGCGCCAGGTGGCGGCCATCCGGTCTGCGATGCGGCAGACTAGTCAGGATTCCGCGCACAATGGGGCGTCCGATCCAATCATTGATTAACCATGAATTACTATGGCGATGTAACGCCGGTGGAGATGAGCAAGGCCCCGCTGTGGGACCCGCGCAGCGGGTGGGCCACGGTCCGCCGATGGCGCGCACCGAAGGGCACGCTGGCCGGGATGCTCAATGAGGCGAAGGCGGCTGGGAAGCGGGCGGGGATCGATCCGGACGGGGAGGCTTTCGAGATTCTGACGGTGGTGGACACGACCCCGGACGGGAGTGTGCCCACCGAGTTGCTGGCGGACAATTGGGCGCTGTTGGGAAATTCGCTTCAGAAGTCCGTCTGGCAATGCCCGCTGATCGCGCGCGAGCTTGAGAAGATCGAGAGCGGCCGGGTACGGGGCGAGATCCGAACGAAGCTGAGCCTCCTGGCGCGCGGGGACACGCAATTCAACCGCAGCGATGGCACGGCGGAGGACTTGGACGAAAAGAAGACCTTGGATTGGATCGCCGAGCAAGGGGTCTCCCGGGAGATTTTCGCTCAACTTCTAAAGGACATGGGGAGCGGGGTGGACTCGTACCAGGTGGCCCAGTACGTGCTGAAGCACCAGTTCGCCTTCATCGCGGGACAGATCATCAAGGACCCTTACGTGATGGCCAACAAGCTCATGACGACGGCCACGCTGAAGGTGAGGGAGGGCTTTCCGGTCAACTTGCCGTTCGATCTGCCAGCGGGTGTCTGGCTGAAGCAAACCCCCTCCGTGCAGCCGCTGGGGTCGGCCAAATATCAGATCGAGGAAGAGTGGTGGCACGCGGACGACTACGCGCGCAGCCTCTACACTCTAGAAAACTAGGAAAATGGAACACGAGATACCAGCGCAGGGGCAAGGGCAAGGGTTCGCAGCGGCGCAGATCGCGGCGGCGCTGGGCGTGAGCGCGCGGGCGGTGCGCAAGCGGCTGGCGGGGGTGGTCCCGTCCGGGTGTATGACGGTGCAGGGCGGCGAGTCCAAGGCGTGGGCGCTAGAAGCACTGCCGGAGGACGTGCGGCAGGAGTTGGAGGGAGCCGCCCGGCATCGGGGCTACCGGAATGCGCTGTCACTGCTCGGGAGCGAGGAGAAGCTTTGGGCTCCGGCCATTCCTTGGGCGGAGTTGAAGAGTGAATGCAGGGAGGCCGCAGAGCGTTTGCAACGGGCCTTGGTGCTGCCCTTGGCGAAGCGCAGCGACCTGCCCGCCGCCGAACTGACGGCGCTGGGTTTGCGCGAGTACCGGCTGGCGTTTGACGGGCGGGAGATCAGTGGGGACCATTGGAACCGCCTCTTGCGCCGCACCCTGGAGCGGGATGGCGGGTTGGAGCGATTCGACCGCCCGGAGCTTTACCTGGCAGACGTGTTGGCGCGCAAGCCGGAGGCCCGGCCCGAGGTGTTGCGGCTGGCGGTGGAACATGAGGCGCTGAAGGCGCACGTCGAGAATCTCGCAAACCAGGCCGCGCCTACGGTGGAGGATCGGGCGTACTTCCTGCACCAAGTTTGCCTGCACTGGGAACGGATCGAGGCGGCGCACCCGGACCCGGTAGAGCGCGAGGCAGCCAAGGCCGCCATGGTAACGTGGTTGACGGCGAACGTGCCCAACCTGAGCCGAAGCGAGGCGGGGATGCGCAAGTTGTGGCGTCGGTCTTGGGCCAAGTGGCTTGCCAACGGCAAGACGCCGGAGGCGGTGGCGGACAAGCGGGGGAGGGATAGCGGGTGGTTCCGACAGCCTGACTTCAAGGCGGACTTCGCCAAGGTGGCCGCCCGGGCCGTGCAGCATGGCGGCAGTGAAAGCCTGGCCTACCGGCAATTGTGGAAGGAGGGCGCATTCTCCAAGGAGTTCACCGACTACTACACCTTCAACCTGCGGCACGATAAGTCCCGGGTCCCGCGCACGCTGCGCGAGGCCATCACGCCCTTGGTGGATGCCCTGGCTCCGGTGCATCGCGGGCCGTGGCAGGCCAAGGCGGCCGGGCCGTACATCACAAGGGACTGGACGGGCGTGCATGCCGGGGACTGGACTGTTTGCGATGACGTTACACTCCCGGTCTACGCCTGGTACTCCGATGACCACGGCCGGCCGCAGATAACCCGGGGCGAATGCTTGGTGGCACTGGACCTTCGGTCGCTCTATCCGTTGGGCTTTGTCTTGGCCCCGCCGCCCTACAATGCCAGGTGGATTCGTCGGCTTCTAAGGTTGGTGCATGACAGCGTGGGGCTCCCGCGCAAAGGGCTGTACCTGGAGGGTGGAGTTTGGAAGGCCCGGATGATCGACGGAGACCGCAAGGCCACGCTGCCATGGCGGGAAACCCAAGTGGGGATCGAGGCGCACGGGCTTTTCATGGGTGAGCCGGAGGCGGGTTTGCGGGACAAGGGCATTGGCTTGGAGATCAAGCATGCCTTGCCGCACAACGCGCGCAGCAAGCCCATCGAAGGGGTCTTCCACATCCTCCAGGACAGCATGCGGTCTGAGCCCGGCTTTATCGGGTTCAACGAGCGGATCGAGAAATTTGAGGCGATGCAGGAGACCATCCGCCAGGTGAGAACCGGGGCCGTGCATCCTCGCGATGCGGGACTACTCCACATGAGCGAGTGGACGGCGCGCATCCAGAGCCACTTGGAAGCCTACGCCAAGGAGCCGCAAAACGGGCGCATGTTGGACGGAATGAGCCCAGCCGCAATGTGGCGGGCAGGGACGGAGAACCGGCCACTAAGGCAGTTGCCCGAGGAGTTGAGCTACGTGCTGGATACGCACAAGAAGCCGGTGACTGTGGGGCCGCGCGGCATCGTGCTGCAGGTGGGCAAGGAGAAGCTCTGTTACGCCAATGAGCGCCTGGCTGGGATGATCGGGCAGAATTGCCTGGCCTTTTTCCACGTCGATTTCCCAGACCTTCTCCATGTCACCGATATGAACCGCCGCAACGCCTTTACCGTTCGGGCCGCCCGCCTGCCCGCGATGAGCGCCACACCCGAGCAGCACGAGGCCGTGAACCGCGACTTAGCGGGATTCAGGCGCGGGATGCGAACGGAATACGGCCGCGTGAAGCATGAGTTTGTCAACGTGGTGAGCCGGGACGGCGAGGGAGGCGAGCAGTTGACGGAGTTAGGCGAGACGATCAGCAGGAACGTGGCCGCCGAGCGCGAGGCGACGACCGCCGCCACGCGCACGCAAGCGCGCCAGAAGGCGCGCGCGCAAGAGTTGGGGCTCAGGCTGCCCAGCAACCCGGACAACTGGGATCGGGCCATCCGTGGACGCGAACGCGAGCTCGAGCGCCGGCAGAGGATGCGCCGCCAGCGGGATGCCGACCAAGCCCCTGCGGAGACCGGACCAATCGAGCTATGAAAAACCACTCCCCCGACATGATTCCGGCCGTGACGGTGGCCAAGCGGATTCACGCCAAGCGATGGTCCTCCAAGGATGTTAAGTACAACCAGTTCGGCACGGCGATTCCTTGGCTTGGTGAAGCGGACCCGCTGATCGAGGTGCTCTGGTTCGTCCAGTGGTTCAGTGGAGAGCCGGGGGGATTGCGGGGGTTGGTCGCCCAGATGCTCGCCGCGCTTCCGGAGCGGTTTGGCACCCCAACGATGCTCAAGATCGGCCAGCCGCGCGGGGGCAAGTACACGCTCAAGGAAGCCATCCAGATATGGGAGGAGATTCCCGTCGCCCATCACCCGCACGAGCTACGGGAGATGTTCTGGGAACTGAACCGCTTGGAGGAGGTAGAGGAAGACCGCCTTGGCATTTGGAGGCGCAGCCTCTCTCAGGATGACGATGATGAGCCCCGAGGCCGCCATCCTGAGCGCATCGGGCGGCAACCCAGTTCTGAGCGCGCGATGCTGGAGATACTGACCCCGAGGTTCTTTCGGGAGCTTTGCGCCGAGGCCGCCCTGGAGAGCGGGCCGAGGCTGCTTACCACTTGGCTGACCGGGCGGGATGTGCGCGTCAATCAGGACGAACCCTATGATTACAAGGTGTTCCCATATGGCGATTGGATGGCGCTGGAAAGCCCGTTGGACACGCTGCGGGAGTTCTGCAAGCTGCACGCGGAACGCGAGCGAAGGCGGCTGGCGGACACCGAGGTGTCGCGGCAGGTGATCGAAGCGATTGACTACGCCTGCGAGAAGAAGCTGCTGGTCCGCATCGAAGGGGAGCCCCGGGTTGGCAAGAGTTGGTCTCTGGAGACTTGGTGTCGCATGTACCCGGGGCGCGGGCGGTTGGTGCATACGCCCTGCACGGTGACAGACCGGGAGTTCTTTCGCGCGATTGCCGACGCCTTGGGCATCGGCTACGAAGGGAAGTCCACCGCCGACTTGCAGGAGGACATCGAATTTGTGTGCGTGAATGGCGCGCCTGGCTTGTTGTTCGATGAAGCTCAGTGGCTGATCCCCAGCCGGTTCAACCCGAACACTCCACCGATGCGCCTGGACTGGCTGCGTTCCGTGCTGATCGACAGAGTTGGGTTGCCTTGCGTCCTGCTGAACACCCCGCAGAGCTGGGGCAGGGCCGTGAGGGCGTTCACCAGTGGCGTCCAATACAAGATGGAGCAGTTCGACGGGAGGATCGCGCAGACAGTACTGCTACCCAAGGACCTGAGCTATGACGAACTGATAGCGGTTGCCCGCCTCCATTTCCCCAACCTGGGAGAGGACGCCCTGGGGCTCTGCGCCGACAAGGCTGAGCAGGTGGCTGGCTACGTCCAGGCGGTGCAGAACATCGCCAATAAGGCGGAGTACCTTGCGGGGAAGGCAGGGAAGTCCGTGGTAGATGAAGAGATTTTTGACCGTGCGGTGCTCATGGTCTATCCCGATTCGGAACCGGCACAGGAGCCGTCCGACCCGAGGGAATTGCAAGGGGAGCAAGGAAGCCGCCGCAAGGCTCCCGCACGCATCCTGAAGGCCCCCAGAAGGCGGCCTGCATCCTCGGAGGCAGAGCCTGTAGCGGGCTCCCGTCAAATGACCCCTGGCGAGGCGTTAAACCGCCCTGCCGATGAGGCGCTTTTGACGGTCTGATCTGGCCTTAGAGCCACGTCTTGCGAAGCCGCTGAAAAAGCGGCCCTTACCATTTCTGCACGAGTTTACGACATGGTTCCGGCTTTTCAGGGACAACTTGTGCGCGCGGATACAGAGGTTGGGAGTTCCCCCACTATTTGTCCAAGGGGGGAAATGCGGCGAATAGGGGCGAGGAAGGTGGCCACGCTGGCGACCGTGAGCGTCTGCGCCCTGCTGGCCGGGGTCTGCCTGGGCTGGCGGGACTTGGCCGCATTCGCCAAAGACCTGTCCTTGGCGCAGATGGCCGCGCTGGGGCCTCCGCGCGAGGGCCGTCCCGGCCGCGCCCGGCGGCTTTTCAGGGTTGTCTATCCGTTTGCGTTTGCCGCATGATGGGGAAACCGCACTATCCAACTATGCGTCAATGGGCCAATATTACTGTAATCGGCGCTGACAAGACTGGCGTCGTGGCACGGGTGACCAATTACCTCTTCGAGAAGCACGGTAACATCGAAGCCTTGGAGGAGCAGGTTACCCGTGGCCAGTTCAGCATGACCCTGCAGGCCTCTTGGACCCGGAAAGAATGGTGTCCGGAAGCGCTGCACGCGGACTTGGAGCGGCTGGGACGGGAGTTGGGGATGGAGATCAAACTGCGCTACACCGCGCCCCAGGCGCGCCAACGCTTCGCCATCCTGGTCACACGGGAACCGCATTGCCTGGAGGGCCTGTTGCGGGCGGCCAAGCGGGGTTCGCTCAAGGCCGATCCGGCCGTGGTGATCGGCAACCGCAAGGACTTGGCCCCGTTGGCGGAAAAGGCGGGCTTGCCGTTCCTCGAAATCCCTTGGACCGAGCGGGCCACCGCCGAGAAACGCGTGCTCGAGGAACTCGAACAGCGCGACATCAACTTCGTGGTCCTGGCCCGCTTCATGAAGATTCTCTCGCCGAACTTTGTGTGGCGGTACAAGAACAAGATCATCAACATCCATCCCTCACTGCTGCCGAGCTTCCCGGGACCACAAGCCTACCGTCAGGCGTACGAGCACGGGGTGAAGATCGCCGGTGTCACCGCCCACTTTGTCAGCATGCACTTGGATGAGGGCCCGATCATTGCCCAAGCCAGCTTTGCGCTGCGTCCAAGTATGACCCTCAAAGACGTTGTGGCGGCTGGCCAGCGCTTGGAAACCACCACTCTCGTCAAGGCGGTTCGCCTCTACCTTGCCAAGCGGCTTGACGTCTACTGGGGTACCGTCAAGCAGGTGTAGGCTGCTGGTCCTCAAACGCTTGGCCGCACGCAGACTCCCGCCACCCCTGATTTCACGGCCAGAAAGACCTGCCCCGGCTTGACGGGGCAGGCACGAGTACCCGTGCGCTCACCGCACGTGCGCAGGCACGCTCAAACGTACTCCTCGTAGGTTGGATCGTACATCTCGGAGCGAATCAGAGCGGAGAGATCGTCTGGGCGCGGCAGGTTGGCTAGCTTGAGGTGGTAGGCCTCTTCGGCCACCGCCAGGGCGATGCCTGCGGATACTTCCCGGATGCGCTTGAGCGAGGGGTAGATGCGTCCCAATTCCAGGTCGCTCGCTTCCACCTGCGCGGCCAGGCTCTTCGCCGCCTTGTAGAACATGCTGTTCGTAACCCGCCTTGCTTCGCAGGCGACAACCCCCAACCCGACTCCCGGGAAGATGTACGCGTTGTTCCCTTGGCCGGGAACAAAGGTCTTCCCTTGGTAGGTTACACTGGGAAAGGGACTTCCGCTGGCGAAGATCGCCTTGCCGTCAGACCAGGCATAGGCTTCCTCCGCAGTGCATTCCGCTTTGGAGGTGGGATTGGACAACGCGAACACCACGGGACGAGGATTGCATTGGGTCATCGCTTGGACCACGGGTTCCGTGAAGGCTCTGGGAGTGCCCGAGACCCCAATCAGCACCGTGGGTTTCAAGGTCCGGATGGCCTGAACCAAGTCCGCACACCCTGGGTGCTCATGCGCGTAGGGTAATTTGTGGTGAGCCAGGTCGTTCCGGCTCTTGACCACCAGACCCTTGGAGTCAACGAACCAGCAACGGTGACGCGCCTCCGTGGCGGACAACCCCTCGTGTTCCAGCGCCGTGGCGATCAGGTCTCCAATGCCAATCCCAGCCTCGCCCGCGCCGAAGAAGAGAATACGTTGATCCGCCAGTCTTCCCTGGGTGATCCGCATCGCGCTCAGAATCCCTGCCAAGGTGACCGACGCGGTTCCTTGGATGTCGTCATTGAAGCAGCAGACTTGCGAACGGTACTTGTGTAACAGCCTGAATGCGTTGGTGTTGGCGAAATCCTCAAACTGGACGAGCACCTTGGGCCAACGTTTGGTCGCCGCCTGGATGAACTCATCGATCAAGGCGTCGTACTCCGCCCCGCGCAGGCGCTTCTGGCGGATACCCGTATAGAGCACCGTCTCGCGGAGGTTGTCATTATCGGTCCCCACGTCGATGGTGATGGGCAGACACGAGGCCGGATGCACGCCTGCGCACGCTGTGTAGAGGGACAATTTGCCGATAGGAATCCCCATGCCGTAGGCGCCCAAATCCCCCAATCCCAGAATGCGCTCCCCATCTGTGACCACGATGACCCTCACGTCCTGATGCGGCCAGTGCCGCAGGAGACGGTCAATGTGTCCGCGGTCATTCGCCGAGATGTAGAGGCCGCGCGGGCGGCGGTAAAGGCTGCCAAACTCTTGGCAAGCCCGTCCGACCGTGGGGGTATAGATGATGGGCATCATCTCCTCCAAGTGGTCCATGACCACCCGGTAGAAGAGCGCCTCGTTGCGGTCCTGGAGGGCGATCAGGTGAACATACTGCTCCAGTTGATCGGGTTTCTTTCGGAAATTGGTCATCACCCGCAGCACCTGTTCATCCTGCGAATGCACGTGCGGTGGCAGCAGTCCGCGCAGGTCGAGCGCGTCGCGCTCGCGTTCGGTGAAGGCGGAGCCTTTGTTGAGCAACGGGTTTTGCAGCCAAGCCATCCCGCCCTCGGATGGGGTGGGGCGCTTGGTATAATGGAAAGCGGTCCGACGCTTGCGAGTCATTAAGGAAAGCTATCCTTATTTGGCACTCTTCGCAAGATAAAGAGGCCGCAACCTGATGGCTGCGGCCTCGCTACGGATGTTCTTAACGCAGGATTATACCAAGCCCTGATCCAGCATGGCGTCGGCCACTTTGACGAATCCCGCGATGTTGGCCCCCACCACATAGTTTCCGGCCGCGCCGTATTCAGCGGCGGTGCGGAAGGCATTCTGGTGGATGGTTACCATGATCTGATGCAGCCGCTTGTCGACCTCCTCGCGGGTCCACGGCAACCGCATCGAGTTCTGGCACATCTCCAAGCCCGAGGTGGCTACGCCGCCCGCATTGGCCGCCTTGCCCGGGCCGTAGAGGATCTTCTTGGCCAGGAACTGGTCGATGGCCGCCGGTTCGGAAGGCATGTTGGCGGCTTCCGAGACGAGGATGCAGCCGTTGTTCAACAGCTTCTTGGCGTCTTCGCCGCTGATTTCGTTTTGCGTGGCGCAGGGGAACGCGCAATCGCATTCCACCCCCCATGGGCGCTGGCCATCCACGAATTTCGCGCCAAACTTGTCCGCGTACTCCTTGATCCGGCCGCGGCGCACGTTCTTGAGATCCATGATCCAGGCCAGTTTCTCCTGGTTGATGCCGTCCTTGTCGAAGATGTAACCGTTGGAGTCGGACATCGTCACCGGCTTGGCGCCGCTTTGGATGAGCTTCTCCACCGTGTACTGGGCGGCGTTGCCGGAGCCGGAGACGGCGCACACTTTGCCTTCGATCGACTCGCCACGGGTCTTGAGCATCTCTTGGGCGAAGTAGACGCAGCCGTAGCCGGTGGCCTCGGGCCGGATCAGAGAGCCGCCCCAACTGAGCCCCTTGCCCGTCAGTACCCCGGTGAACTCATTGGCCAGGCGCTTGTACTGCCCGAAGAGGAAGCCAATCTCGCGGCCACCCACGCCGATGTCGCCCGCGGGCACGTCGGTGTCGGCTCCGATATGCCGGGTCAGTTCGGTCATGAACGACTGGCAGAAACGCATCACTTCACCATCGCTCTTGCCTTTCGGGTCGAAATCCGACCCGCCCTTGCCGCCACCCATGGGCAGCGTGGTCAGGGAGTTCTTGAAGACTTGCTCGAAGGCCAGGAATTTCAGAATGCTCAGACAGACCGTCGGGTGAAAGCGCAAGCCGCCCTTGTAAGGCCCGATGGCGCTGTTCATCTGGATGCGGAAACCGCGGTTGATCTGGAACTGCCCTTTGTCGTCCTGCCAGGGCACCCGGAAAAGCAGGACCCGTTCGGGCTCGACGATGCGGTCCAGGACGCGCCCGTCGCGGTACTTCCGGTTCCGCTCAATGGCGGGTTCGATCGATTCCAGCACTTCCGTCACGGCCTGGAGAAACTCCGGCTCGCTGGGATTGCGCTTACGGACGACTTCAAGTGTCTCTTGGATGAGTCCCATAGGTGGTTAGGTATTGGTTCGTTGGTTCTTGTTCAGCAGACCCAGACGCCGGAAGCCATGCTGCGGACTCGCCTCCGCCTGTTCAGCGAAGATCGATTCTGCAACACCAGCAACGCTTCCGTGCATAATCCACTGCACACAGTAGTAAATCTGTCTTAATGGAATTAGAGCATTAAGTCCATGGGTTTTGACCGAGCGGCAAAAGTATCACATTGCCTAATACTTAAGTATACGACCTTTTCAACGTTTGAGCCTCGCTCCGCCCGCTCTCCCCTGGCTCCCCAAGACCGTGGCGCCGAGGAAGCGGGGCGGTCCCTCCACCATCGCAACTCCAAGTCGCTCGATTCCAAGTGGAAAGGGGAGCCGACCAGAGCACTCACCCAACCGCCTGCTTGGGCTGGTTTTCCGTCCGCACCCGGGGGGGAGAACCGCGCCGCTTGGCGGTCGGCCTCAGATTAGCTGGGCGCGGTTCGTGTTGGGGGAGATTGACCGAGGCCGGTTTTTTCATTTCCCCGAAACCGAAGAGGCTGGTACAACCTGAGCCCGGCGCGGCGAGCATGCCAGCACTGACCTCCGCCCCGGTCTGCCTGCCGCCTGCCATACCGACACATCTGCGCTCGATGAAAGCGAACTCGACAACTGCGATGAGCACCGGCATGCCCGGCTTGGACCGGGCTCTGCAGGGCCTGCGGCCCGGCGACAACGTGGTTTGGGAGGTGGATAGCATTCAGGACTACCTGCCCGTGCTGGGGCCGTTTTGTCAGGAAGCCGGTCGCCTGCGACGCAAGCTGATCTACTTCCGCTTTGCCCGTCACGCCCCTCTCCTCACCGAGGATTGCGGCGCGGCGGTGTACCAACTCGATCCCCAGGAAGGTTTTGAGCGGTTCCTGACCGAGATCCTCGATGTCATCGAGCGGGCTGGTCCCGGCGCTTTTTACGTCTTCGATTGTCTCTCCGACCTGGCGGCCGACTGGTTTAGCGACCGGATGCTGGGCAACTTCTTCCTGATCACCTGTCCCTACCTGTACAAGCTCGATACGCTGGCCTACTTCGCCCTGCTGAAGAACGAGCATTCCTTTCACGCCACGGACTGCATCAACAACACCGCCCAGGTGGTCATCGAGGGCTTTCGCAAGGAAAGCCGCCTCTACCTGCATCCGCTGAAAGTCTGGCAGCGGCAGTCCCCTACGATCTACATGCTCCACAGTTGGGAGGGGAGCGAGTTCAAGCCCGTGACCAGCAGTGCCACGGTCACGGATATTCTCGGCAGCGTCCCCAAACCGTGGCTGGAATTCACCATTTACCGTCCCGGTGTCTGGGTGAAGACCTTCCAAGATGCCCAGCAGGCGGTCCTCGCGCTGCGCGACGGGGGCGAGGCGGCCAAGGCCGAGGCCATCGAGTTGGTCGAGCGTCTGCTCAAGATGCTCATCACGCGCGATGAGCGCCTGCAGGCCTTGGCGCGGAAGTACTTCGATTTGGCCGGCTTGGTGGAGATCATGCAGCGCATGGTAGGCACCGGCCAGATCGGCGGGAAGTCGCTCGGCATGCTGCTGGCCCGGGCCATCCTCCGGCGTTCCGAGGCGCGTTGGGCGGAGTTGCTCGAGAGCCATGACTCCTTCTACGTCGGCTCGGATGTCTTCTACACCTACTTGGTGCAGAACGATTGCTGGTGGCTGCGGCGCGGTCATACCGACTTCAACGACTACTTGCAGCGGATGGCCGAAGCCCGCGAACGCATCAAGAACGGGGTGTTTCCCGAGAACATCAAACATCAGTTCGCCGAGATGCTTGAATACTTCGGTCAGTCCCCGCTGATTGTCCGGTCCAGCAGTCTGCTCGAAGACCACTACGGCAACGCCTTCTCCGGCAAATACGAAAGCGTCTTCTGCGCCAACCAGGGCTCGCCCCAGGAGCGCTTGGACGCCTTCATGAACGCCGTGCGCGCGGTCTACGCCAGCGCCATGAGCGAGGAAGGCCTCCGCTACCGCCAGCACCATGGCTTGCTGGATCGTGATGAGCAGATGGCCCTCCTGGTCCAGCGCGTCTCGGGCGAGATGTACGGCCAGTATTTCTTCCCGCACGCTGCCGGGGTGGGTTTCTCCTTCAACCCCTTCGTCTGGAACGAGGATATCGATCCCAAGGCCGGCATGCTCCGCCTCGTCTTCGGCCTGGGTACCCGGGCGGTGGACCGTTCGGATGACGATTACACCCGGCTCGTCGCCTTGAACGATCCGCTGAAGCGACCCGAAGCCCGCACCGACGAACTGCGGCAGTATGCGCAGCGGCGCGTCGACCTGCTGGACCTCAAGTCCAACCAGTTGGTCAGCAGAGAGTTTGAGGTGCTGGCGAACAGCCTCCCAGCGTCGCTGCTCGACCTCTTCGCCACGCGGGATGAGCAGCGCCCCTATGATGCCCTCAATAAGGACCAAGAGAATGCGTACTTCGGGGTTCTGACCTTTGAGAAACTCTTCCGGGAAACGGACTTTGTCCCCGCCATGCGGGACTTGTGCCGGACTTTGCAGCGGGCCTACAACTATCCGGTGGACATCGAGTTCACCGCCAATATGACTGCGGAGGGCAAGTTCCGCATCAATCTGCTCCAGTGCCGGCCGTTCCAGGTGAAAATCGGCGGCGAGGGCAGCCAGACCAAGGTGCCGGAACAGATCGAACCCGAGCAGATCGTGCTCCAGTCGGCGGGTCCCATCGTGGGCCACAGTCTGGCCGCCTCGATCGACCGCCTGATCTTCGTAGTGCCGTCGGTCTACAGCCAGATGAGCATGAGCCATCGCTACTCGGTGGCGCGCACCATCGGGCGGTTAACGCACCTGGATGCCTCCGGTCAACGCCCGCTCATCATGCTGGTCGGCCCCGGGCGCTGGGGCACGTCCATGCCTTCGTTGGGCGTGCCGGTTTCCTTCGCGGAAATCAATACCGTCTCCGTGATCTGCGAACTGGCCCTGATGCACGATGGCCTGGTTCCCGATGTCTCCCTCGGCACCCACTTCTTCAATGATTTGGTCGAGATGGACATGCTTTACCTGGCGGTTTCCCCGGGCCGGAAAGGCCATGTCTGGAACGAGGCCCTGTTGCGTGACCAACCAAACCAACTGACGACGCTGGTGCCTTCCGCTGCCGGGTTGGCGGATGCTCTGCGCGTTGTGGATGCGCGGAATCTGGCCGGCGGCGGCCACCTGTGCCTCAACGTCGATTCCATGAAGCAGCGCGGCCTGCTTTACCGCGGCCGGTGAGCCTGGCCCGGGGGGCGCGGGCCTTGCCAAGTGGCGGTTCGCGCCCGATGTTAACCAATTTGAGTTCAAGTGTGCAGATGCCAACAGAAGCGACTATGACAGCGGCCAATCGGCAACCCCTGCGCGGGCTGCCTCCCAAGCAGGGTCTGTACGACCCCCAGTTCGAGAAGGAGTCTTGCGGCGTGGGTTTCGTGGTCAACGCCAAGGGCAAACGGTCCCATGACATCATCCGCCAAGCGCTGCAAATCCTCATCAACCTCCGTCACCGCGGTGCTTGTGGTTGCGAGGTGAATACCGGTGACGGCGCCGGGATTCTCATTCAGATGCCCCATCGGTTCCTTGCCCAAGCCTGCGCGGACGCGGGGATCAGCCTCCCCGGCCCGGGTGAATACGGGGTAGGCAACATCTTCCTCCCCAACGAAGAACCGCATCGCCTCAAGTGCGAGCGGCGCTTCGCGGAGATCGTCGCCGAAGAGGGCCAAGTTCTGCTCGGATGGCGCACGGTTCCAACCAACAACAGCAACCTGGGCGATACCGCCAGGGCAGGGGAACCGTTCGTCCGTCAGGTCTTCATTGGACGAAATCCCGCGCTGAAGGATCCCATGGCCTTCGAACGGAAGCTGTACGTGATTCGTCGCCGGGCCGAAAATGCCATCCGCTACGGCGGCAACCGCACGACTCAGGACTTCTACGTTTGTAGTCTCTCGCACCGAACCTTGGTCTACAAGGGCATGCTCATGTCCGAGCAGGTCGAGGAGTACTACGTGGATCTGGGCGACCCGGCCATGGATTCTGCCCTGGCCTTGGTTCACTCGCGGTTCAGCACGAACACCTTCCCGAGTTGGCCTCGTTCGCATCCCTACCGTTACCTGGCCCACAACGGCGAGATCAATACTCTGCGCGGCAACGTTAACTGGATGCGCGCCCGCCAAGCCATCTTCCAGTCGGACCTGCTCGGCGACGACCTTAAGAAGTTGCTGCCCATCATCTGCGAAGACGGCAGCGACTCAGGCATGTTCGACAATTGTCTCGAACTGCTGGTGTTGGCGGGCCGGCCTCTTCCCGAGGCGATCATGATGATGATCCCCGAACCTTGGGCCAACCACGAGAGCATGAGCGCCGAGAAGAAGGCGTTCTACCGTTACCACAGCTGCCTCATGGAACCGTGGGACGGCCCTGCCTCGATCGCCTTTACCGACGGCGTGCGCATTGGTGCGGTGCTGGACCGCAACGGGTTGCGCCCTTCGCGCTACTATGTCACCAAGGATGACTTGGTCATCATGGCGTCCGAGGTGGGCGTGTTGGACATCGAACCGGAACGAATCCTCCACAAAGGCCGCCTGCAACCAGGGCGCATGTTCTTGGTGGACACCGAGTTGGGTCGGATTGTGGCCGACGACGAGATCAAGCACAAGATCGCCACGGCCCATCCCTATCAGCAGTGGCTGGACGCCCACTTGGTGGAGCTTTCGCACCTTCCCGATCCCGGCCAATTGCCGGAACCGGACCACAAGACGGTCCAGCAACGCGAGCACATCTTTGGTTATACTTACGAAGATCTGCGGATGTTGCTCGTACCCATGGCGCGTGACGGGATCGAAGCCGTCGGGTCCATGGGGACCGACACCCCGCTGGCGGTGCTGTCCGAGCGGCCGCAACTGCTTTATACCTACTTCAAACAACTGTTTGCCCAGGTCACCAACCCGCCGATTGACTGCATCCGGGAGGAGATCGTGACTTCGGCATCCGTCGCCGTTGGCTCGGAGGGGAACCTCCTTAAGCCCGCTCCGGAAAGCAGCCGGCTTATCGAGCTCAAGTCCCCCTTGTTGACCAACGAGGAGTTGGCCAAGCTCAAGCATGTGGTGGAGAAGCATTTCAAAGCCATCACCCTCCCTATCGTTTACAAGGTCAACCACGGAGGAGCCGGTCTGGAGAAGGGCTTGGAGGATCTCTTTGAGCGGGCCAGCCAGGCGATCAAAGAAGGCGTCAACATCATCATTCTCTCGGACCGGGGGGTCACGCGGGAGTTGGCGCCCATTCCGGCCTTGCTGGCCGTGTCCGGCCTCCACCACCACCTGATTCGCGAAGGCACCCGCAGCCAAGTTGGCATCGTGCTCGAGTCGGGTGAACCCCGCGAAGTGCATCATTTCTCGCTGCTGATCAGCTACGGTTGCAGCGCCATCAACCCTTACCTGGCCTTCGAGGTGCTCGATGACTTGATTCGGGAAGGGCTGCTGGTGAATCTGGACCACAAGACGGCCTGCAAGAACTACGTCAAGGCCTGCGTCAAAGGGGTGGTCAAGGTGTGCTCCAAGATGGGCATCTCGACCATCCAGAGCTACCAGGGAGCGCAGATCTTCGAGGCGGTGGGCCTGAACAACCACCTGATCCGCAAGTACTTTACCGGCACTCCCTCGCGCATCGAGGGCATCGGGCTCGATGCCTTGGCCAAGGAAGCCCAGTTGCGCCTCGAACGCGCCTTTCCCCGGGTGCCGGCTGACGGCCAACCGCTGGATTCCGGCGGCAATTACCAATGGCGGCGCGACGGTGAATACCACCTGTACAATCCGGAGACCATCCACAAGTTGCAGAAGGCCTGCCGCTCCGAGAATTACCAACTGTTCAAGGAGTACTCCGCGACGGTCAATCAGCAGACCAAGCAACAAGCCACCCTGCGGGGACTCCTTGGCCTGAAGTACGCCCCGCACATCATTCCGCTGGAGGAAGTGGAACCGGTCGAGGCGATCATGAAGCGCTTCAAGACCGGGGCCATGTCCTACGGCTCGATCAGCAAGGAAGCGCACGAGACGCTCGCCATCGCGATGAACCGGATCGGGGGCAAGAGCAACACCGGCGAAGGTGGTGAAGACCCCGCCCGGTACCAGCCCGAGCCGAACGGCGATTCCAAGAACAGCGCCATCAAGCAGGTCGCCAGCGGACGCTTTGGCGTCACCAGCGAGTACTTGGTCAACGCCCAGGAACTACAGATCAAGATGGCCCAAGGCGCCAAGCCAGGGGAAGGCGGGCAGTTGCCCGGCGGCAAAGTCTATCCTTGGGTGGCCAAGGTGCGGCACTCGACGCCGGGCGTGGGGCTCATTTCGCCTCCCCCCCACCATGACATCTACTCCATCGAGGATCTCGCGGAACTCATCCACGATCTCAAGAACGCCAACCACCGCGCCCGCATCAGCGTCAAGCTCGTCTCTGAAGTTGGCGTGGGTACCATCGCCGCTGGCGTGGCCAAAGCCCACGCGGACGTGGTGCTGATCAGCGGCTATGACGGCGGCACCGGCGCTTCGCCTCAGACCAGTATCAAGCACGCGGGGCTACCGTGGGAGCTTGGTCTTGCGGAAACCCACCAGACCTTGGTGCTCAACAACCTGCGCAGCCGGATCGTCGTCGAGGCGGACGGCAAGCTCATGACCGGGCGCGACGTCGTGATCGCGGCGCTGCTGGGCGCCGAGGAATTCGGTTTCGCCACCGCACCCCTCGTGGTCATGGGCTGCATCATGATGCGGGTATGCCATCTCAACACCTGCCCCGTGGGCGTGGCCACCCAGAATCCCGAGCTCCGCAAGCTCTTCAGCGGCAAGCCGGAGTATGTGGTCAACTTCATGCGCTTCATCGCCGAGGAGGTTCGCGAACTGATGGCGCAGTTGGGCTTCCGGACCTTCAATGAGATGGTCGGGCGCGCCGACCGCTTGGTGGTCAAGCAGGCCGTCAACCACTGGAAGGCGAAGGGCATCGACTTCTCCAATATCCTCTATCAGCCCGACGTGAGCGAGGACGTTGGCCGCTATTGCCAGATCCAGCAGGATCACGGCATCGATAAGTCCCTCGACAGGCGCATCCTGATGCGCGTCTGCGAACCCGCGATCGAACGGCGCGAACCCGTCCGGGCCACGCTGCCTATCCGCAACGTCAACCGGGTGGTCGGCACGATTGTCGGCAGTGAGGTCACCCGCCGGTACGGAGCAGCCGGGTTGCCGGACGACACCATCCACATCAAGTTCAAGGGCTCGGCGGGCCAGAGTCTGGGTGCCTTCATTCCCAAGGGGATGACGTTCCTGCTCGAGGGTGACGCTAATGACTATGTCGGCAAGGGTTTGAGTGGCGGACGCATTGTCGTGTACCCGCCTGAAGGCAGCACGTTCGTCTCCGAGGAGAACATGATCGTCGGCAACGTGGCGTTCTATGGCGCGACCAGCGGCGAGGCTTACGTCAGCGGGATGGCGGGCGAGCGCTTCTGCGTGCGCAACAGCGGCATCAACGCCGTGGTCGAGGCCGTGGGCGATCACGGCTGCGAATACATGACCGGCGGCCGCGTCGTGGTGCTTGGCGCCACCGGGCGCAATTTCGCCGCTGGCATGTCGGGCGGCGTGGCCTACGTCCTGGATGAAGCGGGCGATTTCGCCCGCCGATGCAACCTTCAGATGGTTGGACTCCACCAGCTCGAGGACGCGACCGAGATCGAGGAGGTTCGCCTCATGGTCAAACGACACGCTGATCTGACTCACAGCAAGAAGGCGTTCAAGATCCTCGCCCTGTGGGAGGATTACGTTCCGAAGTTCGTCAAGGTCCTGCCCAAGGACTACGCCCGCATGCTGCACCACATTCAAAAGGTGAAGGCGGCGGGGCTCAGTGGCGAGGAAGCCATCATGGCCGCGTTCGAGGCCAATTCCAAAGACGTCTCCCGCGTGGGCGGCGGTTGAGCCAACCCACCCGGCTGCGCGGCCGGCGTTCGCCTTAGGGCGATGCTCCACGCAGCCACCTGCAACGGCAGCGCATTAACGTAACGATCTGACAACATGGGAAAACCGACTGGCTTCTTCGAGTACCTTCGTGACCTTCCGCAGGATAAGGCGGTAACGGAGAGGATCCGCCACTGGAACGAGTTCCACACGCACTTAGAGGACGGCAAACTCCGCGAGCAGGCGGCCCGCTGCATGGACTGCGGCGTGCCCTATTGCCATACCGGCATGCTCCTGAGCGGCATGGCTTCCGGCTGCCCCATCAACAACCTGATCCCGGAGTGGAACGACATGGTCTACCGGGGGTTGTGGCGGGAGGCCCTCGAACGGCTGCACAAGACCAACAACTTCCCCGAGTTCACCGGCCGGGTCTGCCCCGCGCCCTGCGAGGGCGCCTGCAACGCGGGGCTCGCCACGGCGCCGGTGACCATCAAGGAGATCGAACGCACCATCGTCGATACGGGTTGGAAAAACGGCTGGATTACTCCTGAGCCGCCCAAGCTGCGTTCCGGCAAGAAGGTGGCCGTGGTCGGTTCCGGCCCGGCCGGGCTGTCCGCTGCCGCCCAGCTCAACCGCGCCGGGCACAGTGTCACCGTTTTCGAGCGCGATGACCGTATCGGCGGCCTGCTGATGTACGGCATCCCCAACATGAAGCTCGACAAGAGCCTCGTGCAGCGGCGTGCGGACCAGATGGCGCAGGAAGGAGTCGTGTTCCGCACCGGCGTTCACGTGGGCGTCAGCTTCCCGGCGAAGCAGTTGCTTGAGGAATTCGATGCCGTGGTGCTGTGCACCGGGGCGACCAAACCCCGCGACCTGCCGATCGAAGGACGCGATCTCAACGGCATCCACTTCGCCGTGGACTTTCTCCGGGCGAACACCAAGAACCTCCTTGATGGCAAGCAGCCCGACGCTCTCA
>CAYYMW010000004.1:0-36784 GCA_964472515.1 uncultured Verrucomicrobiota bacterium | reverse complement strand
CTCTCATTTCGGCGGCCGGCAAGGACGTGGTTGTTATCGGGGGCGGCGACACCGGTACGGATTGCGTGGGCACTTCCATCCGTCACGGCTGCAAGCAGGTGGTGCAGGTGGAGATTCTGCCCCAGCCCCCCATGCAGCGGGCGGCGGATAATCCTTGGCCTGAGTGGCCCAGAATCTACCGGATGGACTATGGCCAGGAAGAGGCCGCCGCGCTGTACGGAGCCGACCCGCGCATCTACCTCACCACCGCCAAGAAGTTCATCGGCGACGAGCACGGGCGCGTGAGCGGCGTGCACACGGTCCAGATCAAGTGGCAGAAAGACGCCAGCGGTCGCTTTGTGCCCAAGGAGGTGCCCGGCACGGACAAGGTTCTCCCCGCCCAACTCGTGCTCCTGGCGATGGGCTTCCTCGGACCGGAGACCCCCGTACTGGAAACGCTCAGTGTCGAACGCGACCCGCGGAGCAACGTCAAAGCCGAGTACGGCAAGTTCATTACCAGCCAACGCGGCGTCTTTGCCGCCGGCGACTGCCGCCGTGGGCAAAGCCTTGTCGTCTGGGCCTTCAACGAAGGCCGCGCGGTGGCCCGCGAGTGCGACCGCTACCTGATGGGCACGACCCAGTTGCCCTGATGGTGACGGCGTTCCCGGGGATGCAGACGCGGCCCTCAGGCCGACGCTGCTCTTCCCGGTTTGGCACCCGCAGACGGTCGTCGACCAAGCCTACGACGGGTAGCCCACTGTCTGCGCGAAGAGCAGTCGCTGCTCGGGGCGCAGACGAAGTTCCTTGGCGAGGTCTTCGCGGTTGCAGTTATGGAACCACGCCGCCAGCCCTTGGGAGGCCGCGAACAGATAGACATTGCCCGCGATCAGACCGGTGTCGGTATAGTAGTAGGACTTTTGGACCTCGGGGTCGCCGATCCGGCGGTCCGGCTGAGTGGGGCCGGTGTCGTACCGGGTGAGATCGACCACATAGATGAGGTTCACGGGTGCTGAGGCTGCCGCGCCACGTCCGGCCTTGCTCCGCCGATCGCCTGCCACGATCGGCGTCAAACGGTGCGCAACAGCCTCGTACAGATACACCCCGTCCGCCAAGGTGACGTACAGGTCGATTTCCTGGGAGTTGCTGGCGGAGGCCGCCGTCCGCCCCGCCTTGCCAAAGGAGCCCTTCTCCCGGTTTACGCCGAACGCCGCCCACAGCAGGTTGGAAAGGACTTGGGGTGGCAGTTCCTTCGAACTGATGGCGCGCGTGGTTTTCCGTTCCTTCAAGGCCGCAAGGACGGACTTACCCCCGTCCGTCTCGGGTTTGGGGAGGGTGATGGGGCTCAGTTGTTGTTCTGGAGCGACCGCCTCTTGGGCGGCATACGCGGTGGTGCTGGCCAAGACTGTCAGTCCGGGCAGGGTTTTCACAAAGGTTCGGCGATTCATAGGGTTCTCCGGTAAAGTTGGAGCGGCCGCTTCGCGATCCCGCGTGTTCGGTCCGTACCGTGCAGAGATCGGGTGTCCTCTCTTAAACACCCGATCACGAGGATTGTCATCGTCGAAATGCAGTCCATGAAGTCCACCGGCGTCTGGGCATCGCTCCCTTTCTGGTCGATTCTCGTTCGCGAGGGGCAAGACGCTCCTTGCGGCGGGACCATGCGTGTCCTGCTCCTTTTCCGCAGCCAACCGCTCGCGCGTTTTGCTCGCCCAAGTTCGCAGATATCGCCGCGATCGGTGCGAGAACCCGACACACGCGAAGAACCGGTTTCGGTGTCTGAGGATGGCCGCTGCTCGACACGCGGTCCCGTTGATAGTTCAATGCGCGTGTGCCTCGTGCCTGTGTCATCTTCAACCCCGTGGCCCGCGGGGACCGTGCCCGGAGGTTTCGCGCCCAGCTTGAGTCGCTCAAGGCCGGTTTCGAACTGCTGCCCACCAACCATCCCGGGCATGCCACGGAGTTGGCGAAGGACGCCGTACGCCAAGGCTATGATCGTCTGGTGGCAGCGGGTGGCGATGGAACCGTCAATGAGGTAATCAACGGCATCGTGGCGGTCGATCCGGGGATGGAACGATCCTCGCTGGCTGTCATCCCTTTGGGCACCGCGAATGTCTTTGCAAGAGAACTCGGCCTCCCCTTGGGCTTGCGCCGTGCCTTGAACAGCCTGATTGGCGGCAACCTCACCGAATGCCGCGTCGATCTGCCTTTCGCCGAGTATCAGCTCGATGGCAAGGCCCAGCGCCGGTGGTTCGTGCAATTGGCAGGCGCGGGCTTGGACTCCCGCGCCATCGAACGGGTCAAGTGGCAGGTGAAGAAACGCGTTGGGCCGCTAGCCTACGTTTGGGCGGGGGTGGAGGCCATGCGCGGCGGCCAACCCAAGGTGAAAGCCACCACCCAGACGGATTCCGCTGAAGGAGAACTCATCCTGATCGGCAACGGACGATTCTACGGGGGGCCGTTCCCGGCCTTTCCCCGGGCGCGGATGAACGACGGAAGGTTGGATGTGCGCGTCTTCCGGCATGCGAATTGGCTCGCGCTCTGCCGGTTTGCGGTGTGGTTGGTCTCGCGCCGGGACCGCCCCCCCGCCGGGGAGAGCTGGCTCCAGTCAGAAACGGTGACCTTGACCTCCGCCGGGGAGGTGCCGTTCGAGGCCGACGGTGACAACGTGGGGCCGCTGCCCGTCACGTTTGGGGTGAGCCCGCTCGCCCTGCGAGTGCTCAGGCCGGCCTGAACCTCACTTCGCCAGCGCGACGAAGTTGCGCAGCAACTGCAGCCCGATCTCCTGGCTCTTCTCGGGGTGATACTGCGTGGCGAAGACGTTGTCCTTCCAGACGGAAGAGGCGAAACGGTCGCCATGCTCGGTCCAGGTCGCCACAATCCCGTTGTCCTCGGGTTTGGGGTAGTAGCTGTGAACGAAGTAGACGAAGCTGCCGTTGGGCACTCCTTTGTACAGCGGGCAATCGTCGCGGGTCAGTTCGAGCCGGTTCCAGCCGATCTGGGGAATCTTGATCTCGGGACGCTCCTGAAAGCGTCCCACCCGCCCTTTGAAGATCCCCAGACCGGGGGCTCGGCTGGCGAACTCCTCGCTGCGTTCGAACAACGCCTGATAACCGACGCAGATCCCCAGAAACGGTTTGCCCGTGCGGATGAAATCCCGGCAGGCTTCGAGCAACTCTTGGCGCTGCAGCGCATTGAGGCAATCGTCGAAGGCGCCCACCCCGGGCAAGACCACCGCCGCCGCGCCGGCCAGTTGCTCCGGACGCTGGGCGAGCTGGACGTTCGCACCGAGGTGGCGCAACGCCTTCTCCACGCTTCGCAGGTTGCCCGAGCCGTAATCGATCAGCGCAATCACGGGACTAGCATGGGGCAAGTCGACCGGCAATTCAACTCCCGGCGTCCGCAGAAGTACCGACTGCTCCCTGGGCCAGTTCCTTTTCGACCCGCAACCGCAATTGGCCGCAGGCCGCCTCGATGTCGGTGCCCTTCTCGCGCCGCAGGGTGGCCTGCACCTCGCGCGCCAGGAGCACCTCCAGAAAGGCCTCCTGCGCCTCGGGGGCAGGCCGTTCCCAGGCCAGTCCCTGGACCGGGTTATAGGGAATCAGATTGACCTTGGCGCGCAGGCGTTTGGCCAGCACCGCCAGCGGTTCGGCGTGCGCCGGTTGGTCGTTGACGCCGGCGATCAGGATGTACTCGAAAGTGATCATCCGCCCCTTGGTCGCAAGATACTCTTCGCAGGCCGCCGTCAGCTCGGCCAGGGGGTACTTGCGGTTGACCGGCATGATCTGCTGGCGGACGGCGTCCGTGGCGCCGTGCAGGGAGATCGCCAGCCGGACCTGCATCGGTTCGGCAGCGAGTTGGCGAATTTGCGGCGCCAGGCCGCTGGTGGAAAGGGTGATCTTCCGGGCGCCGATGCCCAGGCCCCACGGCGCGTTGAGGATGCGGAGTGCCCGGAGCAGTTGGTCGTAGTTTGCCAGCGGCTCGCCCATTCCCATGAAGACGAGGTTCGTGACCGAACGATCTCCGGGGGCCGATCCCGCCGCCCGCTCGGCCGCCAGCACTTGTCCGACGATCTCGTGAGCCTCGAGGTTGCGTTTCCACCCAGCCAAACCGCTGGCGCAGAATACGCAACCATACGCGCAACCGACCTGCGTGCTCACGCAGAGCGTCAAGCGGTCACTGGCTTCGCCGTAGAGCGCCGGGTTGGCGGGGATGAGCACGCTCTCGATGAGCTGGCCGTCCGCCAGCCGCCAAAGGAACTTGCGAGTCGTGTCAGTTGCCCCCAGGCAGCGCACCAGATCGAGCTGCTCGAAGCGAAAGGCCTCGGCCAGGCGCTTCCGGAGCGCCTGCGGCAGGTTGGTCATCTCCTCCCAACGGGTGATGCGGCGCGTGTAGAGCCAATGCGTCAGTTGCTCGGCCCGGAAGGAGGGTTCGCCCCAGGCTTGGAGTTGGGCCTTCAGTTCCTCCAGATGGCGGCTCTTGATGTCCGGCGCGGTCATGGCATGAGAGCGAAGTAGAAAAGCCGACCCTCTCCCACGCGGGGCGGGAGAGGGCCGGGCGGAATCGTCCGCAGTGGTGCAGCGTTACTTGGTAAGGTAGTACTTCTCGACGTACTCCTGGACCATGCGTTGCGTGCTGAACTGCAGGACCAAGGTAGACATCGCGCGCCGGATCTTCTTGATCCACTGGCGCGGAATGCCGTTGGCGTCGCGGTCGAAGAAGCAGGGAATGACCTCCTCGGTCAAAACGCGGAAAAGGTTCTCGCTGTCGCGGCGGTCCTGCTCCTCGATGGAGTTGGGATGGGTGTCGTCGCCGATGGAGAAGCCGTTGGTGCCGTCATAGCCCTCGCGCCACCAACCGTCCATGATGCTGAGGTTGAGGCAGCCCTGGCTGCCAGCCTTCATGCCGCTGGTGCCGGAGGCTTCGAGCGGACGCCGCGGATTGTTCAGCCACACGTCGCAGCCGGAGGTCATCTGGCGGGCGACGTGGACATCGTAATTCTCGACGAAAACGAGATGGCCTTTGAGTTCGCTGAACTTGCTCAGGTGAATGATGCGCTGGATGAACCGTTTGCCTTCGTCATCCCGCGGATGCGCCTTGCCGGCGAAGATGAACTGCACCGGCCGGTTGCGGTCCTTGACCAACTCGACGATGTGGTCGAATTGCTCGAAGATGAGCGGGGCGCGCTTGTAGGTGGCGAAGCGGCGGGCGAAGCCAATCGTGAGGGCATCCGGGTTGAGCAATTGGTCGTAGGTAATGTAGTCACCCTGCGAAATGCGGTGGCCTTGGAGCAGCAGCCGCCGCCGGGCGAACTCGATCAACTCGCGGCGCAGCTTGTAGCGCATGGCCCAGATTTCCTCGTCGGAGATGAAATTGGGATCCTCCATCCGGGCCCAGAACTCGGGGTTGTGAACGTCCTGCTCCCAATTGGCGCCGAGCTTCCGCTTCCAGGCGCGGCGCGAAGGCCCCTTCATCCAGCCCAGGATATGCACGCCGTTGGTGATATGCCCGATGGGCACCTCCTCCACCTTCTTGCTGGGGTAAAGGCAATGCCACATCTCGCGGCTGACCTGCCCGTGCAACTCGCTTACCGCGTTGGCGGAGCGCGAACCCTTGAGGGCGAGCACGGTCATGCAGAAAGGCTCCTGCTCGTTGTGAGGATTGACCCGGCCAAGGGCCATCAGGTGCGGCAGGGTCAGGTGGATTTCCTTCAGGTAACGCTGCATCGCGTACCCTACCAAGTCGGGGCTGAACCGGTCGTGTCCCGCCTCGACCGGCGTGTGCGTGGTGAAAATGCACTCCCCGTGGGTGGCGGCGAAGGCTTTCTCGAACTTGTGGCCCTCGGCCAGCTTCTCGCGGGTCAACTCGAGGGTGAGGAAAGCGGCGTGACCCTCGTTCATGTGGAAGACGCCGGGATTGATGCCCAGCGCGCGCATCAACCGGACTCCGCCGATCCCCAGCAGCATCTCCTGCATGATCCGGGTGGCGCTGTCTCCCCCGTACACGCGCAACGTCAGGTCCCGGTGGTGCTGCTCATTTTCGGGAACGTTGGTATCGAGGAGATAGACGGGGACGCGGCCGACGTTCACCCGCCACGCCTTAAAGGTGACCTGGCTGGCGGCGATGGCCAACGTGCAGGTGAGCGGCTCGCCACGGGCGTCCAGCACCGGTTCGATGGGCAGGTTCTTCGGATTCAGCAGGGAGTAAAACTCCGTCTGCCAGTTGTCCTGGTTGATCGCCTGCATGAAGTACCCTTCGCGGTAGAAGAGACTGATGCCGACAAAGCCCAAACCCAGATCGCTGGCGGACTTGGTGTGATCTCCCGCCAGCATCCCCAACCCGCCTGCGGCGATGGGCAAAGCCTCATGGAAACCGAACTCCGCGCTGAAGTAGGCCACGGGCCGGGCTTCGAGTTCCTGGGCGTGGACGTGCCCCCAAGTCTCCTTCGTCTGGAGGTAGTGCTGGAAACTCTGGAGCACCGCTTGGACGCGGCGCGCAAATTCACGGTCTTGCAGCCGCATGCGCAGTTCGTAATCCGAAACCTCGTGCAAGACGGCCACGGCGTTGTGGTAGAGGTTTTGCCAGCCGCGCGGCGAGAGTTCCGAGAAGATCTCCTGGGCATCCTGATTCCAGGTCCACCACAGGTTGCGCGCCAACCGGTTCAGCCCGGCGGCCATTTCGGCAATTTCACTCGGAGGGAATGGGGTGTGATTCATGGGGTCCGTTGCAGGATGATCCGACTTGTTAGACGCCTTCACGCGGCAAAGGTAGGCGTTCCCCCAGTTGGCGGCAATCCCTTTCCTAATGCAGCCTCGGCGGCACGCAAGGGCTGGGTAGCGGAGCCGAACCGGCGTTCAGCCCGCGTGCGAGGGAGTTGGCGGAGCAGCCGCGGGAGCGGTGCCGGGAGTCGGCTCGACTGGCACGTGGGACCATTCGTCGATGAGCCGATACGCCACCGCCAGCAGCGTGGGACCCAGGAATACGCCAATCACCCCAAAGGCCAGCGCACCGCCCAACACCCCGCAGAAGATCAACACGAAGGGCATATTGCTGCCTTGGCTGATCAGCCAAGGTTTAACCACGTTGTCCAGACTGCTGACCCCGATTCCCCAGATGACCATGAAAATGCACCAGCCTGTTCCCACCTGGCTGTAAAGCCAGATGGCCGCGGGGATCCAGAGCAGCGGAGGGCCGGCCGGCACCACCGAAAGAAAGAAAGTCAGCAGGCCAAGCAAGGCCGCCCCAGGCACTCCGGCAATGGCAAAGCCGACCCCGGCCGCCACGCCTTGCACCAACGCCGTGCCCAAAATGCCGTAGACGACTCCGCGCACGGTGTTGCCGGCCACGGTCAGCAAACGCCCGCCGCGCTTTCCGGCGATGCGCCCCAATCCGGCTGACACGCGGTCCGCGATCACGCCCCCGTCGCGGAGCAAAAAGAAGGCCATGAACACGCTCAGGGCTACCTCCATCAAGCCGCGTCCCACTGCCAAGCTGGCCGCCAGCAGGGTGCTCTTGGCGGAGGAAATGGCTCGCTTCAGCGCTTGGGCCAGTCTGGATTTGCCGAGCCCCTGCGGCTCTCCGGTGGGCGATCCCGTTCCGGTATGCACGGTCTTGGAGGGCGGCAGCGGGGGCGCGTTGGTGGCCAGCGACGCCTCTTCACTCCGCAAGAGCGCCACCACTTGGGCGGTTTCGTTGGTGAAATCCATCCACAGCCCTTTGGCTTGCCTGCCGACGACCGGCAGTTTCTCCACCCAAGGCGGGGCGGATGGCGGCCCCTTGTCCACCCATTTCCCGACCGCGACCCCCAGAGCGCGAACGTCCCCCGCCAAATTCAGCCCAATGATCAGAAACGGCAAGACGAGCACCAAGGTTATGCCGCCCGTCATGAGCCCTGCCGCCAGGGTATTTCGTCCCTTAAGCCAGTGGACCAGGCGGGTTTGGATCGGCCAAAGCGTGAACGCAAGCACAGCGGCCCACATCAAAGCCGACATGAAAGGCCGCATCACGAGGATACAGCCGATCAAGAGCAGGGTCAGAGCCCCAACCGCGAGCTTGGCCTCAAACCGGGAACTGCCCAGCCTGCCAACCGCCTCCGACGCGGCCGCCTCGCCACCCGGTGGGGCACTTGCGGCCATCGGCGTCGCATCCACGGATTGATTCTCAGGCTGCACTTGCGGCGACCTTAGGGCTCAAGCGCTTGCGCGCCAAGCCAGAAGTTGCGGCTAGGATGGTGGCCCGACCCCGGTCTGTCCAGACACCAAGCCGGGCGTTAACAGGGTGAATGGGGCTCGATTGGTGAGGCATTGTCCTTCTGCTCCGGTCTCCCTGGCTGGAGTTAGTGGGCATTGATCGAAGCCGTGTCGGGATCACGAGTTGGCCAGCACACCCATGCTGAAGAGGAGAATCATGGCCAGGGCGCAGGCCACCTTGCCGACCGCTCCGGCGAGCATGCCCAACAACGCTCCCAGACCGGCTTTGCCCGCCTGCCTGAGTTCCTGCCCACCCAAGTACTCGAAGGCGGTGGCTCCCACGAACGGAGCCAGTATCACGCCCAAGGGTCCAAAGAAAAGGCCAACCAAGGCGCCGAGAGCCGCGCCGGTGAGTCCCCGCCATGTCGCGCCGAGTCTGCGGGCGCCGTAGAGCGTTGCCAGGTAGTCGAGGGCAAGGGAACCGACCGCCAACAACGCCATGAGACCGAGGACGATGGCGCCGGCACCTGCTTCGCCAAACACGAGGCGATGCACTACCGCCGCCGCCAAAATCAGCGGCGTCCCGGGGATGCCCGGCACGACGCAGCCCGCAAGTCCGGCGAGCATCACCACCAAGGTGATTCCCAGCCCGGCTATTTGGCCTAGATCCATGACTCACGGTAGCTTCGCCTTCGGTTTCGTCAAATTGTCAGGAGACGTTTGCATAAGTCCGCGACCTGTGGAATGGTATACTCACCCGGCGGCGTGCGAGTCGGGTGGGTGTTCCTTCCAGCACCCAGGCTCGGCTTGTTGCGTTCGCGGTCCAACCCGGTCATGTCATGAGTTCTGCCCGAGTCTCGCTTTCCAATTTGGCGGGCAAGAGCGATCCCGAGGGTCGCGGTCGCCTGAAGATCATGGTGGTTTACGCGGATGCTCCCACCCGCTCCAGAGCGACGCGTATCTACGATCACCTTACCGATGCATTGGAGGAAGACTACGAACTGCATTTCACGTGGTGGAAGTTCGCGTTCTTCGAGCATTCCGAACTGTACGAAGCGGCTGTCCGCGAAGCGATGACGGCCGATCTCATCCTCTTCTGCGTTCACGCTGCCGAACCTTTGCCGGCCACAGTGCGAGGATGGATCGAGGAATGGCGGGCTACCCGGCTCAGGCAAGGCGTCCAGTTTCTGGCTAAACTCTCTGGCCAAGTTCATCCGGTCGCCTGCCCAACGGCGCTGCACGCCGCCTTGCAGAAACTGGCCGGAGAGATGGGGATGGGATTCAGTCCCGGACATTTCCCATTTTCCGCCGAGACGCCGTTCTGCCTGATTTCAGACCGGCTGGATGTAGCTGGCCGGCTGATGCCTTTGGTCGAAGAGGTTCTTACAGACCAACCGGTCGAACGCATGGTGGGACTGAACGACTAACCCTGAATGCTGCGGTTGGGAGCGGCGTGCGGTCTTGGCCGCGAGAGGGGTGTCTCGCGGAGTCTTCAAGGTGTGCGTGTCTGGTGGGGATTGCGGTCGCGGCGATCAGCAAGCCTGTGCTCCGGATCTCCTCTGCCTGCCGGACGTCGCCTTGGCCACCTACGACACGCCGATCACGTCGCGGTGCATAGTCTGGTCGCTCCCCCTCGCCGCAGTCGCAGGAGTCGGAGGCGGCATGGTGCGATCGTTGTCGTTGCAACGGCGCCAAGCGTCGTCCGGGCAGAGCGGGGCAGGGGGTTGCGTATCCGGAAAGCCTCAAGTGACTCCCGAAGGCGACGGCCCGCCAGCGTCGAGCTGGGCTTCGGCTCCGCACTTTTCGCCAAGCACCCCGGCGAGGAGGCGCACGAAGCTGGTGAGAGACCGCGGCGAAGCCCAGACTGATTTCCGGGCATCTATGCAGCCGCGCACCTTTCGACCGGCGAGGCTTGGAGCGCGTTGGGAGCAGCTCGCAGCGCTCGGAGACTCTGGACAACACGCCACAAGAGCGGTCATATCAGTCCTCGATCCGGATCTGCAATGAGCTTGTATGAAGCCACTTGCGCATGATGGTGCCGGTGGTGGGACTTGAACCCACACGGCTTTTTACGGCCCCAGGATTTTAAGTCCTGTGCGTCTGCCATTTCGCCACACCGGCAACCCTTGAATGCCAACAGATTGCATCGCGCTGACTGGCCTGGAACTGAGTTTGTACCAGTGCCTGTGCTACTTGAACGATATGCAAGGACCAAGACCAATAGCACGGCCTCAGCCCACGCTCTTGACCTGGACCGAAGTCACGGGGGCGAAGGTCGCAAAAGTCTTCGACGTGCGCAAGCAGCCAATCCGTGGACTTAGGACGCGCAACGGCAAGTTCGTTTCTTCGACTCACCGTGGAGGACTCCGTCACTGGACGCCAGGTTGTGCAAGAGGTCTGGCCGGTAAACACCCCAAGCCAGCCCGCCGACACGGTCCCTGAAGCCAGGACCATCGGGATGGTTCCCCAAAGGGTCTGGGACCTGGCGGTGAAGGAAAATCGCTTGGTGTTGCGGGCCAAGCCCGAGTGCCCCTGGTGGCCATTTGTCTGGAGCCAGCGGACCAACATCCGGGTCGGCCCGGACGGCCGCGTCCCCATTGGCTCCCAGTTCTTGCGCGTTGAGGCAGCACTGGGATCCAAAGCCGTGCTCTGCCATCACCCCTCCGGCCACTCGAGAGAGTGGGACTGACATCCAAGCGCTAGCGCGCCGGTGCTCTCAATGGGCGGAGCTGAACTCCGAGTTGAGGGATCAGTGTCAGATATGATTCCGCAATCGACTGTGTGACTCTGGGGTGCGCCGCTCGCCTTCTGGAAGCGGCAAGGGTCGGGAAGTTCGAGTTGGGGGATGGTGAACTGCGCGATGATCTCGCGCTGAGCCCAGGCTGAACGCATGCGGGCTTCAGAGACTTGGGGCGGAGATACCGCGCGAAACGTAACCGATCCCACCGGGCGGGATGAGCTTGGCGGAGAGGGGGGGATTCGAACCCCCGGTACGGCTTTTGACCGTACAACGGTTTAGCAAACCGCCGCCTTCAGCCACTCGGCCACCTCTCCAACATCTTCACGGGCAGATACTTAAACCTGCCAGTTGTAGACGTTATACACGCGCTGGTGGGGACCAAAGGGCCTCCGTGCCAGCGCCAAGCGTGTTTAGGTTAGACGCAACGACAAGCTCAGACAACAACTTTCATGCGACAACTCGCGGCAACCTTGCGGGGCGTTCCGGCTTCTTGCGCCGACTCTGCGCGGAGTGGCGCTGGTGGCGGGCGTTTGTCTGGCCGGACTCGCTCGGATGGAAAGCGAGTTTCGAGTCGTGGCTGCGCAGGCTATTTGTCCGAGCCAGCCAGAAGGGCCTCGGCGTGGCCGCGGGCGGCGTCGCTCTGGCCGCCGAGCATGCGGGCGAGTTCGGTGACGCGGTCGCGGTGCTCGATCGGTTTCATGGAGGAGAAGGTTCGGCCGTCCTCGATGCGCTTGCTGACGAGGTAGTGCGCCTGCGCGGCGGCGGCTACTGGCGCGAGGTGGGTGATGCAAAACACCTGCCGGTGCCGCGCGATTTCCCGCATCTTGACCCCTACCATGCGCGCGGTCTCGCCGCCGATGTTCGCGTCCACTTCGTCGAAGATGAGCACAGGCACGTTGTCCTGCACGGCCAGGACGGTTTTCAGCGCTAACATCACGCGGGCCATTTCGCCGGAGGAGGCGATCTGGCGCAGTGGGCGGGGCGGTTCACCCGGGTTGGGGGCGAAGAGGAACTCGACCTGGTCCAAGCCGTGGGCCGGGGCGGCGGCTGGGTCCGGGTGCTCGCCGCCCAGCAGGGAGAGGGCGATCTCGAAATGGCTTTGCGGGAAACCGAGTTCGCGGAGTTGCTCGACGACCGCCTTGCGCAGCTTGGGGATGGCCTGGCGGCGCTGCTCGGAGAGGCGGCGGCCTTCCTTGAGAATCAGCGCGTCCTGTTTGGCAAGTTCGGCGTTGAGCCGGGCCATTTCGACCTCGCGCGATTCGAGCTGCTGCAAACGCCGCCGGGCTTCTTCAAGAAATCCCAGCACCTCGGGCAGGGTGCGCCCGTACTTGCGCTTGAGGCTTTGGAGGAGATCGAGCCGCGCCTGCCATTCCTGGAGTTGGGCGGGGTCCACCTCGATGCCGTCGGCGTAGCCGGCCAGTTCGGTTTGGAGTTCGCTGAGGCTTTGGAGGGCCTGCTCATGCAGGCGCAGAAACGGCTCGGCGGAAGGATCGAGCCGCACCAACTCCTGCAAGGAACGCCCCACGCTGCGCGCCTGGGCGGTGATGCCCAACTCCTCCTCGCCCAGGGCATTGAGGCTACTCTGAACCAGCTCGAGGAGGCGCACGGATTGGGAGGCGCGGCGGTAACGAGTCTCCAAGTCCGCTTCCTCGGCGGGGTCAAGGCGGGCGGCGCCGATCTCCTGCACTTGGTGGCGGAGGAGGTCGAGCTGTTGCCGATAGACCTGTTCGTCCATCACCAGGCCTTCCTTTTCGCGAACGAGTTCGGCGCGTTGGCCGACGAGTTCGCCAAAGCGGGTCACGCTGGCCTCGGTGCCGGCATAGGCGTCCAGGACGTCGCGTTGCCGGCCGGTGTCGAGCAGCGACTGGTGGTCGTGGGGGCCGTGGATGTCCACCAGCCACTCGCCGATCTCGGCCAGGAGGTTCAGCGGCACGGGGCTGCCGTTGATGAACTGGCGGTTGGCGCCGGCGGCGGTAAAGGAGCGTTTGACGGTGAGTTGGCCGTCTTCGCACGGCTCGACGCCGTGGGCTTCGAGCAGGTCGGCCAGGACCCGATTGGGCCGGCGCAGTTCGAAGAGCCCTTCGACCGTGCAGGCGTCCGCCCCGGCCCGGAGGAGGGTGCGGTCGGCGCGCTGGCCGAGCAGGAGGTTGAGGGCGCCGAGGATGATGGACTTGCCCGCGCCGGTTTCCCCCGTCACGATCACGAGGCCGGCTGGGAATTCCAGCGCCAGTTCGGCTACGAGGGCCAGATTCTTGATGCGCAAGGAGCTTAACATGGCCAGAATTGCGCCGCCCAATTTGGCCTGTGGCCGGGCGCAGAGCAAAGCAAATATGATGGACCAAAACCGGACAACGCGGCGGCGGGAATCTGCGCGCGCGGGCGGAGCATCGCACGGGAGGGGCGCGCGGGCATGGCTTTGACCTTCATCTTTCTCGGTTCGGGCACCTCCCAGGGGGTGCCGATGATCGGGCGCGATTACCCGCCCGCCTTTCTGGCCAACCCGCGCAACCATCGGTTGCGCCCCTCCCTGTACGTGGAGACCCCGGCGGTCAAGCTGGTGATCGACACAACCCCTGAGTTTCGGTTGCAGGCGCTGCGCGAGAACCTTCGTTGGCTGGACGCCATCCTCGTTTCGCACGGTCACGCGGACCATATCATGGGGATGGACGATTGCCGGCGCTTCTGCGATCTCCGCAACGGCCCGTTGCCGGTGTACGCCTCGGCGGAGACGCTTCAGGTCCTGCGGCGGGTGTTCGAGTACGCCTTCGACGGCCGGCCGATTCCCCGGGGGTACTTTCAACCGGACCCGCGGGTGGTGGACGGTCCCTTCACGCTGGGCGACCTGGAGGTGACCCCGATGGCGCTGCCGCACGGGCGGATCATGAGCACCGGCTACCTCTTCGCCCAAGGGGGCCGGAAGCTGCTCGCCTACCTGACCGACTGCAAGGAGGTGCCGGGGCCGGCTGTCGAGCTGGTGCGCGGAGTAGAGGCTTTGGCGGTGGACGCTTTGCGGCCCCAGGAACACCCCACCCACATGTGCCGCGATGAAGCCTTGGCGGTGGCCCGACGGATCGGCGCAGGCCGGACGTACTTTACCCATCTTACCCACGACTATGACCACGACGCCGATCAGGCGGAACTACCGCCCGGCGTGCAATTGGCCTACGATGGCCTTAAAGTAACCTTGTGATGAACGGAACCGATAACTCGCCCGAGATGCGTAACGGACATCGGCCCGGCCAGCCCAGCGGCCGGTTCTTCGCTTTGCTGCTGGCTGCGGTTGGTGCCGCGTCGGCCTTCCACCGGCTTGAGGCTGCCGCCGTCAGTCCAGGTGACGAAGTGGTGGTGGTGTACAACGAAGCCGCAGGGGAGGATTCCCGCAAGGTCGCGGAGCACTACGCGGCGGTGCGCGGGGTGGCGACCAACCGGATCATCGGACTGAGCCTGCCCACCACCGAAGCAATGACCCGGCCGCAATTCCTGGAGCAACTACAGAAGCCATTGCTGCAGGAACTGGAGTCCCGGCGGTTGCTCCGGATGACAGAAGATATCGTCCCTGCCGAACCAGGCAAGCCGGGCGAGTTGATCCGCCGGATGGCTGACGCGTCGTTCCGCTATTTGGTGCTGTGTTACGGGGTGCCGGTGCGGATTCTGCCCGATGCGAACCTGAGCGAAACGGAGACCAACAAGGTCCCGGCCGAGATGCGGCGAAACGACGCCGCCGTTGACAGCGAACTGGCGGCACTGCCCTTGACGCTGGCCAAACCGTTCTACTCCGGCGCGGCGAAGAACCCTTTCTATATGACCACCGAGCCCCAGGAAATGAAGCCCTCCAACGGGCTCCTCATGACCGCCCGCCTGGACGGCCCCACACCGGAGATCGCCCGCCAATTGGTGGACCGCGCTCTCCAAGCCGAGACCAACGGGCTTTGGGGGTACGCGTACTTTGACACTCGGGGATTAACCAACGGATCTTACCTGATCGGCGATGATTGGCTGCGGGAAGCGATCCGGACCACTCGTCGACAGGGGTTCGAGACGGTGGTGGACGAGCAGCCCACGACCTTCCCGCCCGGATTCCCGTTGCGCTACGCCGCGCTTTACGCCGGTTGGTACGACGGCACCGTCTCCGGCCCTTTCGCCCAGCCCAGTGTGGAGTTCATGCCTGGGGCGGTGGCATACCATCTGCATTCGTTCAGCGCGGCCACCCTGCGCTCCGCCACCGCCAATTGGGTGGGACCACTACTGGCCAAGGGCGCGGCGGCCACAATGGGCGCCGTCCAGGAACCGTTCCTGGCCGGGACGCCCGATCTGGGGGTGTTCTTTTCCCGGTTGATCGCCCAGCGATTTACTTTTGGGGAGGCGGCCTATGCTTCGCAATCGACGTTGTCGTGGATGATCACGGTCGTGGGTGACCCGCTTTACCGGCCGATGGGGCAAGATCCGCAAACGCTGCACCAGAAGTTGGAGGCGGCCGGCAGTTCGCTGGTGGAGTGGTCTCATCTGCGCGTGGTGAATCTCAACCTGGCTATCGGCACCCCGCCCGGGGAAATGGTCAAGTACCTGCGGGAAATTCCGCAGACGACCAACAGCGCCGTGCTGACCCAGAAAGTGGGCGATCTCCTGGCCGCGCAAGGGCAGGGCGGGGAGGCGCTGGCGGAATATTCGGCGGCGTTGCAGCGGCATCCCAGCCCGCAACACCGGATTTACCTGCAATTGGCTTTGGCGCGCTACCTGCGCGCACTGAATCGCCCGGCGGACGCCCTGGCGCAGTACAAGGCCTTTCTGACCGAGAACCCCAAGCACCCTTATTTTGCGAGCGTCGCCCAGGAAGCTGAGACGACCGCCAAGGCTGCGGGGGTGTCCGAAACCCCTGCCGGTCCCGTCGCCAAGCCATGATCTCGGCCGCGACTTGTCCGTCAAAGGACTTGTGCGGCGGCGATTCTAAGCTACCCTAAGCCAACGAGCTTTCAGATCGAAACTCGGCCCGGCGCGGTGCAGGGCAGGAGTCACAGGTTGAAAGCGAAGCAGTACGGGCTCTCAAACCCTGAGCAAATAAATGGACTTTAACCTGAGCAACGAAAACGTCACTGAGAAGACGAAGGAACTGTGCGGCACGATCATCAGCCAACCGGACTTCCTTGCCGTCCGCCAGCACATTCAGACCTTCATGGGGGATGAGACCGCCAAGCAGATGTACCAAGCGTTGGCGGAGAAGAGTGAAACGCTGCAACACAAGCAGCAACACGGCGAGCGCTTGAGCCCCGAGGAAATCGCCGACTTCAACCAGTGCCGGGACGCGTTGATGCAGAACGCCGTTGCCGCCAACTTCATGGCCGCGCAGGAGCAGATTCACCACTTGCAGCACTCTGTCGGCAAGTACGTCGCCAAGACCCTCGAGATCGGCCGCGTGCCCACCGAGGAGGATTTTGAATCCTGCGGTCACGGCTGCAGTTGCGGTCACTGATGTGGGCTGGGCGAGGGAAGGCGCCTGCCCTTTCCGCTTCCCCGAAGCATGAGCACGCCGCCATCTAACATCGTGCTGACCGGTGTGAGCCGTGGATTGGGACGTGCTTTGGTGAAGGAGTTGGCCCAGCGTGGGCATACCGTGTTGGGCTGCGCCCGGAATGGCGCCGCCTTGGCCGAGTTGCGGGAGTTCTACCCCGCCCCCCACGACTTGTCCGTGGTGGACGTGGCCGCGGCCGAGCAGGTCGAGGTCTGGGCCCAGCGCGTCCTTGAGCAGCACGGTCCGCCGGATTTCCTCATCAACAACGCGGCGGTCATCAATCCCAACCGCCCCCTTTGGGAGGTGACCCGGGCGGAGTTCGACCGCGTTATCGACGTCAATATCAAGGGGGTCGCGAACACCATTCGCAGCTTCGTGCCGGCGATGGTGGCGGCGCGCAAGGGGGTGATCGTGAATCTCAGTTCCGGCTGGGGACGCTCGACGGAGGCCGAGGTGGCTCCTTATTGTGCGACCAAGTGGGCGATCGAGGGGTTGACCCAAGCGCTGGCCCAGGAATTGCCCGAAGGCATGGCCGCCGTCCCGCTGAATCCGGGCATCATCGACACCGATATGCTTCGCAGCAGCTTTGCTGGCGGGGCGTCCCGCTACCCGTCACCCGCCGACTGGGCCCGGCGTGCCGCCCCGTTCATCTTGGGTTTGAGCGCGCGTGACAACGGCCGGCCCCTCTCGGTGCCGGATTAGGAGCGGCGGTCGCCATCCGGTGGAGGGGCAGGGGACCCGTAAACGGCGGTGCGGGAGGATTGACCAACGGCGGCGCCGGGAGCAGGCTTCGCTTGCATGGGTCACCAAGACCTTTACGAGAGATCACTGCACAGTTTGATCGCCGCACTTACCCACGGCTGAGTCTTCCTGATATGGCAACCCCGCTTCGTCCGTCTTCCCACGCGTTCGCTCCCAGTCTGGGGATGTTACTCGTCGGTCTGCTGGGAGTGCTTCCCAACCAGGCCTTCGCCAGCGAAGCCGTCGGTGCGCCCGAGGCCCCGGTGCCGACGTTGGAGCGGACGGTGGATTTGGATCGCGGGGAGACGGCGGTCGTGACCTTGGCCGATGGCGGCAAGGCTACGGTCAAGCTGGTGACGCTGGAGGAGAGGCGGGACACGCTCCGCCAGGCGGTGCGCGAGGCTTGCGCGCGGGTGGAGGTCGACGGCCAGACGCTCGCCCTTACTTCCGCGCTCTATCACTTGCCGGTGACGGTCGGCGGGGTGCAGATCGATTGCCCGGTGACGCGCGGCTACGCCCAACCGGCGGGACAGGATAATCAGTGGGCCATCCGCAAGGACGCTCGTTTCCGGCTCTGGCCGGCGGGTTCGCCCTGGGCTCAGCCGGGGACCTTCGGTTACCCCGCGCGCCAACGCTGGTTTGCCAACGACACCCAGATGGCCAACGAACCTGTCTTCGTGGACGGAGGCGAAATGCCCGGCGAACGCCGCATCTACTACCACTACGGTGTCGATTTCGGCGGCGCGGAGGGCTTGGTTGAGGTGGTGGCCGCGACCGATGGCTTGGTGGTGAGCGCGGCGGATGTCACCCTGCCCGGTCATACCAACTCACCCGCCAAGGCCCGGTACGATGTCATCTACGTCCTCGATGGGCGCGGCTGGTATTACCGGTACAGCCATCTGCAGACCATCGACGTCAAGCCGGGCCAGCGGGTCAGCCTGGGGCAGCGCCTGGGCCTCCTCGGCAAGGAGGGGGGCAGCGGCGGGTGGTCTCACCTCCATTTCGATATCACCAGCCGCCAACCCTCGGGCGAATGGGGCATTCAGGATGCCTACGCCTACGTCTGGGAAGCCTGGCAACGCCAGACCCGGCCCATGCTCGTGGCCGTCGCGCGCCCGCACCAGTTGGCGCCGGTGGGCGAAACCGTCGTCTTGGACGCGACCAAGTCTTGGAGCCGGACCGGGCGTATCGCGCGCTGCGAGTGGACGTTCGGCGACGGCGCCAGTGCGACCGGCCCGGTGGTCGAGCGGCGCTATCCCAAACCCGGTACCTACAGCGAGCGGCTCAAGGTGACGGACGAGCGAGGCAACGCCGCGTGGGATTTCGCCGTGGTGCAGGTCGTCGACCCGCGTGCGACCAACCAGGTCCCGCCCACCATTCACGCGGCGTGCCATCCTACGGACGGCATTCACGTCGGAGATGAGGTCACGTTCAAGGTGCGCACGTTCCGCACCCAGTACGGGGCCGAAACCTGGGACTTCGGTGACGGTACGCCGCTGGTGCAGGTGCAGTCGGATGGCAACAAGGAGGTACATGCCAAGGACGGCTATGCCGTCACCACGCATCGCTTCGCCCGCGCCGGGCACTACTTCCCCCGGGTGGAACGCGCGAACGAACGCGGCGAACGCGCCACTGCTCAACTGCACATTGAAGTGGGCGAGGGGAGGCACGCCGCTGCTTCGGCCGCGATGCCGCGTTGAGTCACCTTGTTCCGGGAGCGGACTTCCTTTGCAGCAGGCACGGATTGATCTTTTGCTGGAGCCGGGCCTTCGCCATAGTGAAGGTATGTATTCGGCGATCAAGTCCGTACATTTCGTCGGGATCTGCGGCACGGCCATGGCGTCGGTGGCGGCAGCCATGAAGGAAAAGGGCCTGGTGGTGACCGGCTCCGACCAGAACGTCTATCCGCCGATGTCGACCTTCTTGGCGGAGCGGCAGATCGAGGTGATGACCGGCTATTCGGAAGCGAACTTGGCGCACCGACCGGACTTGGTGGTGATTGGCAATGCAATCTCGCGGGGCAATCCCGAGGCTGAAGCCGTGCTGGAGCACAAACTGCGGTACTGCTCGCTGCCGGAACTGCTGAAGGAGTACTTCATCCGCGGCAAACGGTCGCTGGTGGTATCGGGGACGCACGGGAAGACCACGACAACTTCGTTGCTGGCCTGGGTGTTTGAGCACAACGGCTTGAATCCCAGCTACTTGATCGGGGGCATTCCCACGAATCTTGGCCAGGGGGCGCGGTTCACGGAGAGCGAGTGGTTCATCCTCGAGGGAGACGAATACGATACCGCGTTCTTCGACAAGCGCAGCAAGTTCGTCCACTACCTGCCCGAAGTCGCGATCATCAACAACCTCGAATTCGATCACGCGGATATCTTCGAGAACCTGGCCGCCATCCAGACCGCCTTTCGCCGGTTCATCAACTTGGTGCCGCGCAATGGATTGCTGCTGGCGAATGGGGATGACCAGAACCTTGCCCCGTTGCTGGACGTTCAGCATTGCCCGGTGAGACGGTTCGGCTTGGGGGAAGCGAACGCCTTTCGCGGCATGAACGTGCGGATGGGAGCGACCGCGTCGGAGTTTGAGATCCCCAGCTTCAAGTTCCATCTGAACCTGGTTGGAGAGTTCAACGTGCGCAACGCCCTGGCGGTGGTGGCGTGCGCCAAGCATTGCGGCCTCAAGAACCACCAGATTCAGTCCGCTTTCGATACCTTCAAAGGGGTATGTCGGCGGATGGAGGTCAAGGGCATCGCGGGCGGCGTCGTCGTGATCGATGATTTTGGCCACCATCCCACCGCCATTCGGGAAACCCTGCGAGCGCTGCGGCTGAAGTACCCTGGCCAGCGGCTCTGGGGCGTCTTCGAGCCACGCACGAACACGACACGCCGCAACGTCTTCCAGCACGAGTTGGCGGGCGCCTTCCAGGACGCCGATGCGGTGGTCATAGCGCAAGTCGCCCGGTTGGAACTGCTGGCGCCATCCGAAAGGCTTGACCCCGCGCGTTTGATGAATGATCTGGCGACCGGCGGCAAACCGGCGCATTACCTGCCGGACGTGCCGGCCATCCTCGATCATATCGCGCGTGAGGCACGAGGGGGTGACGTGGTCTGCATCTTCAGCAACGGCGGTTTTGGCAACATCCATACCCGGCTACTCGAGCGGTTGGGGCGACGGGCCTGAGGCCAGGGATATGGCACCAATTGGCCAACGATCGGACCAGACTTTGACGCGCTATGGCTGATGCGTACCAAAATTTGCTGGAGGCGACGGTCCGGCATTTGGAGCAACTTCGTCGCCGGGGCGTGAAGCAGGTGAGAGTCTCGCCTGAAGCCCTGCGGGCCATCTCGGGTTCCCTTCCGGCGGCAGCGCCAGCGGGTGGAAGCAGAACCGCCGGGTCGAAGCCTCCGGGCGTGGCGACCGCAGCGCCGATGGTGGCTACGGCAACCGCGGATACCCTGGTGATTCGTCCTCCGGCCTTCACCCCTCAGCCAAGTGCCCCCGCCAAGCTCTCGCCCGCCGACCGAACCGCTCCTGTACCCGCCATGCACGTTGCCTCTACTGACCCCATCGATACCCGCCCGGCCCTGTCGGCCCAAGAAAAACCCATTGCGCTGGAAGCCCTGCGAGCCCGGGTATTGCCGTGTGCCAAGTGCGCGCATTTGGCGGCGTCGAGGACACAGGTGGTTTTTGGGGTGGGTACGCCGTTGGCCGAGTTGATGTTCGTGGGGGAGGCCCCGGGCGCGGATGAAGACGCGCAAGGGGAGCCGTTTGTCGGTGCAGCCGGGCAGTTGCTCACCAAGATCATTCTGGCGATGGGATTGAGCCGGTCGCAGGTTTACATTGCGAATATCCTGAAGTGCCGCCCCGACACGCCGGGGCAGTCTTCGGGCAACCGCAAACCGACCCCCTCCGAGATGGTGACCTGCCTGCCGTATCTGGCCGAGCAGATTGAAATCATCCGGCCCAAGGTCTTGGTGGCACTGGGGGCCACCGCCGTGGAGGGCCTGCTGGGCAAGACGGAGGGGATTACGCGGCTTCGTGGCAAGTGGAGGATGTGGCGCGGGCTCCCGTTGATGCCCACCTACCACCCTGCCTATTTGCTGCGCAACCAAGCGATGACGGAAAAGCGCAAAGTCTGGGAAGACATGCTCCAGGTCATGGAGCGGCTGGGCATGCCCATTTCCGAGAAGCAGCGGAATTTCTTCCTCAAGGCCTGAACGAGCGCGTATCCCGCGCCCGGCGGCTCTGGGAAAGGCGAAATGATGGCCCGATGGCGGTCGCAGCGACGGTGGATCCTCCTCGGTGGCATTGTCTTGGTCTTGACAGTGGCCGCCTTGGTCGAGCGCTACCGTGGCCTGATCGCTTTTCGTGCTTGGGAGCGCGAGGTGCGGGGGCGGGGTGGCAAGGTGACACTCCAGGATCTGGCCCCGGTCGCCAGTGGCCGCCAGGCTGGCTTCATCAGTGGCGTCGAGGCCGGCATGTTGCTGGCCAATGCGAGCCTCGGCACGTCCGTTCCCCCGGCCATGCGGCAGGTCCGCGCGGGCAGGGCCAGAGTGGTTTCGCGGGAAGACCAATGGGTTGACTGGCAGGATCGCACCAACTCGTGGGACTACCTGCGTTCCCTGACGGCCCAGATTGAGCCGCACTTGGAGGCGCTTCGCACGAATCTGGTGGAGGCAAACGTGGCCCTGGTGGTGGACTACACCAATGCTTGGCGCAGCTTCTTTCCCGCCCTGCTGCAGCCCGGACGCGCGGCCAGCCAAACGCTGGCGGCGGAGGCGTTGCTGGCCATGCACGATCATGATCCCGAGCTGGCGCTTCGCCGCCTGATGCTCCTTGAGGGGGTTGACCGGGCCTTGCGCGACCAGCCGTTGGTGATGTTTCAGTGGCTGCGGTCGATCGTGGGAAACCAGCTCTGCGGAGTCGCCTGGGAAGCGACGCGGCAAGACGGGTGGTCAGAGGAACAACTGGCCCGACTTCAGCGGTTGATGGCAGGGCTGCATTACCTCGAAGACTCCGCCCGGGCGATGGAGGCGGAGAGAGTGCTCAATGGCGCTTACTTCGACCAGACGCGATCCGGCTTTGGCGGGGCTGAGGACCTGATTGGCGCCATGGGCGGAGTCAGGAACCCCGGTTCGCTCCCGTCTGGTTGGGGAGAGTTGGTTGAGGTTCAGGCCGCCGCCATCCACCACGCCGTTCGTGTGCTCGCTTGGAGGTTCCTGTGGTCTTACCATGACCAGCTCTTCTACAGTCGCAGCCTGCAGTCGTCCGCCGACGCGTTGCGCGGTCTGGCTGCCGGGCAGATCGAGTGGGGCGAAGCAACACGGAGAGACGAAACCCGCCGCTGGGAGCGGATCGACGGATCCTACGACAAGCTGCGCTATCTGGTCACACCCCTGATCGCTTCCGGCCGCCGCACCGGTGCAGCGGCGGTGGAGATCGAGACACGAGCCCATCTCGCTGTGACGGCGGTGGCAATCCGGAGATACCAACTGGCGCAGGGCAGTCTGCCTCCTGCCTTGGCGTCGCTCGTGCCGCGCTTTCTCGACGGGCTGCCCCGGGACCTCTTCTCCGGACGGCCATTCTGCTATCGCCCGCTGGAGTCCGGGGATTTTCTCCTCTATTCGGTAGGCGACAATGGCAAAGACGATGGCGGCAATGTGGATGGAGCCCCGTCTGATTTTCGCGGGCTTTGGGGCAACCAAGACGTGGTGTGGCCGCGGGTGGCCACACCGGAAGAGCCGCCTAACCACCGGTAGTCGGCAGAGGCAGACGGTAGTGGCGGATCCCGTAGGGCCCGAAATCGTCCTCCCACCCGTTTTCGCGCAACGGGCGGCCGCCCGGCTCACCCAACACCTCGATTTGCGAGCGGCCGGAGGGAGCCTTCAATCTGAAGGTGGCATGGCACGGTTTGGCGCTTTGGGACACAGCGAAGATCCACAAGCTTCCGGCGTGGGACTTGGCCATGACTGCGAGTTGGACCTGCGGATCGTCGGTTCGGAAACTGACGGCCTCCGGCAGGGTGGGGGAGTTCAACACCGGGGCGAGTGCTCGGACTTGGGCGTTGATCTTCGTGACGGCGGCCAACATCACCGGATCCTGTAACAAGGCTGCCTCAATGAACTTCGGCTTGAACTCGTGAACGAAGTAGATGAGCCCGCGTGCCCCGTGCGTGAGGGCCAGCCAGACCTCGGATCGCACTTGTTCCGGCGTGGCTTTGCGTTCAGGGTTGCTTATGTGGGTACACTCGATGCAGGCCCAGACGGGCTTGCGTCCTTCCGTCCACTGAATGAGTCGCGCCACCCCCCGGCCTACGAACTCGAGCTTGCCGGCCACCGGCTCGCGGTCATGGGTGACCGGGTAGATGTCGAACGACGCAATGTCGCAGCCCCGCACATAGAGAGGATAGTCCTCGGGGTGATTTCGCCGGACACCCCGGCCGATCCACTGATCCCATGCCACGCCCTGGCCCAGGTTGAGTAGCACGGGGCGGGAGGGATCGGCGGCTCGCAGCCGACGGTAGTCGGCTTCGATCTTCTCCGGTTTGATGGGGTCGCCGTAACGGTTGAGCAACGGCAAGGACTGCGCATTGTCGGGCTCATCCCCGTGCATCCAACCTGCCACAATCTCACGATGGGGATCGCGAAGGGCGGTCTCGTTCTGCTCGCAGATGACCGGCATGCCGACGGTGGAGAGTTGGGCAAGTTGCTCTGCGGTCGGCCCCTTCCAGAGACCGACATAGAGGTTGATTCCCGCCTCCTTGAATCGGGCCGCGTTGTGGGGAGCTTGCAGCCAGACGGCGGTGGGGAAGAACGCCGGGTCAGACCACGGACGATTGGTCATCCAGCTCGCCGTTGGTGCGGAGGGCGAGGGAGAGGCTTCAAATCCTGAGGCGGCCTGGGCGATACCGAGCAGCAGAAGGGTTGCGCGGGCGGGGGCGGCCAGCCATCGAGCGAAGTTCCTGTGCATACCGGGGCAACGGTAGCAGAGAGCACCCGCCGTGAGAACCTGCATTTTGGACGACTTGGGAGCAATCCACACGGGCGGACGGTTCCGCTCGACGCTGCTGCCCTTTGCGTCATCGGGAGTTGTTGGGACAAAGAACCGTGGTTGAACGGGGCTGCCTGAACGCAGCAGCCCCCAACGGTCGGTTGGAGGCTGGCGCGCTAATTGTTGATGGTCGCGTGGGTCCCGCTCACTGATCCCCGTCTGGAGCGGACGGAAGGGGTGGGATGCCTCCTGCAGGAATCACCTCCGCAGGCACCGAGGCGGCGGGGGCTTCGGTGGTGGGCTCGGCCTTCTTCTCTGCCATGAGTTCATGGCGGGTCTTCAAGAGCGGGTCCACCGTCCACTTCGAGACCAGATAGACCGTGTTCTCGTAACGGCGCTCGGTCTTGAGTTTCTCGTTCCACTTCTCGAGCTTGTCCTTGAACTCTTTGTCGAGCTTCTCTTTGTCTTCCGGTTTCTCGTCCTTGCCGGGGGTGCGTTCCTTGGGGAGGTTCGCGCTGATCGCGACCGTCAGGTAATAGTTGTCCTCACCGGTCTTGTCACCGATCTTGACGGTGTAGGAGAAGCCATCCCAGGTTTCGAGTTGAGCCGTGATGCCCTTATCCAACCCGGTGGATTCCGGCTTGGCGTCCACTGCCACATCGGTGAAACTCGGATAGGACAGGGCGCTGCCGGCGCCCGAAGCCTTGCTTGCGTCGAGCTTCTCCTCGCCCTGGGGGTCTTGGAGTTTCATCTCGCTGGTCTCGGTTTCTCGGGCGAGTTTCCAGCTATTGGTGGCGACAGGATGGGTCACAACCACGGACTTGAGCTTCTCAACCTTGAAGAAGTCCTTGTCCAACCATTGTTCCGGCTTCGGTTCGACGTTCGCGAAGGTCTCGGAAACCAAGCTGATGGAATTGGTCTGGCCGTCCACCATGACGTATCGACCGTCGGGCCAGCCTTCATCGCCGCCGAACTGGGAGGGGGCGGCCGCTTGGCGCATGTGCTTCTTGCCCAGCAGCACCGAGCGAACGACCTTGCCGTCTTCGGCGCGCAGTTCCACCAAGGTGCCCGCCTTCTCGCCCTTGTCGGGCGGGATCAGCTCCAAGCGGGGAAGTTGGGAAGCGCCGACGTTGACAGGTTGGACCACCTTCAGTTCCCAAAGCTTGCGAATCAGGTCGCTGATCTCGCTGAAGCTGGCGCGGTAGTCGCGCTCGCGCACCAGCCACGTTTCGTTGGTGCGGTAGAGGCTGATGCGGTTCGTGGCGCCCTGGATCGAGACCTGCGCCACCCCGTTCAGATCGAAGTCGCCCAAGGCCTTTTGCCCCATGCGACCCTGCGTGGTGCGGTAGGAGGCGGTGCTCTGCTGGCGCACGAGCAAGCCAGCTCCGCCCAGCACGATCACCGCGACGATAATGTAGAGAAGTTGCTTGCGGTTCATTTGGCAGCTGTCTTCTTGCGTTTAAGCACTGCCAGGCTGATTCCCGCCACTGTTACCAGCAGCGGCATCCCGGCGATATTGACCCACTTGAGTTTGGTTTCCAGCGCATCGATGTCCCGGCGCAGTTGCTTCCGGACCTCCTTCAGGTCGCGTTTGGCCGCGGACTCTTTCTGCTGGAACTTCTTGATTTCGTCCTGCTGTTCCTTCGAGAGAATGGCGCGTTGGTTCTTCTCCTTGCTCCGCTGCAGGTCGTTGACCTTCTGCTGGGCCTCGGTCAAGTCCTGCTCCAGTTTCTTGAGCCGGTCGCGGTAGGCATCCTCCGCTTGGGCTTGAATCTTGCGTACGAGGGTGAAGGGCCGGTTCTGCACCGCCCGGCTGCGCACCCCGATCAACGCGACGTCACCCATCAACTGCTCGACGGCGTTCTGGACGAAGTTCAGGTTGCCATTGAAGGGGCTCACCAGTTTCTGCCCGAAGAAGTTCTGCACCTGCACGCAGAATTGGTCATACAGCATGTCGCTGTCGCCCACGAGTATGACCACGCCGTCGGTCTTCGATTCCTTCAGCGACTCACTCTGGGCGGTCTTGGCATCGGGTTTGTCCTTGTCCGCGTCGGCCTTGTCCTCGGCCTTCTCGGCGGGTGTGCCGTCCGGAAAGGCGGTCTTGAACTTGCCCGTCAGGCGGATGGCCAGGGGCTGCTCCTTGCCGGACGGAGTGAAGTCCTTGGAGGTGTCTCCCCCGAACTGCGCCATCATCTTGTCCACGCCCTGCGAGTTGCCGGAGGTCTTGAGCAGCACGGACTGCTTGAGCCCGGTGGCGGGCGTTCCCGAGAAGACGCCTGCAAAGGGGAGGAGCAGCCCGTCGATCTGGCTGGTCACCGGATCGGCGGAGTCGATGGCTTCGGTATTAAGCGACAGCCAGGTGGGTTCGGGCGCGGGCCGGTCGCCGCGGCGCAATTGCGTCACGTAATTGCGGTCGGCGACAACTTTGCTGACATCGAATTCCACGCCCCACGCCTTGAGCAGCTTGTCGAGGTTGGAACCGCCGGAGGCGGCCCGTTGCATCATGGCTTGCATGCCGCCCATCTGGTTGCGGCTGTCCACGACGGAGAGGGGATCGAGGAAGGCCAGCAGTTTGCCGCCGCGCAGGACGAACTGATCGAGCGCATACTGGGCCTTGTCGGTGATGCCGGACGGATGCACCAGCACCAGCACTTGGATGTCGTCATCGATCTTGTCCGCGGTCATTTCGATCTTCTTGACGTTGAAATCGCGCTTCAACTCCGAGACGAACACCCACGGTTCCTGCTGGCCCTGACCCATCTGCATCATCATGGGGTTCATTTGCCCCATGATCGGCAGCGCGCTCATGATGCCGATGTTCTGCTTTTGCGGATTGATTACCCGGGCGATGGCGCGAGTCAGGTCATACTCGAGCAACTTTTCACGGCTGGGGTCGAGGAAGGGGAGGGCGATCTTCTCGTCGAGACAGGCGACAGCCAGCCCGAGATAGACCTTCTCGCCGAGGTTTAGCACGGCTCCCGAGCTGAGGGATTGGCCTTCGACCCCGTCGAGCTTGGCGGAGTCCTCAGCGTCGGAGTCCGGCTGCGGATCGAACTTCTGAATCTCGATGCGGCCGCCGGAAGCCTGCCGGTACTCCGCCAGCAGGTCTTCCACCCGCTTGGCGTAAGTCTTGAGCATGACCGGCATGTCGTTCTCGGATTGGGTGCAGTAGTAGCGGATGACGACCGGCGTATCGATCTTCTTGAGGATCGTCTTGGTGCCGTCGGACAAGGTGTACAGTTTCTCGGCGGTGAGGTCCACGCGGACCTTGGCGGCGCTGAGAATGACGCCGACGGCGAGGAGGATCAGAAACATCGCGGCGACGCCGATACCGGAGTACACCAGCGGTTCCCATTTGCGGTTCGTTGCACTCATGGCTGGAAATCGTTACCGATTGCGAATCGTGAGGTTGAATTAGCCCGCGCGATGGCTGCGGATGATGACCCCGGTGGTGAAGAGCGAAAAGGCGATCACCAGTACAAAGAAGAGGATGTCCCGGGAGTCAAGAACGCCTCGCTGGAAGCCCTCAAAATGCGGCATGACACTGAACGCGGCGACGCCTTCCACCAGCCAGTTCGGTGCCCACTTGACGAACAGGTTGGTCACGGGCGGCCAGCCGGCGAGGATCAGCAGCAGGCACACCACCACGGCGAGGATGAAGCTGATGACCTGGTTGCGCGTGATCGCCGAGGTCATGCAACTGACTGCCAGGTAAGCGCCGGCCATCAACGCGCTGCCCACGTACCCGCAAAAGATAATCCCCATATCCGGGCTGCCCAGAATGCCCACCGTGACAACCAGGGGGAAGGTGAGCGCGAGGGCCAGCACCAGAAACGCCCAGGAGGCGACGAACTTGCCGAGGATGGCCTGCCAGGCAGTGATCGGCATCGTGAGCAGCAGTTCGATGGTGCCCAACCGCCGTTCCTCGGACCACAGCCGCATGCCCACGGACGGAACCAGGAACAGGTACAACCAGGGGTGCCAGACAAAGAAGGAGGCCAGCGAAGCCTCGTTCCGCTCGAAGAACCCCCCCACCATGAACGTGAAGAAGCCTGCGAGCAGCAGGAAGATAACGATGAACACGTAGGCTACTGGCGATGCGAAGTAGCCGCTCAACTCGCGTTTGGCGATGGTGAGAATGTTGCTGATCGCGCCGTTCTCCGGCGCCTGGCCTTGCATGGTTTCCACTTGCGCGCTCATTTCGCCTCCTTCTCCTCGACCCGCTTGGTGTCCGGCAGGGTGATGCTGCGGAATACTTCGTCCAATCGTCCTTCTTCCACCTTAAGTTCGGTTAGTTTCCAGTGCTCGCGCACCGCCAGTTCGTAAATGCTCGCCTCGAGTTCCCCCTGCTTGGCGGACGGTTGCGGCAAGAGGCGCAGGTGGGCTACCCCGTTTTCCTGCCGCACCACCGCGCCGCGCCGTGCCGTGGGCAACTGCTGGAGCTTCCCCAAGGCCTGTCCCGCCTCGACTCCTTGCAGGCGGAGGGAAACGGCGCCGGCATAGTCGGAACGCTGGCGCAATTCCTGCGGAGTACCGTTGGCTACGATCTGACCCCGGTCGATGATGATCGCCCGGGTGCAGGCGGCGTCCACTTCCTCCAGGATGTGGGTGGAGAAGACGATGGCCTTCTTCTCGCCCATGCGCCGGATCAGGGTGCGCACCTCGTGCTTTTGGTTGGGGTCCAAACCGTCCGTGGGTTCGTCCAGCACCAGGACCTGCGGGTCGTGGATAATCGACTGGGCGAAACAAGTCCGGTGCCGGTAGCCCTTGGAGAGCGTCTCCACGCTTTGGCAGCGCACGTTTTCCAGGAAGCACATTTCGATGGCCCGGTTGACGGCGCGCAATTTGTCCTGCCCGCGCAGTCCGCGCAATTCCGCGGTGAAGGCGAGGAATCCCTCCACCGTCATGTCCGTGTAGGCGGGGGCGTTTTCCGGCAGGTAGCCGATCAGGCGCTTGGCAGGCAGAGGGTTTTCCACCATGTCGTACCCTCCGACCGTGATCCGGCCGGCCGAGGGAGGGATGAAGCCGGTCACCATCCGCATGGTGGTGGATTTGCCGGCCCCATTGGGGCCGAGGAAACCCAGCACTTCCCCACGCTCGACCGTGAACGATACGCCGTTCACAGCGACCTTGGGGCCGAAGTGCTTTGTCAATTGTTCAACCTTAATCATGTGTCACACTCGTCATGCACTGCGTTGCGCCATCATTAGCACTTGGGGCACTGCTTGCGCCCTAGGTTGTACACCCTTTGGCAAGCCTGCCACTGCATTAGACCACATTCTGCAAAGGTGTTCAAAAAAAGTTACATTCCTTTGATTCGCCACGCATCGTCTTCATGGCCAACAATATAATGCGCCGGGGCTGGGCGACTCAAACCTCCGCCGGAGCGCTCAGGGGTTGCCAGTGTCTCACTTCACTTTGTCCTGCTTCCCAATGTAGGAGCACTTCCTTCCCTGAAACAAAACCGGGCAGCCCGACCGTCCCTTGCCGCCAGTCCAGAAGCTGGATGTCCCGCCGGGCCCAAGCCTTGCGCAGTGTCACCAGTTCCGCTTGGTAACGGGCCCAGGCGTTGGCGTTCGGCCCGCCGGCGTCCTCCCCGCGGGCGAGCTTGCCCTGCAAGGCCTGTCCGTGGGCTTCGCAGAGCACGGTGGCCCGGCGAACCGAAGCGATCCACCGTTCCAGTTCGGGGATCAACGCGGTGGCCTCATCCGGGGTGTAGTGGTGGCGGTGGCGGAATTTCACGAAATTAGTGGTCGCCGGAGGGCTTGCCCTCCAGCTTTCGGCGGACCTCGTCGTTGGCCTCCAATTCAAGCGACTTGGCCCAGGCTTTCCGGGCTTCGTCCATTCGGTTCAGGGCCGCGAGAATATCCCCGTAGTGGTCGTAGATCGTGGCGTCGGGTTCCTTGAGGTTTGCCAAGGCGGTCTCCATCTGGACAAGTGCTTCATCGTACTTCCGCTGGCGGAACAGCACCCAGGCCAGACTGTCCAGAAAGGCGGCGTTCCTGGGCTCCTGTTTGAGCGCCCGCTCGATGAGGGCCTTGGCTTCGTCCAGCCGGATTCCTTTGTCCGCCCACATGTAGCCCAGGTAGTTCAGCGTTTCGGTGTCGTCGGGAGCGAGTTCCAGGGCATGGTTCAAGGCGCGCTCGGCCTCCGGCAGGTGGCCGGCCCGCTCGTGCGCGGCGCCGACTTGGAAGTAGAACATGGCGGTCAGCCGGTCGGGTTCGGAGTTCTTGGCCAGCAACTCGGCCGAAGTCAGGCGGTTGACCGCCTCCTCGTAGCGCTTCAGCGCCATGTTGGCCATGGCCGTATAATACTCCATCACGAAGCCGGGACGGAACCGGTCCCGGGCGCGGATGAGGATCTCGAGCGCCCTTTCCGGTTCGCGCAAGGAGAGGCGGACCGCCGCCAGCTCGTAGTAGGCCGGCTCAAGCTCCTGGTTGAACAGGATGGCCTTCTCCAGATAGCCTTCTGCCACCTTGAAGTCCTTGTCCTCCGCGGCCATCCCACCCAGCAAAAAGTTGAGCTGGGGATTGGTCGGGTTGTCTTGGAGCAGTGCCTTGAGTTGCTCCGCCGCACCTTTGCGATCTCCCGTGCGCAGGTAGAGTTGGAACAGTTCCTCACGCAAGGCCGGACGCAGCATCGGCGCCTGCGCAGGCAGCTTGCGAATCAGTTCGCCCAAGAGCTCGGTTGCCCGCTGCAGGTCGCCGATCGCCCGGTAGGTTTCGGCCATCTTGCGCAGTACCGCCGGATCTTCAGGTTTGAGCTGCGAGGCGCGGTGGAGCACCGCCTTCATGCGCGGGACCGCTTCCTCCGGCTTCAGATCCTTCAACAGTTGGGCGCCACCCAGGAGCCCGGCGAGGTCGGCCAGAAACACGCTGTCCACTTCCGGTTCGCGTGCCGCCTGATCCAGCAGGCGCAGGGCTTCCTTCGTGTCCTTCCGTTTGAAGAGCACTTGAACGGCGACCTGATAGCCCAGCAGCAGCTTGGGCGCTTTGCGTATCGCCAGCCGCGCCGAGGCCAGACCTTCGGCCTCCCGACTCTGACGGACTCGCACCAAGGCCAGCCAGCCATGGACAAGTCCACTGGCTTCCGGGCGCGCCGCCGAACGGCTTAGCACCTCTCCCGCCTGGTCGAAAGCTTCGTGCTGGATCAGCCGCCCGGCCAGGTCGACCACCAAACCCTCGTTGGCGGGATCCGCTTCCGCCGCTTGGCGGTACTCCTCCTCTGCCTTGGCGGCGTCCCCCTGCTGGTCGTATATGGTGCCGGTCGCAAAATGGGCGTGAGCCCGGATGCGGCGCTCCGTCTCGGCAGCCGAGGCCATGTCCCGACCGGAGTGCGATGCGCCCCGGTGAACGGACGAGGTTCGACCGCCGGAGACACACCCGCCCAAGGCGAGCAAGCCCAGCAAGGCCAGCGTGACGATAGAAATCCAGCGCCTCATCCGAAGCCGCCAATGCAAAACAGAGCGCAGCTCCGAGGCGGAGCTGCGCCCTCTGCAAATCGTGCGAAGCCGTGCTCTACGGCAACGTTACTTCTGCCAAGTGCGCTTCTTGTGGCGGTTGGCGCGAAGCTTCTTACGGCGCTTGTGCTTGTTGATCTTCGCTTTCCGGCGTTTCTTCAATGAACCCATAGTACTGCTGTGTCCTTAATACACCACTTTGTTGAGGGGATACTCGATGATTCCTTCCGCGCCGGCCGCCTTGAGTTGGGGAATCAACTCGCGGACGACGCACTCGTCGATGATCGACTCGACGGCGACCCAGCCCGGTTGGCTGAGGTTGGAAATCGTGGGATTACGCAAGGCCGGGAGACTGTGCAGCAGGCTCGCCAAGTTCTTTTCGGCGATGTTCATCTTGAGGCCCACCTTGGCCTCGGCCTCCAAGGCGCCCTTCAGGAGCATGGCGAGGGTTTCGATCTTCTGCCGCTTCCAGCCGTTTTTCCAGCTCTGCACGTTGGCAATCAGGCGGGGGGTGGACACCAAGAGGGTGTCAACAATCCGCAGTTTGTTGGCGCGCAGGGATGAGCCTGTCTCCGTCAGTTCGACGATGGCGTCCACCAGTTCGTGCGCCTTGACCTCCGTGGCTCCCCATGAAAACTCCACCTGCGCCTTGACCCCGTGCTTCTTCAGATACCGCTTGGTGAGGTTGACCACTTCCGTGGCCAGGCGTTTGCCCTGCAGGTCCTTGGGCGTCTTGATGGGGGAGTCTTCCGGTACCGCCAACACCCAACGGGCGGGTTGACGGGTGGCTTTGCTGAAGAGAAATTCGCCCACCTCATGGACCTTGGAGGCGTTCTCCTGAATCCAGTCATAGCCCGTAATGCCGGCATCCAAGTACCCATGCTCGACATAGCGGCTAACCTCTTGCGCGCGAATGAAGCGGATTTCGAGCTCCGGATCGTCCACATAAGGGATGTACGATCGGCTGCTGACCTGCACGTTGAAGCCGGCCTTGGCCATCTTCTCGATGGTGGCTTCCTGCAGGCTGCCTTTGGGCAGACCCAATTTGAGTACTGTCTTCTGATCGATCTTCATGCACGCATCATGGCCGCTTTACGCTGCCATCCCGGCCCGACCCCGCGGCCCGGAACCGACATTTAAGCTGGAAAGCCTGCTGTCTGTCACTTCTTTTTTGGCTTGTGCATTTCGCCTGGCTCGCCGGCGAGCCTCGCCCGTTGGAGGCGGATGTGGTTGTGGATATGCGTCGCGCCTGGAGTGCATGGACGCTTTGGGTGCGGCCGCCGGGGTCAACCTTCGTGGGGGGCGGGGCGCGGGTGGGCGGTACTGTGCAGGTCGTCTGGCTGAAGTCGTGCCGTCAGCGCAAAGCCGAGACCGAGGATTCCCAGCACCACCAGCGCACGCGATAGCGAGCGATCCGCGAGCGGACCGACCGCCAGGTAGAGCAGGCCGATCACGGCCTTCTCGAGCAACGAGATGGCCGACAACACGGTGGCCCGATGGTCACTCTCGATGTCGCGGTTGATGAGGGCCGTGAGGAGGGGGACGCGCAACATCTTGAACGCGATGACCGCGAGAATGCCTGCGACCGCCCAGAAAGCGCTGGGTGGCCGGGCGAGGCCGATGAGCACCAGACCCGGCAACGCCCCCGACCAGAACAGGAGTTGGCGGAGTCCTAGGTACCGTTCCATCGGCCGGACGGCGGCGAGCAGGAGCACAGCGGCAAGATTTCCTGCGGAGGCTACCGCACCGTACCATCCCACTCCCACGCCAACCTGCTTCAGGATCGCTTGGTAGAACCAGAACACAAAGAACGTGACCCCGCCTACCAGCACCAGGTTGGCGGTGTAGCGCCGCAAACGCGGATGGATGAACAGGGACCGCAACCCGTGCAGACCCTGCGCGAGCGGATTCAGCGTGGGTTTGGCCCTGGCCGGCTCTCGCATCGCCAGGAAGATCACCGCCGCCAGCACCAACGCGAAGCTGCTCAGCAGGAAGGTCCGGGGCAAACCCTCCGGATAGCGCCACTGGGTGACGAGGACGGAGCCGCCGACAAACGAGGTCAGCAGACCTGCCAGACCGGCGATTTCATACCTGGCGAACACGCGCTGGGCTTGATCCGCCAAGTCCAGTTCCTTGAGACTGTCATAGAGCAGCGCCTTGTCGGCGCCGGAGATCAAGGCGAAGCCCATGGCCCCGATGAACTCGCCGACGAAGAGCCAGGTGTAGGAGCGTGTGAGGCCAAAGAACGCCAGGTCCGCGGCAACCGCCAGACATCCCAGCGCTACCGAGAGCTTTCGGCTGTAACGATCCGCCACCACCCCGGTGGGGATTTCCAGCAGAAACGTCCAGCCGACGAACCACGCCTGAAGCCAGAAGATGCGAGTGAAGTCAATGCCCGTCCAATCGAAGAAGTACGGCAAGGTTAACGCTCCGAAGAACTGGATGTTCTTCAGAGCGTTGCCCAAATAGCATAGCCATAGGTTCCGCCGCATTGGCCAGACAACCAAGTGGGGCCGTTCTGCAGCCTCTCCTTGACTCGTCCCTGCGGCGGAAAATCCGACCGGGGCTCCGGATCAGGCGCCGCAGCAATGTTTGTACTTCTTTCCGCTCCCGCAGGGGCAGGGATCGTTGCGTCCGACCTTCGGTCCCAGGCGGGCCGGCTTTGCCTTGGCCATGGCCTCGCTGGCTTCGCTCACCATGTCGCTGGCCTTCTTGGAGGGCGCGGGCGGCTCGGGAGCCGTCTGGGTCTGGGCCGTGGGCTGACCAAACGCGCTGGCCTGCTGGTGGACGGTCAGCTTGGGCAGGTTGCGCAGGAACTGCTCGAACGCCATCAGGCTCGAGGCGCTGCGGAAGATGTTGTGGCAGATCTCCGTCTTGATGTTGACCATCAACTCGTCGAACATCTTGAACGCCTCGACCTTGTACTCGATCAGCGGATCGCGCTGGCCGTAGGAGCGCAGCCCGATGCTGTTCCGCAGGCTGTCCATGTTGTAAAGGTGCTCCTGCCAGAGCCGGTCAATGGCGCTCAGGATCGTATACCGCTCGACGGCCTTGAGCGCGTCCGCCTGCTCGAAACTCACCTTCAGTTCGTACGCTTCGCGAATGCTCTTGATGAGGTGCTGGGCTACGGCGTACTGGGCGGGACTCAGACCATCGAAGAACGAGCCTTGAATCGGCGCTTCCTGGCCCTTCTCGGCGATCTGGACCACCTGCTCTTCGGGCAGGCCGATGGGGAAGTTCATGTTCACCCAGTCCGCCAGGCCGCGGGCGTTCCACTCGTAGGGAGTCGCGTGAAACGTGCTGAACTGCTGCACCTTTTGCAGCACGACCTCTTCCATGACGTCCATTAGACGGTCGCGGACGTCGTCCAGGTGGATGATCTCGTTGCGGAAGCCGTAAACGACCTCGCGCTGCTTGTTCATCACGTCGTCGTATTCGAGCGTGCGCTTCCGGATTTGGAAGTTGTGTTGCTCGACCCGCTTCTGCGCCTGTTCGATGGAGCGGTTCAGGAACGGGTGTTCCAGTTCCTGCCCCTCCTCCAAACCGACCTTCTCCATGACCTTCACGATCCGGTCGGAGCCGAAGAGCCGCATGAGATCGTCTTCGAGGGAGATAAAGAAGTGCGACGAACCGGGGTCGCCTTGGCGGGCGCAACGGCCGCGCAACTGCCGGTCGATCCGGCGCGCCTCATGGCGCTCGGTGGCCACGATGTGCAGCCCGCCCAGTTCCGCGATGCCCGCGCCCAGCTTGATGTCTGTGCCGCGGCCCGCCATGTTGGTGGCGATGGTCACCACGCCGCGCTGGCCCGCGTTCGCCACGATTTCCGCCTCTTGCTCGTGGTACTTGGCGTTGAGGACCGAATGAGGGATGCCCTCTTTCTTGAGCAACTTCGAGAGGTGTTCACTCACCTCGACCGAAATGGTGCCGACCAGGATGGGCCGTCCCTGCTGGTGGATTTCCTTGATCTCCTTGAGCGCGGCGTCGTACTTCTCGCGCTTGGTCTTGTACACCGTGTCGTGGGCGTCCTTGCGGGACACGGGCCGGTTGGTTGGGATGACCAGCACGCCCAGCTTGTAGATGTCGTGGAATTCCTGCGCTTCCGTCTCCGCCGTGCCGGTCATGCCGGCCAGCTTCGAGTACATGCGGAAGTAGTTCTGAATCGTGATGGTGGCCAGGGTCTGGGTCTCGCGCTCGATCTCCACGCCCTCTTTGGCCTCGACGGCCTGATGCAGGCCGTCGCTCCACCGGCGGCCGGTCATGAGCCGCCCGGTGTTCTCGTCCACGATGATCACCTTGCCGGCTTGGATCACGTACTGTACATCCTTCTGATAGAGGCAGTAGGCCTTCAGCAACTGGGAGATGACGTGGATGCGCTGCGCCCGCGCCTCGAACTGCGCCTGCACCTTCGCCTTGGCATCCATGCGCTTCCGCACGTCCGCCTCGGCGCCGGTATCGATCTCATGAAAAGCCGTGATGAGATCCGGCAACATGAAGGCGTCGGGATCCTGGGGGCTGAGAAAGCCGCGGCCCTTCTCCGTAAGGTCCGACTCGTGGCCTTTCTCGTCGATGGCGAAGAAGAGCTGCTCCTTCTGCTCGTAGAGTTGCTTCTTCGATTGGTCGGCGTGGAGTTCCAGCTCCGCGGCTTGGGCCATCTGCTGGTTCTCGGGGTTCTCCATCACCCGATGGAGATTGGCCGACTTGGGATTGCCCATCTTCACCCGGTGCAGCAGCAATCCGATTTCCCGTTGGAGGTTCTCCGGATCCACGGGATTCGAGCCGTCCGCCGGGTGCAGCTTCTTGATCAGGTCTTCCGCCTCCCGGATGAACCGGTTGCAGAGCTGCTCCTGGGCGTGGACGATGCCCTCGACCTTGGGTTTGAACTCGACGTAAAGGCTGTTGTCGGTGTTCACCACCGCCGGCCCGCTGATGATCAGCGGCGTCCGGGCCTCGTCGATGAGGATCGAGTCGACTTCGTCCACGATCGCGAAAAAGTGCCCGCGCTGGACTTGCTCCTCCTTGCGCGTGGCCATGCCGTTGTCACGCAGGTAGTCGAAGCCGAACTCGGCGTTCGTCCCGTAGGTGATGTCGCAGTAATACTGTTGCCGGCGGACCATGGGCGACTGATCGTGCAGAATGCACCCAACCGTCAGGCCGAGGAAGCGGTACACCGCGCCCATCCACTC
>CAYYMW010000003.1:0-56514 GCA_964472515.1 uncultured Verrucomicrobiota bacterium | reverse complement strand
GGGCCGAACCTCCCGGCGGACGGGTGGGGTGGCTGCGGGCGCGGTGGCAGGAGCTTCGGCGGGCGCGGATTCGGGACCGCCGGGCGTCGGGGCCTCGTTGGCGCCGGGAGCGGCGTCGGGAACCGCTGGTGGCGGGGCGTTCTCAGGCGTCTCGCCAGGCGCAGGCTCCGGGGGAGGATTGGCTTGACGCGCCTCGTTCGTGTCGCCGGGCGGCGGGTTCTCCGGCGGGGCGTCCGCAGGCTGGGCGAAGGAAAGGGCCGGCCCCAGCCAGAGCCAGGCCGCCGTCATCGCGTAAAGGATGGGCGTCTTCATTGCATTTCCTTTTCTCGTTTCTGCCGTAATTTCTTGAGGATTTCGTTTTCTTCGCCACCCGCGTCACCGCTGGAACTGGCGCTGCTGCCGGCACTGGCATCCACGGCCGGTTCGGACCATTCGTTCACCTTCCACGCGCCGCCGTCTTCGCGCCGCATCTCGGTTCCAAGGCTCAGCTTATAGGTGTTGGTCCCATCCTGCAGGGTGACGGCCTGGGCCTCCACGGCGGCGATCCGGAAGCCGGCGATCTTCGCGCCGGGCGCAACGGCCTTCCGATAGTCGCCGTCGGAACCTTGAAAGAAGGCGAGCGGCCCCTTGTCGTAGTTCATTGTGCCCACCAGGCTCAGAGTGTCGACCCGCGCCGGCCTGCGAGCCTCGCGGTTGCCGCCGGACGACCGTCCGGAGCGCTTGGAGTTGAAGATGTTCTTCTCGTTGATCGCCCGGAAGGCGTCGTAATCGAGATTGCGCGCCCCGGACACCCGGGCGGCAGGCGCGTTGGTCGCCTCAGCGCCCGCGGATGATCCCATCCCGCAGGCGCAGGCCACGCCGAGCACGATCAAAGGTAAGGGCAGTCTCATTTGGCCGGTTTCTCGTTGAGCACCAATCCGCTCACCTGCAATCCCAGGGTGAGCACCTCGCCGTTCTCGTCGCGGGCGGTGATGTCCACCGTCTCGACCTTGACGGCGAGGGCGTCGCGTTCGAGATTATGCAGGAACCGGGTCAGCGCGGGAAGATTGCCGTTGGCGTCCACCCGGCACTCCAGCGTGGTGTAGTCGCCCGCTCCGGATTTCCATTGCGGCTTGACCGAGTTGACACTCACGCGGGTGTCCTGCGACCAGCGGTCGAAGGCGCGCAACAATTGGTTTTCCGCCACGGAGGCCTCCGCCGGCAACGCATTCGTGCGCATTGACCGCCATTGCGCCTTCAAGACCGTGTCGCGCTCGATCAACTGCGTGCCGCGGCGCACGTTCTCCCGCAGGCGGCTCAACTCGGTGGCGCGCGCCTTCCACTGATTGACGAGCGGCGTGAACAAGAGCCGGTCGCCCGCGAGCAGGCCGACGGCGGCCAACGCCACGATGGCGAGCAGTTTCTGTCGGTTTTGCAGCTTCATGGGTTGCCTCGCTCGTTCCACTGGAAACGGAAGGAGTACTGCAGCGGGGAACGTCCGCGCATCTGTTCGAGTTGCAGGCCGGAAATCTCTTTGGCCGCGCGCAGCTTGTCGAGCGTGCGCAGCAGGGCCTGACTATCCCGCGCGGTGCCCGTGCAGACCACCCCTGCTTTCTCCCGCAACTCGACGGTCTTGGCGGACACCCCGCCGTCCTCCGGAAAGGCCTCGGTCAGGCACCGCAACACGCTCAAGGACCGGCAGGACGGGTCGTACCACGGCCGGAATTGCCGGATGCGCTGTTGGATGTCGTCCAGCTCGTTGACCCGCGTCTTCATGCCGTCCCATTTGCCCCTCCAATAGGCAAGCTGCGCCTGTTGGACGCCGAATGCAAGCGCCACCATGATCGCCAGACCGCCGGCGGCAATCCCGGCCCAGGCGAGCCGCCCGCGCGAGTAACGGTTGGCCAACTGCTGCCAGCGGCTCACCTTCGGGGGCAGGAACTCCAGTTCCGGTGTCTTGCCGGCCAGCGCGCGCACCGTCACGCTCAGCTCCGGGGTTGGCGTCGCCTCCGCAGGAACCTTTAGAGGCCATTCGCCCGGAACTACTTGCGTGATCCCCTCTGCCACCAGACCCAAAGTGACCAGCTTCGCCACCAACTCCTCGACTTTCAGCCCCGCCTCGTTCGCCGACGTGCCGTAGATGCGAACCCGGCGGGTCAGTTCGCGCAGGTCATCGGGGAGTTGGCCCAGCATGATGCGGATTTCCCGGGCCAGATGGTCCACGCTGGACTCCTCGTCGTCCGCTTCACCCGCTGGCTGGACCTGCCGCAGCGCCGCCACTCCGCCCCCACAGACCACCTCGAGGGCCACGGCTCCCTTGCCCGGGTGCAGCGCCAGTCCCGGCTCCGTGCCCGCCAAGGCGGGCAGACCCAAAGTGAAGCTGACCGGCCGCAGTTGGGCGGCGCGCAGGACTTCCTCCAACCGCTGGACGTGACCTCGGGGGACTCCCACCAAGGTCGCACAGTCCCGTCCCCCGGGGGTGCGATAGCGGCTGTGGGAAACCACCAGGCTGTCCACGCTGCACGGAAAACCGCGTTCGGCCTCGAGTTGCAGGAAACTGGCCAGGTCGTCGCCCGAGAGTGCGGGCACGTCGCAGGCGACGGTCAAGACCCAGTGGACCGGCAGGCACACCACGCACTGGCGCGCGCGTATCCCCGCCGCTTCGAGGTGCTTGTGAATCTCGCGGCCCACCAACTCCGGCGCGGTGGTCAGCAGGTCCACCGCCAGCGGGGCCGCGAGCCGGTGTTTGATTTCGACGGAGCCGTTGATGCGCCGCACTTCCACGGCCGCCATCCGGCCCTCGGCAAAGCCCAACCCGAGCAGGGTGGTTCCCGCCTGGGGTCTGAACAGCCCCGGTCGACCCGGGTTAAGTGGCAACAAGTCCATGGTTATTGCGTGGTCAAACGTCCTGCGGTCTGAAAGGCCGGTTGCGCGTTGCGCCGCGCCTGCACCAGCGTGCGCCGCACTTCCTGCCCGAGCGCCCAGCCCAGATGGGTCAGATCCTGGCGGCGCACGAGCTGCGGAGAACCGTCCGCCGCGTCAAGCACATGGCGCACCCGTTGGTAACCCCGGCCATGGTGGCCCAATCCGGCAATGTCCGCCGTGAACTGGTAGCTGCGCCCGGTGAGATACGGTCCCGCCTGAACTGCCGTGTCCTGGTCCAGCACCGTCGATACCCAGGCGATGGAGTCCGAGTAAGCCGTATTGCCCTGCCGGGCGCTGACCAGCAGCGGGGCCATGTCCGTCCCGATGCCCGGGATGCAGGCCAGCACCGCTTCACTGGCCGTATTGACATTGACCAAACCCACGGTGTTGGTGCCGGCAACGAGGTTGCCTTCGATCAGCGCAAACTCATCCTGCGACATGCCGCTGCGGAGGTAGAACTCGAGCACACTGCGGATGCCCGTCGCGTTGCGGAGTTGCGCCATCACGGCGTTGGCCCGCTGCGTGTCCAGTTGCTCTCCCAGCAACGTGGAGAGCGACTGCAGGTTCGTGGAGGTAATGTCGATCCGCGACGAACCGTCCGAGGCGGTGGTCGGCTCCCGGGTCCAGACGGTCAGGTATTCGAGCAGGCCGGGGTCAAGCCGGCCGTCGCGGTTGTCGGAAGGCGGGGAGACATCCCCGTCGTTCTCGTTGGGGTCCAGCACGCCATTGAGATTGGTGTCCTCGCCGTAGAGTATCTCGAGGGTCATGCCGTAGACCAACCGCAGCTCCTCCGCCGACTCGAAGGCGGCGTTCTTGCAGTGATAGGCCGGATTGAGCCGGGCATAAGTATCCTCTTCCGCGCCGCCGTCGCTCACCGTGGAGTCGGAGTCGCGCCAATCGACGATCGCCGCCGCCAGTTCAGCCGTCATGCGCGGCAACAATTGCAGCATCGCCGCGGTGGCCGTGTTCAGGTTGAGCTTCGAGGCCTCGTCCGCCAGGGCAAAGTACGGTTCCTCCGGAAGGGTGGCCGCCGGATCGCGGCCGATCAGCCAGGTCGTGGCTTCGCCCACCGGAATTTCCTCGGCAACGTAAGTCAGCGGATCGGGCATCACCCCTGGTTCTTCCGCCGTTGCCAGCAGGTTGCTGACATAGCACGCCGTGCCCGCGATGGCGTGCGCGGCTTCCCGGGCGGCGAGGCGGTTGTCCGCGCTCCGCAGCTCGAAACTCATGGAATGCGCGAAATACAACGCCAGGCTCACCAGCCCGAAGGAAATCCACAGCACGATGATCAGCACCGAACCACGTTCACGAACCGATGGGGCGAGGGTCGTCTTCATGCGCCTCCGGTCGTGTTGGTGGCTTGCGCCGTCTGGTTGGTAAACGCCTGCACCGGCACCCGTACCACCAGTTCCACGGGTTCGCGCAGCAGCGTGCTGTTGGTGCGGTCGCGGGTCAGGTAGAGCGCCAGCTTGATGGCGGCGGGCATCAATGAGACTTCGTTCGTGGCGTCCCAAGTCGGGCGCCACGCGGTGCCGTCGTAGTACTCAAAAAGGAGATCATCGACGCCGTGGAGCAGAAACTGATCCTCGGGCTCTTCCTGCGTCACCGGCAGCGGATTGCGCACCACGGAGCGGTACAGGTCCCGCCCGGCGCTGTTGTTCGTCGGCTCCAGGAGGCGGTAGGCGACCCGCTGCAGGTCGCTCCAGGGCGTTTCGTCACGCAGCAGACCCACGGTGGTGTAAAAGTACGGGCTGACCTGCCCCTGCAGCGTGGTCAGCGTGGGCGTGCTTTGGATGGCGCCTGCCAGCCCGCCGGGGGGGACGAGGTTGGCCAGGTCGCGCTCAAGGATTGCCAGGGCCTGCTGCAAGGGCACACCGGATTCCACCGCCGCCACCGTCTTGTTGCGCAGGCGCAGCGCGCCGTGGAAGACCAGATGCATGGCCAGCAGCACGATACTGAACACCACCACCGCCAGCATCACCTCCAACAAGGTGAAGGCGGCCAGCGCCCGGAACCGGGTCGATGGAAAGCGGGTGGTCATTGCGTGCCGCTGCTGCCGGTCGTGCTGGTGCTGGTGGTGTTGCTTGTGGTCGAGGTGGCGGTCGCGCTGTCCACCAGCGTGCTCAACCGCACATCGTATTCCTGGCCCTGGGCTTGGAAGGTGACACGGACCGTCAACTGTTGGAGCTCGGCCAGTTGCCAGGCTTCCTGCTCCGCGTACCAACGGTAGGTCAGCAGGCGGTCGCGCACCTCGCCGGTGGGCTGCGCGCCCTGCCACTGCCCGGTCACCACCAGTTCGTTCAACATGCGCTCGGCCACGCGGGCGGCCACCGCCTTGCGCTCGGCCACCAAGCCCGCGCGCCCGGCCAGCCGCACCGCTTCCACGGACACCGGGATGACGATCGCCATGAACACCAAGGCGGCGAGCGTCTCGACCAGCGTGAACCCGCGGCAGGGGCGCTTAACGGCGCACCCGGAAGAGCGGTTGATTCGTGCGCAGTTCATAGTTGAGCCCGTTCTCGCTCTGGGCCACCCAGAGGGACGCGGGTTGGGGTTGATCGGGCTTTTCCCGGAGGCAGATCCACTCGGGGCTGAGCTCGGATTGGAAGCCCTCGGGCGAAAAGCGAATCAGGACGGCGTTGATTCGTTCCTGCGTGCGCGCTTCCAACAGGTTGGTCTGCAGGATGGGGTTGACTCCTGTGACAGGCGCCAGCTCCAGCGTCAGTTTCTCATCGACGTTGTATTCCACCGCGCGGTCATCCTCGTCCTCCGCGCGGTTGGTGTAAGTGTGCTCGACCTGCAGGCCGTAGCGGCCGTTCTGTTCGTCGATCCACAGGGCCATCGGCACCCCTTCCGAGACCGCCCGGCTTTGCGCGTAGCGCGTCAACGCCAGCAGGCGCAGCGCTTCCGAGTCCAGGCTGCGTCCCCGAAAGAACCGGGCGAGCGACGGCGCTGACACCGAGAGGACGACCGCGAGCAGCGCCATTACGAGGATCAGCTCGATCAGCGTAAACGCGCGCGCGCCACCCGGCCCCGCGCCCTGCCGCCGGGAACCTGGCGCCCACGCCGCCGCTCTGGATCGTGGATTCCGCACAGGACGCTACTTCTTCTTCTGGCTGCCCTGCTGCCAGCTGGTGATGTCATCCTCGGTGCCCTCGCGGCCGTCCGGCCCCAGCGAATAGAGGTCATAGCCGTTCGGGTTCTGCTTGCCCGGGCACTCGTAGATATACTCCTTGCCCCAGGGGTCCATGGGCACGTCGTTCTTCAGGTACGGGCCCTTCCAATTGGTGGTGTCGCGCGGTTGGGTGAACAGGTCCAGCAGCCCGTTGCGGCCTTTGGGATAGTAGCCGTTGTCCACCTCGAAGGCGTCCAGCGCCGTGCCGAAGGTGGCGATCTGCGTTTGCGCGGCGGTCAGACGCGCCTGCTCGGTGCGGCCGGCGAATTTGGGGACGACGATAGCGGCCAGGACGCCCAGAATGACCAGCACGAGCAGCAGTTCGATCAGCGTGAACCCGCGCCGGCGCTCGCGGCGGGTCGTTCGGAAGGGGCTTGGTTGGGTTTTCATGCGCATGCGTTGGGGTTTCTATTTGATGTAGTCTTGCAGCGAAAAAATGGGAATCACCATGCCGATGAAGATGGTGCCAATGAACCCGGCAATCAGGAAGAGCATCAACGGCTCCGCCATGGCCACTGCCGTCTTGAGCCGGCGATCCAGGTCGCCTTCGGTGACATTCGCGATGCGCACCAGTTCGCCATCAAGCTTGCCGCTCTCCTCCGCCACCGCGATCATTTCGAGGGTCGAGCCGGAAAACAGCCGCGGACACTCCCCGAGACTCACCCCCAGCGGCTTGCCCTCCTTCACCATATCGATCGAGTTCTCCACGGCGTCCACCAAGATCTGGTTGCCGATCGACCGCCGGGCCACGTGCAGCCCGCTGATCAACGGCACGCCCGCGCCGAGCAAGGTCCCCAGCATCCGGCAGAACCTTGCCATCGCGTATTGGGCCACCAAGCTGCCAATCACCGGCAGCCGCAGGATAAGGTCCTCCCACGTGCGCCGCCCGGTGGGCGAGACCAGCCAACTCCGCAGCATGAAGATGCCGATCGCGGCCCCCAGCGCCACAAACGGCCCGTATGAGCGCATCACCTCACTGGCGCCCACGATCATCCGGGTCAGCCACGGCAGCTCGGCGCCGAAGCCGACGAAGATGGTCTGGAACTGGGGAATGAAGAACACCAATAGGAAGATCAGCACGCCCAGCGCCAGCACCAGCAAGATCGACGGGTACAACAGCGCCGTCATCACCTTGCCGCGCATCTCCTTCTCGCGGGCTTGAAAATCGGCAATTTGGGCGAGGACCACATCCAGAAAGCCGCCCGCTTCCCCCGCCTCGACCATCGCCACATACACCCGCGGGAAGACGTCGGGTGACTTGGCCATGGCATCCGCCAGCGACATGCCGTCCACCACCAGGTCATGCACCTCCTTCCACTTGGCCTTGGCCGTGGGGTTGGCGGCTTCGCGCTGCAGAATGACCAGGGCCCGGCTCAGGGCCACGCCCGCTGCCAGCAAGCTCGACAGCAGCCGGGTAAAATCCTCCAGAATCCGCGCCGTGATCTTGCCCCCACCGAGGGAGACCGGCTCGGGCTCAGGTTGCTCCTCCTGCGCCGCCTTGCTGGCGGAAGGCCTGCTGGCGGGAAGCTTGCCGTTCTTGCCGGGTTTGGCGGCCTCCCCGTTCACCCGTTCGGACAGGCTGATGGGGCGAAGCTTGCGCGCCTCCATCAACCGGAAAGCCTCCGGCCGCCCGCCGGCTTCGAGGTCACCCTCGGTGATCGCCCCACTCGCCTCGACCGCTCTGTAACGGAACACGGGCATGCGTCAAGGTTCCTTCAAAGCCAGACTCGCCACGGTTTCCCCGGCGTTCTCCGCCTGGGTCGTGGTGAGGGCCACCTCTTTCGCGGTGGTCACACTCAAGACCTCGTCCACGGTGGTCACCCCCAATCCCACCAGCCGCCAACCATCCTCGGCCAGGGTTTTCATCCCTGCTTTGCGGGCCGCGGCGGCCACCATGTCGGTGGACGCGTTCCTGAGCACCAACTGCCGGATTTCCTCGTCGCTGTCCATCCACTCGAAAATCGCGCGCCGGCCGAAGAACCCGGTGTTCCGGCACTCCCTGCACCCAACGGAGCGGTAAATCGTGGCGGTGGCGGGGATGCCCAACTGCGCTTTGAGCGTCCGGCCCGTGGCGGAGTCGTCCACCACCTTGCAGTGCCGGCAGAGCACCCGCACCAGCCGTTGCGCCAGCACCGCCTCCAAGGACGAGGCCACCAGGTACGGCTCCACCCCCATGTCCACCAACCGTGTCACGGCCCCCGGCGCGTCGTTCGTATGCAGCGTCGAAAATACCAAGTGGCCGGTCAGCGAGGCTTGCACCGCGATTTGCGCGGTCTCCTTGTCGCGGATTTCGCCCACCAGAATCACGTCGGGGTCATGGCGCAGGATCGACCGCAGCCCCCGCGCGAACGTCAGCCCCGCCTTCTCCGAGACCTGGATCTGGTTGACCCCCTTGAGCTGGTACTCGATCGGGTCCTCGATCGTGATGATCTTCCGCACCGCGTCGTTGATCTCGTTGAGCGCCGTATACAACGTCGAGGTCTTGCCGCTGCCGGTCGGCCCCGTGACCAGGATGATCCCGTGCGGCAGTTGGAGCACCCGCTGGAAACAAGTGAACTCGCGGCGGTCCATGCCCAACTCCTTCATGCCGCGCAGGGTGGCGTTTTGGCGCAGCAGGCGCATCACCACCGCCTCACCGTGAAGCATCGGAATCACGGAGACACGGATGTCCACCTCGGCTTCGGCGAGACGCACTTTGATGCGTCCGTCTTGCGGCAGCCGCTTCTCGGCAATGTTCAGGTGGCTGAGAATCTTGACACGCGAGACAATCGCCGGCTGGAACCGCTTGATCTGCGCCGGCACCGGCACCTCTTGCAGCACGCCGTCGATGCGGTACCGGATGCGCAACTCGTCCTCGAAGGGCTCCAGGTGAATGTCCGACGCCCGCAGGTCGATGGCGTCCTGCAGCACCTGGTTGACGAACCGGATGATCGACGCATCCTCCGCCGCGCTGTCCAGGTCGGTATCCTCGTCCCCCTCATCCACCACTTGGATGGGCGAGGCCTCGTCCAGGGTGTCGATCGTGTCCGCGCCCACGCCCAGGCGCTTCTTCATCTCCCGCTGGATCGCCTCGGTGGGGGCCAGCACCGCCCGCAACCGCAGCCCGGTCAGGCTTCGCAGCGCGTCCAACCCTTGCGTCGCAAAGAGCCGGCTCGTGGCGATTTCAACGCTGCCATTGACCCGTCGCAACGGAAGCAGTTCATCCTTCAGGAGGAGTCGAGCCGGGAAGAGCGATAGCAGCTCCTTGTCCGGCTCGACCTCCTCGAGCAACGTAAACGCCATTCCATATTCCTTGGCCACCCAGCGCAGCACCGCTTCCTCGCTTGGCGGCACGACGCCGTCCGGCCCCTTCCCGGCCGCGAGCGCGCGGGCGTCGGCGGGAGACAGTTGACGGGCCGCCGTCATCTTCTCCAGCAGCTCGGGAAGAGGATTCACCGTCGGTTCGGCGGGCGGCATAGGACGGGGGAATAGGGTTGGGAGTCGGTCGGGGGCGGCCAAAGCCGCCCGCCAACACTAATTGAGCAGACCCATCGACAGCGCGATCGCTTCCTGGCGCACGCTCAGCACGGCGCGCAGTTCTTCCTGGGCTTTGGCGAGCTTGGCTTCGCTGGCTTTGCGCGACTCGCGGAACTTGGCCATCGCGGCCTTCAATTCAGCGGCCCCGGCCTTCGACTCGATCGCTTTCTGCAGCGCCTCGGCTTCGGGGCTGGGCGCCGGCCCGAACCCGCGACGATTCTGGCCCTGGCCTTGGCCCTGGGCCGCGTTGTCGCCCTGTTGCCGGTTGCGCTGCGGCCCGCCGAACATGCCCCGGCCGCCGCCAAATCCGACGTCACGCCGCGCTTCGTTCACCTTGGTGATCAACCCCTCGATGGCCTTGCCCTCGGCGTCGTCCTTGATCTCCAGTTGTTCGCGATAGCGCTCCATCATGCGCTGCTGCATTTGCGCCGGGTCGAAGTTGCCCGGTCCCTGCCGCTGGCGCTGGCCGCCCTGTCCCTGTCCAGGCCCTTCTTGTGCGAGTGCCCCGGTGGTTCCGGCCAGCAGCCCTGCCAGGGCCACCGCCAATACAGTGATCTTCGTGATGCTTTTCATGATGCGTTTGATTTGAGGTTGTTGTTCCTGGGGCATTTCATCGCGCTGCCGCCGACGCTATCCCCGCCTGAGCAGGGGTCATGCCACATAGGACGGTAGCCCGCTGCTCATAGTTACAGTCCGTCTGGCGCGGCGAGACTCCCTTGGCACGGTCGGCCCGCTAACCCCTGCCCGTCAGCGGGCTGCATGTGTTTGTCTGGTTCAGGCCCGGCCAGCCGATCCCGAGACTTTCATGGCCGGTTGTCGGGAATCGTTGATAGCCGAGAGCAAAGCGAGTCTCCGGTGCGCAGGTTTTGCTCAACACCAACTGCGGAGTGCAAGAGTTGCGCACAACTTACTTTCCAGACCAACCTGCCTCTTCCCCACACCGCTCGGCCTGGCAGCTTCCCGGGCCGAAGGCGGCGGAACGGGAATGCTCGCGGTCGCGCCATGGCCACGATCCATGCCCCGTTTGCAGCCAAGCCTCGCGGGCCGCCAACTCCCTGCCAGATCGCTTCAGCCCAGCTTGTAGCCGATCTGGCGCAGGAAGCCCTTGCGCCACGCGACGTCCGCCTCGCCTTCCACCCCGAGGGGTGACGAGCCGTCGACGACCCCCAGAATGCCCCGGCCCTGCGCGGTCTCGGCGACCACCACCTGGGTGGGATTGGCGGTGGCGCAGAAGATCCGGCACACCTCGGGCACCTGCTTAAGCGCGTTGAGGATATTGATGGGGAAGTACCCCTCGGCCAGAAACACAATGAAGCTGTGCCCGGCGCCGATGGCCTGGGCGTTGGTGCGGGCGAGGTCCACCATGGCCGGGTCCGTGCCGCTGCAGCGGATCAGGCACTTGCCGGAAGCCTCGCAGAACGCGAGGCCAAACCGGATGCCGGGGACGGAGGAGACCAGCGTCTCGTGGAGGTCCTCCACGGACTTGATGAAATGGGTCTGCCCGAGCACGAAGTTGAGTGGCTCAGGCTTCTGAATGGGCACGATGGCGAGCTTGAGGTCCATGGCGGCAGCCTGACGCAGCACGCCGCCCGGGTCAAGCCGCGCCCTTGACCGCGGAACTGTCCTCTTCGGCTTCGTCGGCGCCGCCGGCATCGCCGATGTTGATGCCCGCCGCCCGGTACTCGTTGAGCTTGTTCCGCAGGGTGCGGATGCTGATGTCGAGCAAGCGGGCCGCGTGGGTGCGGTTCCAATTGGTCTTTTCGAGCGTGGCCAGGATGTGGCGCTTCTCCCAATCCGCCAGGCTGACGCCTTCGCTCGAGGCGGCGCTGGCGGCAGGCGATGCGGAGGTGGCGGCCGCCGAGGTGGCAGCGGGGGCGGTAGAAAGCTTGCTGAAACCCAAGCCATCGGGCTCCAGGGCTTCGCCGTCGCAGCACAGGATGACGGCCCGCTCGATCACGTTCTGGAGTTCGCGAACGTTGCCGGGCCAGTCGTGCATGCGCAGGGCGTCGAGGCACCGGGCCGAGATGCCCTGGACGCGCACGCCGTGCTTGCGGGCGTAACGCTGCATGAACTGCTCGGCCAGACAGGGAATGTCCTCCCGCCGCTCACGAAGCGGGGGCACGTGAATGGGAACGACGTTGAGCCGGAAGTAGAGGTCCTGACGGAACTCCTTGCGCTCGACGCTTTGCTCAAGGTGGCGGTTGGTGGTGGCGATGACGCGGACATCCACCTTGATGGTGCGGTTGCCGCCCACGCGTTCGAGTTCGCGCTCCTGAAGCACGCGCAACAGCTTGGCCTGCACCGAGGAGGAAATCTCGCTGATCTCGTCGAGGAGGATGGTGCCGTTGTGGGCGAGCTCGAAACGGCCCTCGCGCTTGTTCAGCGCGCCGGTAAAGGCGCCCTTTTCATGACCGAAGAACTCACTCTCGATGAGGTTCTCCGGGATTGCCGCGCAGTTGACCTTGATAAAGGGGGAGCTGGCGCGGGGGCTCTGGCGGTAGATGGCACGGGCCACCAGTTCCTTGCCGGTGCCGCTTTCGCCCTGGATCAAGACGGTGGCTTGGGTGCGGGCGACCTTGCGGATGAGCTGCCGCAACTGCTCCATGGCGGCGCTCTTGCCGAGCAAATCGTTGGGCGAGTCCTCGTCGTTCTCGTGGCTCAGGAAACGGTTGACCCGCACCAATTGGCTGTACTCGTCGGCCTTGCCCAGCGTCACCTCCACCTGCTCGTTCGAGTAGGGCTTGACGAGGTAGTCGAACGCCCCGCTGCGCATGCACTCGACCGCGGATTGCACGGAGCCAAAACCGGTGGTGATCACCACCAGCGGGCGTTGGGGACGGGTCTGGAGCTGGCGGAGGAGGTCCGTGCCCTCGCCGTCGGGGAGGCGGACATCCAGGAAGATCAGGTCCCAGGTGTCCTTGCCCAGGAGTTCCTGAGCAGCAGCCAGGGTGCCCACGGACGCCACATCGTAACGCCGCTGGCGAAGCTGAAGCTCGAGGTTCTTGCGAACCGCGAGTTCGTCTTCCACCACAATGATTTTCTCGATCGGCATGCTCAGGCGGAAGTTCCGCGCCGGTAGAGGCCCGCCACATAATGGGGCCGCTGCCGGTTGACCGAGGGCAGGTGCTGGGGCGGCACCATGCCCTGGCGCAGAAGCAACTGCTCGTTTTCGCGGTCCAGCACAAGGATCCGCATGATTAGTTCCTGGTTCTGCCGCAGCAGGGAGGCAATTTCCTTCTGCTGCGCGCGCTCAGCCGGGCTGAGGCGTTGCCACCAGGCCCGATGTTGGCGGAGTTGATCTAGCGATTGGTTGAGCCGGGGAAGCAAGTTCTTTTTGGCGGCGGCTCCCTCGAACTTGGGAGTGCCGCCCGGCCGAAAGTCCTGGTGCTCGCGCTCGACCACCGCCAGGAGTTCGCCGCAGAGTTCCAAGTGGCGCCGCAGGCTGGCGGCAACCGCCGTGTAAGCCTCCGCAGGGTTGCCCGGCGGGTTCATTTGGTGACCGCCACGGAGTTGGTGACCGAGCTTTGAAACTCGCGCGCGGCCAGCTCGGTTGTGGTCTGCCAACTGAGGAAAGACTTCCGCCAGCGGGCCATATCCATGACCAGGGACAAACCCGGTGTCGGCGAGTTGGTGGCCACCTCGGCCGAGCGCGCCGCGATGCGGTCGTAAACCTCCGCCGCGCGGTTCGGCTGGTTGAGCCGCTCGTAGACGAGGCCGACCTGGTACAGGGCCGGGAGCTGCCAGGCGGGCTCGGCGCCGCTCTCGGCCAATTGCGTATAGATGAGCAGAGCGTTCTGGAAGTCGCCCTCGTGGTAAAGCTGGTTGGCGATATCGTTGCCCGTGCGCTGCTGCCAGTAAACCCAGCGGTCGGGCTGGAGGGACTTGCGCCGTTGCTGGTCCTCCAAGATCGCCATGACCTGCTCCACGGCTTCCCGCTTCCGCCCCACCTTCTTGAAGGAGGTCGCCAGCAGGTAGCGGATCTCCGGCTCGTCCGGCTGGCCGGCGTGCAGCCGTAAATAGTCCTGGGCCACCGAGATCGCCTCGGTGTGACGGTCCATCTGGGTGTAACACTGGGCCAGCTTGTAACGCACCCCCGCCCGGTTGAGCACCAGACTCTCGGTCTTCAGCAGGCGTGTGTAGTTGTAGCTGGCGTCCTGGTACTTGCCCTGCAGGTAATAAGTATCCGCGATCTCCGCCTGGGCCTGCAACACCAGTTTCTGGTAGTACTCCAAACTCTCCCCGCGCACCTTGAGCGAGCTGTTGAGCACCGCAAAGAACTTGTTGATCGCGTTGGCATAGCCCCCCATCTCGCGGTAGAGCAGCCCTTGGCGCAAGAGCAGCTCCGGAATCCCCGGGTCCTCCGGGTAGGTGTTGATGAACTGGGTGTAAATCTGTTGCGCCCGAGGCAGCTCATGGTTGTCCTGGGCCGTCAAGGCCAGCTCGATCATGGACGCGCGCCGCACCCCGTCAGGCGTGTCCAGCCCCTGCACCAAGGCGACCAACTTGGCTTCGGCCTGGGCGTGCATCTTCTGCCGCCGCAGTTCCCGGGCGGCCTCCAACTGGTTCTGAAAGCCGGCGAAACGCTCGTGCTCCCGGTCTCGATAGACTGAACTGAGCAGGTTGGAGCTCTGCACCAAATTGGCGGATTTCCGCAGCACCCCCTCCACCATGTTAGTGGCGCCCTCTTCCGCGACGGCCGGCTCGGGCGGCGCGGCAACCGGCGGTTGGGACGGCGCGGCGGCGGGGCCGACCGGCTCCGGCGGAGGAACCGGTTCGTTCGCGAGCGCACCGGCCACCAGCCCGGTCAGGGCCAGAATCCGGGCGGCGTCCAGCCAGCCCCGGCGCGGCGATGCAGCCACCCAAGGTGGCGCCAGCTTGACGGTCGATTCCATAGGATAGCGCGGGAGAAAAACGTTAACGACTCAGATAGGTCGCCGTGCTCTCGGTGGCAGCGGCGGCGGGGGGCAGAAACGCCGGGGCGGGCACCGCCAAAGGCAACTCGATCACGTTGCTCTGGCCGGGAAGCCGGCGGAAGAAAGGCACCAGCATCTGCGGAGTCAGCGTGCCGGCGCCCAGCTCGGGATCGGCCGGCACGGGCACGATCGGCCCGACCGAAGTCTCCTTGTCCGTGGCATGGAACTCGTCCCAAAACTGCAGCCAGAGATCGGTGGAGACCAGCACCTCCGCCGAAACCAGACTAGGTGGCGGAGCGCTCACCGGCACCTCGTGGGTCGGCAAAGCGCCCGTCACGGATTCCGTCGACAGCGGCGGCAGCACCGGCCGCGGCGCCGCAGGCCGCGCCAGCGCAAACCGCAGGTTCGCCGGCCCGGTTCGGGGCAGGTAGGCTTGGTTGGCCGGCGCCGCCGAGCCTGCCATCAGCCCGGCGCCCGCCACCATCCCCCACCACCGATTCCGCATTGTGCGCATGTGCTCACCTATCGCATCCGCCCCCACCCCGCGCCGCCGGGACCAGCGGCCCCGGGCGGGCGAGCGGCTTGGGTTTCTATTGATGCTCGAACGCCTTGAGGGCTTCCTCAACGGAACCCGAAAAAGGCCATTCTTTGGTTTCCTCGTAGTTGCGGCACTCCTGCAACACCGCCGCCGAGGCCACCACCCGGATTTTCATCGAAAGCTCGCGGCACAACTGGATCACCGTGTAGCCCAGTTTGATCACCGCGATATCCGCCCGCTCGATGGCGCCCAAGTCCATCACCATGCGGTTCAACCCGCCGTCGACCGCCTCGGCCACCTTGCGGCGCAGATGAAACTGCACGTCGTTCGACACCGTCTGCGTAAACATGCCCGGCACCTTCAGCACCAGCAGCCCCTGCTGTTGCGAGAAGTACTTGTGCGACGTATCCAGACTCAGGGTCCGGATGATCTTGGCCTTAAGATCCTCGAAGTCGATCGGCTTGGTCACCACGCCGGTGAACCCGGCCTGCTGTGCCCGCGCCTGCTCGTCGGTGGCCGTCTTCACGCAGAGGGCAAAAATGGGCACCGTCTTGGTCTTGGCGCTGGCCCGCAACAACTGGAAGAGCGTGTACCCGCCGTTGTCCGGGAGCGAAAGACTGATCAGGATGACGTCGGGCGCCGTCTTGGTGCAGAAATCCACCGTCTCCCCGGTCGCCGACCGGCCCGAGACCTTCCACGGCGTGTCCACCGCCAGACCATCCCGAACCTGGTCGTGGATCGCCGTCTTGTCGTCCACCACCAGGACGTTCAGCGGATCGTCAAAGCGCTTGGTCTTGGCCGTCGTATCGCCCTTGGGCTTGAGGTCGATGATCCGTCCCACCCGTTCGACCACCAAGTCCTCCTTGAACGGCTTGACCAGGTAGTCGCGCACGCCCTGCCGGGCAATCCGCAGCACGTTCTCCCGGCCGGCTTCGGCGGTGAGCATCACCACCGGGATCGCTTTCAACTCCGGGTCCGACTTCAGCTTGGTCAGCGTCTCGAAGCCGTCCATGATCGGCATGGTCAGGTCGAGAATGATCAGGTCGGGACGCTCCTTGCCGGCCATGGCCAGACCCTCCACCCCGTTGCTGGCTTCCAGCACTTCGCAGTCGAAGGGCTTGAACGCCTTCGCAATGATCATGCGGATGGTCTTGCTGTCGTCGACGGTCAGAATCTTGGGGCCCATGTCAGTTCGCTCCGTTAGAATTCGTGGTCTTGATGATCAACTCCACCATGAGTGGGTACTTGCCGCACCGGAAGTGCGCCACCATGCGCTGGGTGTCGGTCACCGATTCGATAACCAACTGGCTCCCGCGCACGATCGAAGGAATGGAAAGGCGGCAGGGATAGCCGCGGTCGGTCAGACGCGACTTGAAGTGGCCACCCACCATGTTGGTGACCTCCCCAAAAGCGTCGTTGATCATCTCGTCCGTGCGCTCGTCAGTGTCTCCCAAACCGAGGAGTTGGCACGTGATGCGGTCGGCATGCTCCGGACAGGTCCAAATGCAGACCACCCCGGAAAGCTGACCAATAAAACAAACTGAGCCAACCACTTGCGCCCCAGTCACTGCGCCAGCATCCCCGGAAGGCTCACGTTCCACCTTGGTGCTCAGCATGGTGTCGAACACCTCTTCCACCGCCGAACGGATTAAGTCCAGAAAGTCAGATGTCATTGCATTATGCTCATCGGCAGCTTTTGCCCAGTACTTTATCGCGCGGCTTGAGTTTTCTTTTGTAAAAGCCCGGTCGAAAGGTAAACTTCTGCCGCACTGTGACGATAGTGTGTGTCGTTAACTATGGACCTGGGTGCCGTGTCTCAACCGGTGGCGAAACTTGACGTCGACGCAATCGACGCCCAGTTGAAGAATTGCCCCCGGCTGCCTTCCCTCAGCAGCATCAACAGCGCGCTGCGGGAACTGCTCGACGCGGATCAAAGCTACACTTCCCAAATCTCCGACGTCATTCGCCGCGATCCCAGCCTGACCTCCCGCTTGCTGCGGTTGGTAAACTCCGTCTACTACGGCATCACCACTCCGGTCAAGAGCATCGAAGAAGCGGTTTTCTATTTGGGAGTCAGGCAGATACGCCAGTTGGCCATGGTCACGCCGGTGATCGAGGACTTCCAGAAACTGGCCGGAGCCACCCCCTTCCCTTGGCGGGAGTTCTGGCAGCACTGCATCGGCATTGCCCTGCTGACCGGCGAGGTGATCGCCGGAACCCGCGCGCTGGCGGACGAGGCCGATTACGTCGCCGGGTTGGTGCATGATGTCGGCAAGATCACCATGGCCGCCGCCTTTCCCGCCCACTTCATGGAGGTGCGCCGCCGGGTTGACGCCGGCGAAGGGCCGCTGCTTGACATCGAAACCGAGGTGTTGGGCATGAACCACGCCACCTTGGGCGCGATGTACTTACGCGGCCACAACCTGCCCGAGGTCATGATCGAGGCGGCCCTGTATCATCACGCGCCCCACCACGCGCAACGGCATCCTCAAATTGTCGCGGCCGTGCATGTGTCCGACCTCCTCATCCGGCACGCCGGCTTGGGTGCCAGCGGGAACCCGGAGCCCGTCTCCGAACAGATGTGGCTGGAATCCGACGCTTGGGCGATCCTCTTCCCCTCCCCCCGCGAAGAGGAAAGGGAGGTAGCCCAAGGCAAACTCAAGCTGTACTTGGATCGCCTCCCCAGCATCCTCGAAGGCTTGGTCTAAGCCGCCCTCCGTCCCTTCCAGCGGCTGAGACCTCCCCTCCGCTGCCCCCCTTCCTCAACCGGCTCGAAGCAACCGCCTGACGTTCGAAGCAGGCGGATTGTGCGGCGTCCCCGGTTCTACTCCAAGCTCAGCACCACATAGTTGCGCTTGCCCTTCCGCAGCAACACATGCTTGCCGAAGAGCAGGTCGGTAGCGGAGATCTGACGCTGAAAATTGGTCTCCCGCTGGTTGTTGACGTTAATACCACCACCCTCTATATCTTTGCGCGCCTGCCCTTTACTCGGGCAAAGGCCGGCCAAGACCAGCGCCTCCACCAACGACAGACCCGCCCCTTCCACCTGCGCCCGGAGGATGGGCTTCGTGGGGACTTCACCCACAATATCGTTAAAAGTGGCTTCCGAGATGCCCTCAAGCCCCCCGCCAAAGAGAATCTCGCTCGCGCGGATGGCCTCCTGCGTGGCAGCGGAACCGTGAATGAGGTCGGTCATCGACCGCGCCAGCGCCTTGTGCGCGTCGCGGGCCTCAGGCTTGGCGGCATGCTGCTGCGCCAGCGCTTCGATCATATCGGGAGCCAGGAACGTGAAGTACTTGAGGTAGCGGACCACGTCACGGTCGTCCGTGCGAATCCAGAACTGGTAGAAGCGGTAAACGCTGGTCTTGCGAGGATCGAGGTAGACCGCGCCCGCCACGGATTTGCCGAACTTGGTGCCGTCGGCGTTGGTAATCAGCGGTAGAGTGAGGCCGAAGACGTAGTGGTTGCTTTTCTTGCGGCACAAGTCGATGCCGGCCGTGATGTTCCCCCACTGGTCGCTGCCACCGATCTGCAACTCGCATTCCACGGTCTGGCGCAGATGATGAAAGTCGAACGCTTGCAGCAGCATGTAGCTGAACTCGGTGTAACTGATGCCGTGCTCACGATCCTCCATGCGGGCGCGCACGCTCTCCTTGCTGACCATCATGTTCACGGAGAAGTGCTTGCCGACGTCCCGCAGGAAGTCCAGGTAGGTGACCGGAGCGGTCCATTCGGCGTTGTCCAACAGGCGGGCAGGATTGGCGGGAGCGTCGAAATCGAGCAACCGGCGGAGCTGCTCCTTCACGCAGGCAATGTTGTTGGCAATGGTCTCCTTGGTCTGGAGTTGGCGCTCCTGGGTCTTGCCGCTGGGATCACCGATGGTGCCGGTGGCGCCGCCGGCCAGCGCAATGGGCCGGTGGCCAGCCAGTTGAAAGCGACGGAGCGCGAGCAGGGGCACCAGATTACCGACGTGGAGGCTGTCGGCCGTGGGGTCGAAGCCGCAGTACAGGGTGATGGGACCGGCAGCCAAGCGCTTGGCCAACTCCGGTTCATCCGTGCAATCCGCAAACAACCCGCGCCACTTCAGCTCTTCCAAAATGTTCATGCGGCGCGAGCGTACCATCCGGCCGCCCGGGTGGCAAAAGGACATTCGCGCCGCCCGGCCGGGTCGAGTTCAACTCCGCGCTAGTCCCCTGCCCTGCCGGTGCGGCCACAGCCACCGCCTGGAGGCGGGCGCTGCGGCGCCGCCGCCACTTGAATCCACCGACAACCTCGGCATGCACCGCTCCAATCCAACCGGAAGAAGGAAGCTGACAAACCGGGCGACGCTGGCTAAAACCTATCCATGCCGGCTCCTGCTGCTATCCTCGACTTGGTCGCCCGCTTTGGGCAGCAACTCGACGCCTACAAAGCCGGCGCCTACAACGAGACCCAGGTCCGCCGCGATTTCCTCGATCCCTTCTTCAAAGCGCTGGGCTGGGACATGGACAACGAGCAGGGTTACGCCGAGGCCTACCGGGATGTGATCCATGAAGACGTCCTCCGCATTGGCCGCGAGGTCCGGGCGCCCGACTATTCCTTCCGCATCGGCGGCACGCGCAAGTTCTTTCTGGAGGCCAAACGTCCGTCGGTGGATGTCCATCGAGACGTGGGCCCCGCCTTCCAACTCCGCCGTTACGCCTTTACCGCCAAGCTGCCGCTGAGCCTGCTGAGCGACTTCGAGGAGTTCGCGGTCTATGACGGTCGCTACAAGCCGCACAAGGACGATCCAGCGGCCAAGGCCCGCATCTTCTACTGCACCTTCCGCGACTACGCGGAGAAATGGGACTGGATTTGCGAGCGCTTTTCCCGCGACGCCGTCCTCAAGGGCGGGTTCGATCAATTCGCCGAGTCCACCAAGGCCAAAAAGGGCACCACCACCTTCGACCAGGCCTTTCTGGAGACCATTGAAGGCTGGCGGCTGGAACTGGCCCGCAACCTCGCGCTCCGCAATCCCAACCTTACCCAGCGCGAACTCAACTTCGCGGTCCAGCGCATCATCGACCGCATCATCTTCCTGCGCATCTGCGAGGACCGCGGGATCGAGGATTACGGCCGCCTCCGCGCCCTCGTCAACGGCGAGCGCGTCTACCCGCGCCTTTGCGAGGTGTTCGAAGCCGCTGACGCCCGCTACAACTCCGGCCTGTTCCACTTCAAGCCTGAGAAGGACCGGCACGAGGCTCCCGACGAACTGACGCGGACTCTCGACCTCGACGACAAACTCCTGCGCGACCTCCTGCGCAGCCTGTACTACCCGGACTGCCCCTACGCCTTCGAAGTCGTCTCGGCCGACATCCTTGGCCAAGTGTACGAACAGTTTCTCGGCAAAGTCATCCGGTTGACCGAAGGGCACCGGGCCGTGGTGGACGACAAGCCGGAGGTCAAGAAGGCCGGGGGCGTCTATTACACCCCCACCTACATCGTGGACTACATCGTCCGCCAGACGGTGGGCAAACTCGTCGAGGACTGCTTGGGTGGGAATCGGGGCAACGAGACTCCCGTCCGCTCTGGAGCGGGCAAGGCGCCGCCTCCTGCCGCCTGCGATTCCCGGACGGCCATGGCAATCCTCGGCCGCGTCGCCAAACTGCGCATCCTCGATCCCGCCTGCGGGTCAGGCTCGTTCCTCATCGGCGCTTACCAGTACCTTCTCGACTGGCACCTGGACTTCTACACCCGGCTCCTCGGCCACGCTGCGGGTAGGAGTCGAGGTAACGAGACTCAAACCGCCCTGCCTGGTCACGCTGAGGGTGGGAGTCGAGGTAGCGAGACTCTCTTGCAGCCGCCTGGGAAGGAAGCGAGACTCCCTACGTCGCCGCCTGCCAATGCGACGCGTGGTCACTGGCTCTTGCGCGGCAAGAACCCGCCCATCGTCCAGACCAGCGGCGGTGGGTGGAAACTGACCATCGCCACCCGCAAGCAGATTCTCCTCAACCACATTTTTGGAGTCGATATCGATGCCCAGGCCGTCGAGGTCACCAAGTTGTCCCTCCTGTTGAAGGTGCTGGAAGGGGAAACCGAACAGAGCCTGCAAACGGTGTTCCGCTTCTCGCAGGAGCGCGCCCTGCCCGACCTCGGCGACAACATCAAGTGCGGCAACTCCCTGATCGGCCCGGACTTCTACGCCCAGCAGCAGATGGCCCTGCTCGACGACGAGGAACGGTTCCGTCTGAACGTGTTCGACTGGCCAACCGAGTTCCCGCAGGTCTTCCGTAGGAGACGAGGTGACGAGTCTCAAGCATCTTCGGAAGAACTAGACAGAGACTCCTTACGTCGTCTCCTACCTGGTGAGGGCGACGACGGCGCCCTGCGGGAAACCGCCGCCGCCTCGCCCTTGGACTTTGGGATGCCCGGCGTGCCGGTGCATGGCAGCTACAGCTACAAGCAGTCGAAGGGCGCCAAGGCACCGCCCCCGGCGCCACCGGCCGAGCCCGCCTGGGAAGGCGGCTTTGATGCCGTCATCGGCAACCCGCCGTATGTTCGCCAGGAATCGCTGTCCCACCTCAAGGACTACTTCGAGAGGCACTACCAAGCGTATGATGGCACCGCGGACCTCTACGCCTACTTCATGGAGCAGGGTGTCAAGCTCCTGCGCGAGGGCGGACTCTTCAGCATCATCGTCTCCAGCAGTTTCCTTCGCGCGTCTTACGGTGAACCGCTCCGGCGCACGCTGAAGCAGCACGCGGCAGTGCGGCGCATCGTGGACTTTGGCGGCCTGGCAGTCTTCGCCAACGCCAAAGACACCTACGTCTGCATCCCCCTGCTCGGCAAGGGCGCGAAACCCACGCGGGTCGAGGTATCCAAGGTGACGTCGTTGAAGAGCTTGAAGCTGGCCGAGCATGTGGTCGCCCATCATTACACAATTCCCCACGAGCGCCTCTCGGCCGAGGCGTGGTCGCTGAAGTCTGACGCCGAAGCCGCCGTCTTTGCCAAGGTGATGAAAGCCGGCAAACCGCTGGGGGAGTATGTTGAACGGAGGATGTTCTACGGCATCAAGACGGGAATGAACGAGGCGTTCATCATCGATGCGGAGACGAGGAAGCGGCTCATTGCCAAAGACAGACGGAGCGCTGAGCTGATTCACCCCCTGCTCGGTGGAGAGGATATTCGTCGGTTCATCTTCCACGAAACCGGACTCTGGATCATCTTCACGCGGCGCGGAGTCGAGATCGACAGGTATCCAGCGATCCGCGATCACTTGGCGCAATGGAAGGAGGATTTGACCCCGAAACGGGACAAGAGCGCGAAGCGAGGGCGCAAACCTGGACGCTACGAATGGTACGAGATTCAGGACGACGTGGCGTACTACGAGGCGTTCAGCCAGCCGAAGATCATCTTTCCCGACATCTGTAAGGGGCCTCGCTTCAGCCTTGACTCCGGCGCTCACTACCTCGCCAACACCGCCTATTGCCTTGGCACTGACGACCCTTATCTGCTGGGGGTGCTGAACAGCCGGGTGTTCTGGTTTGCGATCGCCAACCTCAGCATCCCTTTCGGAATCCGCGCGGGGGAGTTCCGCTATCGCCTCATTTACCAGTACATGGAGCGCGTTCCCATCCGCGTCATCGATTCGTCGAACCCCTCGGACAAATCCCGCCGCGACCGCATGGTGAAGCTGGTCGAGCAAATGCTGGCGCTGCACCAGCAGGCCGCCGCCGCGCGAACCCCGCAGGAGCAGACCGCCCTCGCCCGCCAGATCGCGGCCACCGACACCCAGATTGACCGCCTCGTTTACGACCTTTACGGCCTCACCGAAGCCGAAATCAAGATCGTCGAAGGCGATCCTGCCCCACCCCCAACCTCTCCTCAGGAGACCACGTAAGGAGTCTCAAGCATGAACTCTCCAGCCACCTGCCAGCCGCCCTGCATTCGGCCAAAAGGCCTGCGCTCCGCTTCCAAGCGCGCTTCCGGCGGAACCGCCAAACCCACGCGCCAGAGCCCGGCCTCCTCGCTCCTCCAGGAGATCGAAGGCCCCACCGGCCCCGGAGATTGGCCTGCCTGGCCGCATCCGCCACGGATTGCGGAGGAGACCGTGCTCGTGCCGGCTATCGTGGCTACCGGTGTGTGGGAGGAAGTCTGCGTCTGGCTGGGGGAGGAATTGCCGCGCGAGTGGCAACTCAAACTGATGGATCGCGCGGAGGCGGTCTATGCCACGAATGCCGGCGTCCGTCGGCGGCTGCGCGGTTCGGGCAACGGCGGGCGCGATTGGCTTTGGATCTTCATGCGCCACTGGCTGGCGGCCCTGATCCAGCACTATCGTCCGGCCCTTTATGCCCGGTTGCCGACCGGCTTCAGCACGGGACATCCCCTGCCCGAGGCATCGGGAACGCAGCTCAGATGGAGGGGCTGAGGGCGGCAGGTGCTGCCGGTGGGGGCGGTTGGGTGGATTCGAGCAGGCAAAGCGCATGCTCGGCCCGGAGATTAGGCCAGGCGTGGATGCGCCCGCGATGGTTGAAGTAGGCCTCTTGCAGGATGCGGAAGCCGGAGTCGCGGCAGAGTTCGTCGAAGTCGAGAACCGAGAAGAAGTGCAGGTTGGTCGTGCGGTACCACGGCCAAGGCAGGGCGCGCGTCACCGGTGAGCGGCCCTTGAACAGCAACTGCAGACGGGAACGGACATGCGCAAAGTTGCTGTAGGAAACGATCACCCGCCGGCCCACGCGGAAAGCCTCGCGCAAGACGGGTTGGGGATCGACCAACTCCTGCAGCGTGCCCAGCAGCAGGATGTAATCGAAAGAACCGCTCTCGTACTGGTCCAACCCGTCGAGAATGTCGCCCTGGTGCACCACCAACCCGCGGCCGATGCAGTGGGTGACCGACTCGGCCTCGCGCTCCACGCCCTCGCCCCGCACTTGCCGGGCCTTGACCAGGCGCTCCAGAAAGGCGCCGTCGCCCGTGCCAAGATCCAGCACCCGGGACTTGGGGGGAACCCAATCGATCACCAGGTCATAGAGGGTAGCGGACATACTGGAGAATAAGGTGTCTCAGCCAAGCCGGCAGCGTCGCTCAGGCGTGGCCGGCGGTGAGCTGCCGGTACTCGCTGGTCAGGAAATTGCCGAGCGCCCGGCTGAATTCGGGGTTGCGGATGAGGAAGGAGTCGTGGCCGTAAGGGGTATCCAGGTTCAGGTAGGTGGCGCTGAGGTTGTGCCGCTTGAGTTGCTTGACCAAGTCGCGTGATTGGGTCGGGGGATACAGCCAGTCCGACTCGAAGGAAATGACCAGGAAATGGGCCTGGGTATGGCGCAACGCTTCGCGCGCCGCTTGGTGCTCGAAGAGGTCAAAGCGGTCGATGGCCTTGGTCAGGTAGAGGTAGGAATTCGGGTCGAACCGTTTGACGAAGCTCTCGCCTTGGTGCTGGAGGTAGCTTTCCACCGAGAAGAAATCGGGGAAGAGATCGTCCGGGACGGTGGGGCGTTGGAGCCGGCGTCCGAACTTCTTGTGCATGGACCACTCGCTCAGGTAGGTGACATGACCGACCATCCGTGCCACCGCCAGGCCCTGGGTGGGGCGCTCGCAGTCGTAGTAGTAACCGGCGTGCCAATGGGGATCGGACATGATCGCCTGGCGGCCAACCTCGTTGAAGGCGATCTGCATGGCGTTGTGGGCCGTGCAGGTGGCGATGGCCAGGCAGGTCTGGACGCGCTCCGGATACTCGAGCGCCCAGACCAGGGCCTGCATCCCGCCCATGGAACCGCCACCCACCGAAAAGACCCGCTGGATTCCGAGGTGGTCCAGCAGGAGGGCCTGGGCTTTGACCATGTCGCGGATGGAGACGGGGGGGAAGTCGGTGGCGTAGGGCCGCCCGGTGTCCGGATTGACCGAGGAAGGGCCGGTGGTGCCGCTGCAGCCGCCGAGCACGTTGCTCGTGATGACGAAAAAGCGGTTGGTGTCGATGGCCTTGCCGGGGCCGACATGAAAATCCCACCAACCCGGCCGTCCGGTGGCGGGGCTCAATCCTGCCACGTGGGCATCTCCCGACAAGGCATGGCAAACGAGAATCGCGTTGTCCTTGGCGGGCGAGAGCTGGCCCAGCGTCTGATACGAAACATGGACTTCGGGCAGGTCGTAGCCGGATTCGACCCGGAAGCCGGGCAGCTTCACGATCTGGGTCCGGGTCACCCCGAGGTCGGAGTGGTACTCCCGATGGGCCTGATCCTGAAGATCGCCTTCGAGCATGTTCTTGTCGCTCATGGAGGAGACGGGTCACATAACCGCCTCGCCGACAAGGTCGGACCAAAAAGGGTCCGACGCAAGGGCAGCGCGTGTCATGATGCGAAGCGTTCGCCCCCGGCCAGTCCCCTCCCAAAGGCAAACGGCAGCCGTGCAGGCTGCCGTTGGCGCGAAAGGGAAAAGGCCCGTCGCAAGGACTACTTCTTCTCGGCCTTCGGACGGGCGGGACGCGCTTCCTTCTCGCCAGCACGGGGCTCGCGGCCTTCACGGCCCGGGCGCGGGGGACGGCCTTCGCCGCCCTTGCCGCCCTTGGCGTCGGCGGTGACCTCGGGAATCTCAGGCGGGTTGGAGCTTTCGATCACCACCTTGAGCTTGGAATTGACGTTCGGATGGAGGCGCAGCTCGACTTCGTGCTCGCCGAGGGTCCGGATCGGTTGCTCGAGATGAATCTTCTTCTTGTCCAAGTGAATCTCGTAATGGCTCTTGAGTTCGTCGGTGAGGGTGCCGGCGGTGACGGCGCCAAACATCTTGCCGTCGGAGCCGGTCTTGACCGAGAGCTTGATGAGCATCTTGGAAAGCGAGGCGGCGAGCTCGGTCATGGCATTGAGCTCATGCGCCTCACGCTCGGCGCGGCGTTGGCGCAGCGACTCGAGGCGGCGCTTGTTCGCGGCGGTCTGGGGGATCGCCAAGCCTTGGGGATAGAGGTAGTTGCGCGCGTAGCCGGCGGCGACCTTCACCTGGTCGGATTCGGCGCCGAGGCCGACGATATTGCTGGTGAGAATTACTTCAGTCTTGGCCATAAACAATGGGCTGTGGAAAGGGTGTTTCGCTGCGGAGGCCGGGAAACGGCCTAGAAGGGGACATCGTCGTCATCCGGCGGTGCGGTCTCGGCCTCCCCCCCGCCCATCTCAGCGGGCGGAGGCGGCGCGGGCCGGGAGGCGGCCGGGGCTTGTGGAGAAGGGGCGGCGCCTTCGCCCGAACGGGGACCGCCCAGGAATTGAAAACCTTCGGCGACCACCACGAGCTTGGAGCGCTTCTGGCCGGTCTGCTTGTCGTCCCATGTGTCCATGCGCAGACGGCCCTCGATGAGGATGGGGCTGCCCTTGCGCATGTACTGGCCGATGGTCTCGGCGGAGCGGCCAAAGGCCTCCACGTCGAGAAAGGTCGTGTCTTCCTTGGTCTCGCCGGCTTCGTTGCGGTACTTGCGCGTAACGGCGAGACGGATGACCCCGATGGCCGTACCCTTGGGGGTGTACTTAAGCTCGGGGTCGCGGGTCAGGTTGCCGACCAGGACGACCTTGTTGAAACCGGCCATGGATCAGGCGGCCGCAGGGGCCTCTTTGGGCGCCGGAGCGATCGTGAAGACGACGCGGAAGACGTCCTCGTTCAGGGCATAGCGGGCGCGCAGTTGGGCGATGAGGGTAGGCTGCGCCTCGAAGATGACATTGACGTAGAACCCCGCGCTGTTCCGCTTGTCCGCTACGCGGGCAAACGGGCGCTTGTCCATCTTCTGGACGGTCTCGATCTTCGCGCCTTGGGCGGCGAGGTCGGCGGAGATCTTGTCGATCATGTCCTTCACGCCTTCTTCTTTGCCCGCGGTGTTCAGGATAAACAAACCTTCGTACCGTTTCACTTAACTGTCCTTTTTCGTGGGGTCGTCAACGACCCCGTTAAACTTGTTCATGGCCGCCTGCGGCCCTTCCGCCAGCCAGCAGCAGGTCTGTTCGACCGCTGTGTCCAGCACCCGCCCCAACATATCTGTCTCGTCGTCGCCAAACCGCCCCAGCACGTGGCCGGTGATCTGGCGTCCCGCTTCGGGCCGGCGTCCGATGCCCAGCCGCAACCGGGCATAAGCCCGGGAGCCCAGATGGCTCTCGATCGATTCCAAGCCATGGTGGCCGCCGCTACCGCCGTCGGCCCGCATGCGCAACGCGCCCAAGGGCAGGTCCGCGTCGTCGACCAACACCAACACACTCACCGCCTCGATCCGGTAGTAGGCCGCCACTGCTGCCACCGCCGTTCCGCTGGCGTTCATGTACGTTTGCGGTTTGCACAACAGGCACCGCGCGCCACGCTCGGCGCCTTCGGCCAGTTGCGCCTGAAACCGCGCTTCCTGCCGCCAGCCGGCGCGCCAGCGGGCGGCCAGCCGATCCGCGAGCATGAAGCCCGCGTTGTGCCGTGTCCGGGCGTATTCGCCGCCCGGGTTGCCCAAGCCGACCACAAGACGCCAGTCCGACATCGCTTGGGAACCGCCGGAACCGCCCCGCGTTGCCGCAAGGCGGGATCCGCGTTACTTCTTCTTCTCGGGCTTCTTCTCGGCGGCAGGGGCCTTTTCGCCCGCCTTGGCCGCCGGAGCTGCCTTGTCGCCGGGCTTGGCCGCAGCCGCTTTCTCGCCGGGCTTGGCTGGAGCCTTCTCCCCCGCCTTGGGGGCCGCTCCTTCTTCGCCTTCTTCCTTCTTCTCGGTGAGAACCTCGGGTTCGCCCAAGGCCGTGTCAGATGCCGCTTCGGCTGCCGCTTCCTGTTCCTCGGAGATCGGCGCCGCCACGGCCACCACGGAAATGTGCTTGTCGCCCAGAATCTCCGTGTCCGCAGGCGGCTTGATCTCACCGATGTGAACCGCCTGGCCGATCTCCAGGTGGGACACGTCGATGGTGATGTACTCGGGCAAATCCTTCGGCAGGGCGCGCACACGCAGCTTGAACAGCACGTGCTCGAGCACGCCGCCATTCTTGACTCCGGCGGCCTCGCCCACGCTCTCGACGGGCACCAGAATGGTCACCCGCTCGTCTTCCGCGACCTCGTGGAGATCGACGTGGAGCATGTGGCCGCCCATGGGATGGTGCTGGATATCCTGCACCAAAGCCAGCCGGGTGGGCTCGGCATCGCCGCTCACCGTCAGGTTGAGGAGAATATTCTCCGAGGCGGAGTGATGGAGCAGATCCTCGAGTTCCTTGGCTTTGAGCTCGAGGTTCTGGGGCGGGCGGCGGCGGCCGTAAATCACGGCTGGCACGCGGCCGCCGGTCCGCAGTTTCTTGACGCCGGAGCGTTTCACCGCAGTCCGCGGGAAGACCGTCAACGGTACTGATTTCATGCGTTATCCTGTTGCGCAAGGCGGCGCGCTAACCGACGCGCCCGCCCTTAAATTCAAACAGCGAAGTCACCGACGAATTCATATGAATCCGCTGAATCGCTTCGCCCAGCAAACCCGCCACGCTTAGCGTGGTGATATTCACCCCGTCTATGGCGGGGCGGCACACACTATCAGTCGTGATGAGTTCGTCAATAATAGATTTTTTGAGCCGCGTGATGGCCAAATCGTTGAGGATCGCGTGGCTGACGCACGCCATCACGTTCTTGGCGCCGCCCTTCTTGAGAATCGTGGCGGCGGCGGTCAGCGTGCCCGCGGTTTCCGTCAAGTCGTCCACGAGCAGCACGTTGCGGCCGGCCACGTCCCCAATCACGGTCATGGACTCCACCTCCGTCGGGCTCTTGCGGCGCTTGGCGACGATGGCCAACTCGGTGCCCAGCACCTGGGCGTAGGCATGGGCCATCTTGATGCCGCCAACGTCCGGGCTGACGACGATCAGGTCGGGCAGGTTCTTGCGGTGCAGGTACTCGTAAATGACCGGCGCAGCGTAGAGATGATCCACCGGGATATCGAAGAACCCCTGAATCTGCTGGGCGTGCAAATCCATGGTGAGGACCCGGTTGGCGCCTGCGGCCACGAGAAGATTGGCGACCAGCTTGGCGGTAATCGGAACCCGCGGCTGGTCCTTGCGGTCCTGTCGCGCGTAACCGTAGAAAGGCAGGACGGCGGTGATGCGGGACGCGCTCGCGCGCCGCAACGCATCGATCATGATGAACATCTCCATCAGATGATGGTTCGTCGGCGGGCTGGTGGATTGGACGACGAAGGTATCCGCCCCGCGGACGTTGTCCTCGATCTTGACAAAGGTCTCCCCATCCGGGAATTGCGAGACCTCGCACCGGCCGAGTTCGATGCCGATGGCCTTGCAGATGGCTTTGGCCAGAGGCAAGTTAGAACTGCCACTGAAGATTTTCACAGCGGATTGTCTTTGGGTTGAAAAACAAAAATCCACCGCGCACGGTGGATTCGACGTCAACCAGCAGGAGGGGAATGTAACGTCCTCGTCACGCCACGCAAGGGTAATTTGCAGCTTCGCGCAGACTCGATTTCACCAGACCCGCCCTGTCCAACCCCAGCCGGGCAGCCAGGCCCGCAACGCCTGATCCAGCGCAAGTGCCCGAACACGACCTAGCTCGCCGCGAGGAAAAGCAGTGCGTCGAGATAGAACGAGAACGTCTGCATCAGCGGCGTGCCGAGGAGGAGCCCGCGCCAAGGGAGCGTGAAGCGCAACGGCAGCGCTTGCAGGAAGCAGAGCGAGAAGTGGCCAGCGCGCTGGGACAGGGGCGAGTCGAGGACGCGCTACACGCATACCGGGTGCCGTTGCAGGAGGAAGCCCCCAAGCCTCGACGGCTGCGGACAAACTGGTTTCCCAATTGATCGGATTGCGTGAGGAGAAGGCTTGAGATCCCGCTCATTACGCTTGGTTGATGACGGAACGGTTTCCGCAGGATGCCGCGTTTCAGCGTCTTGCGTTGGAGAAGCGGAGTGTCAAGGTGGGGGAGATCAGCGTTTCCATCGAACGCCAGGGAGAGATCCAGGTCAAGGACATCACCGGACAGACCAGGACGGTTACCGTCAGCAACGTCGCCGTAACCCAGAAGAAGCGCATCGGTTTGGTGGACGGCCGCACGGACCTGGTGGCAGCGATTTGCGACGTGCGGATGGATGGCTCGACCGTGCGCTTCTCCGCCAACAAGGCCGACAACCAGCGCTCGCTGGTGCTGCCGCCACGGAGCCTCGGGAGCTTGCGCTTCGAGGCCGCCGGCCGCTATTCCAGGGCCGCTTCGGGGGTGTTGGAGATGGTAACCGACGTGGCCGTGGATGCCGTCAGTCTTGGCCAGGCGGGTTACACCAAAGAGTTCCCGGAAAAGGGGAAGGCGTACGTGTCGGTGGATGTGTTCTTCGACCCGTGAGGCGGATACTGGGCCTAATCCCCCGCCATGGCGCGGTCGGCGAGCCACCCGGTGGTCCAGGCATTACACGATCAGCCCTTAAGGCAGGCCGGGCCTGAGGCCGTGAAGCCTCGATCAAACATCCCTCATGTTGATCTCCGTAGATTGTTGTGATAAATTCGCAAGCATCGCCCACTAATGGCGTCGATTACTGCGCTTCTGGGTGGGCATTTGCGAAAAACACGCACCATGTTGATTTCCTTCAGCGTTGCGAACTTCAGATCGTTTGCCGAAGAGCAGACGCTTTCAATGGTCGCCAGCAAGCGATTGGGCAGCCACCACCCCGCCCACGTAACGCCCTTGGCCGGGACAGATCACGACCTGCTGCCTGTAGCCGTGTTTTACGGTGCAAACGGCTCCGGCAAGTCGAACTGGGTGAAGGCCTTCGAGTTTGGGCAGCGCTTGATTCTCGAAGGCACCAACCCGGATGCGCCGATCCCGCGGCAGCGGTTCGCGATGGATTCCCAGATGGCGGCGAACCCCACCAAGTTGGAGTACCGGTTTAGCGCTGCGGAGGGAGCGTACGTTTACGGTTTTGGGGTGACAGAGAAGGAAGTTGCGACTGAGTGGCTATCGCTGCTCGATGGTGAGAGGGAACGTTTGCTGTTCGAGCGGTTGACCACGGAGGGCGAGGTCAAAGTCGAATTGGGAAAAGACCTGTCCGATCCGAAGCGAGGCGATCATCGCAAGATCGAAGCTCTGGCTTCCATTGGGGTTCGTCGCAATCAGTTGTTCCTGACCGCGATCTGGAAGAACGTGGAGGGGACTGGTCAAGGTCCCCTCATCCGACCGGTCTTGGAGTGGTTCAACGAGGGGGTGGCGGTAGTACCGCCCGATTCCCAATACATAAGGCTGGCTCCAACATTGATCCATGACGAGGAGTTCGCGGGCTTTCTCGGGCGGTTCTTGTTTGAGGCGGGTACTGGGATCGACGGTGTCCGAACCGAGGCCCGAGAGCTTAACTTAGGTTCGCTCAGGCTCTCGCCCGAAGAATTGGCCGCAGCAGGCACTGGTGTCGATCACGACAGTCTGTATTCCCCGCTGCTGCGGCAAGGGCCGGAAGTCACCCTCATGAGGATGCCAGATGGTCGCGTGGCACAGTTGAGCATCCAGGCCGAACATAGGGCAACGACCGGCGAGAAGGTCGTCCTGCCATTCGATCAAGAGTCAGACGGCACTATTCGCCTTGCACATCTGGTGCCGGCATTGGATTCCCTCCACCGTCGGCCCAGAGTGTACGTCATCGATGAGATTGATCGGAGCCTGCACCCGCTGCTCGCGAGGAAGTTCCTGGAGTGCTTCTTGGCGACACGATGCCCCCAAGGCAGTCAATTGATCCTTACGACGCACGAGTCGAACCTGCTCGACTTGGACCTTCTTCGGCGGGATGAGATCTGGTTTGCCGAGAAATCGCCGGCGGGTGCCACCGAGATCTATTCTCTCTCCGATTTCAAGGTCCGGCAGGATTTGCGCATCCAAAAGGGCTACTTGGAGGGACGCTTTGGCGCCATTCCGTTCCTCGGGAATCTGGACCGGCTGATGCAGGAGGTTCACCCGGCCTGAGCCATGGGACTTCTTCACCGTAAGCCGAGGCCATTGGCCCGGTCAGAGATGACCTACCGGGACGACCGACTGTTCTTTGTGGCGACAGAGGATACTTGCGCACCCAAACAGTATTTCGACTTCCTTGGCCAAACTCGGATTCACGTCTTCGTTCTTGAAACCCCAGCAGGCGAGGGCCGCTCGTCACCGGGACACGTGGTCCAGCGGTTGGAAGAGGCTCGCAAACATTACGATTCCAACGAGGATGACGAGTTCTGGATACTATTGGATACTGACCACTGGGTCGAGCCTAACCACCGAAAGGGCCTGACAGACGCATTGAGTCGGGCGCGTCGGCGAGGCGTTCAGATCGCGATGAGCAATCCCTGCTTCGACCTCTGGCTCCTTTTGCACCACGAGGACGTTGCTCCAGGGCATGTCTTGGGAGGCGGTAGTGAAGTCGACAAGCGGTTGCGCCGGGTTTTGGGCGAGTTCAACAAGACCCGCCTCAAAGCTGAGCACTACCCGGCCGATAAGGTAAAGGAGGCCGTTCGTCGAGCCCGTTCGCTGGAGGGGGACGCCGATCATCCCAAGGGATATTGGCCGGAGCGGACTGGCACTCGGGTATATCGGTTGGTGGAGCGACTGCTGGGACCGAAGTTGCTGAGGAGTTACTGATCTTGCCTAATCCCCCGCCATGGCGCGGCCGGCGAACCACCCGGTGGTCCAGGCGGCCTGGAAGTTGAAGCCGCCGGTGGCTAGGAGGAGGCGCTCGCAGGTGAGGGTTTCTCCGCCGGTCGAGGCGACCGTGAAGCCTCCCCCGGCTAGCGGGTGATGCGCTCGACTCCGCTTTGGGTGCGCAACCGGACGCCCACTTGGCGGGCTGCCTGGAGGAGGCAATCGACAATCGTCTGGGAGGAGTCAGTGACGGGAAAGAGGCAGCCGTCAGGCTGGGTATACATCTTCACGCCCCGCTGGGCGAACCACGCAACGGTGTCCCGAGGTTGGAACCGCTGGAAGGGCCCGATCAATTCGCGGCTGCCGCGCGGGTGGTGGGCGGCGAGTTCGCGAGCCTCAAAGCAGGCGTGGGTGACGTTGCAGCGGCCGCCGCCGGAGATCTTCACTTTTGAAAGGAATTGGGCGCCTTTCTCGATCACAGTGACCTCGACATACGGGCGCGCCTCGGCGCAGGCGATCGCGGCGAAGAATCCCGCCGCTCCTCCGCCCACCACAATCACGCATCGTGCCGTCATGGGGGGAGAATAGCCATCGGGAACGGGGGAAGCAGGTCAAAAGCAGACCGACGGGCTCGTGGTGGCGCTCTCGACCCCGTGGGGGATGCGTGAGGGACGTTGGGCCGGGCACAGCCAGCCTCCGTCGCTGTACACCGGGGTGTCGGAAGGCCTGACGCGATGAACCCGGGCTGAATCAGTTCCGGGGCCTAGAACTTCAGGCCGCGCACCAAGTCCTGCAGGAACGGGTCAAGGCCGTCCTTGTCCTCAGTGGCTGAGCAGGCAACGAAGAAAAAGACCTCGTTGTACTTGCCTGGGACAAGGACGACGCGGCAAGCCGTGCTCGGGCGCAGGTCGGGGACACGGTCAATGGTCACCCAACCCGCCAGGTGATCGCCCACCGTCACCACCTCCCGCCCGCTGGTGTACTCGCGCCACCATTCCATTTCCCGCTCAAGGGTGTGCCGCACTTGGAAATCGGATAGCATGCTGATGGCAGGACCCTGCAATTGCATGGCCTTGGCAGCGAAGAGCACCGTGAACTTGCCGTTGAAAACGAGATAACTCTCGTAGAAGAGAACACGTCCGCCGGCCCCCTGTTGCTGCCTTGCCCGTTCTTGAAGCCAGGTCGCGTTGGCGCTGAGCGTGAGGTCGACCTCCGGTGCGTTGGTCTTGATGTCCGCCACGCGATAGCCGTCGGGGATGCGAAGTTCATACCCGTCGTAACCCACCTTCGGATTTCGAATGGCCTGGGGTGTCACGGTGGCGGGGGGGATGGTGCCGCATCCGCTCAGCACGCCTACAAGGGTTGTTAACAGAATCAAAATAAGCCATTTGCCATTCATAATGTTGATATGTGCCCCGGCTGTAGTTGCCCTCTAGTCGACACCTCGAGCCTATCCATCGGTAAGGCGGTTCGGCAACGACAAGCACTACCCGTGAGACTATGCTCCAAGCCTCCCAGGCGCTGTCAAGTGGGCGCCAGCAGCGCTCTTGCCCCGCATGCCAGAGTTTGCTGGCGTGCGGTTGGGCCCCGGCGTAGCCTGCGGATCTATGTTCAAGACTCTCGCAGCCCTCGCCGCTGGCTTGGTGGCTCTGCCGTTGACCACCAGCGCGTTCGAGGACAAGGAAATCCCAATGGACGCCCCGCAGGATGCGGTCATGGCCAGTCCCGCCCAGGTGCAGGAGATGGTGGATTGGATGAGCCTGGCTTTCACGGGCGAACCTCCGGCCGGCCGCGGGCCCGCCGTGCGCGTCGAGTTGCGCCGCCAGGACCACAGCTCCTTGCGTTTCGGCCAATCCTGCATGGAGACCCCTCTCCGCATCGGCCAGAAGCCGTTCGGCCACGGCTTGGGCACCCACGCAAATAGTGAGATCCTCCTGCATTTGCCTGCGGGAGCGCGGGCCTTCCGGGCCTCCATTGGGATCGACAACAACTTCGACTCGGGCGGGGTCAGAGGGAGCGTCCAGTTCAGCGTCGAAGCAGGTGGGAAGGAGTTGTTCCATTCCCCAACGCTGCGCGGCACCAACGAGCCGGTGGCAATCGAGGTGGCCCTGCCCGACGACACGCGGGAACTGACTCTCAAGGTAGACTCGACTCCCGACGGCCCCGGCCACGACCAGGCTGATTGGGCGGATGCGCGCGTCGTCCTCGCCGATGGCAGGGAAGTCTGGGCCGATGAAGATCGCCAGCCGATCCTGGGACGCGCGCTGCCGTTTTCGTTTGTCTACCGCGGTCAACCTGGCGCCCAACTCCTGGCGCAGTGGCCCCGAACCGTGGAGGTCAAGGACACCCAGAGCAGGCGGGTGCAGAACGTCACCTGGACCGATCCGCAGACCGGCCTGCGCGTGACGGCCAGCGCAACCGCCTTCAATCGCTATCCCGCCGTGGAGTGGTTGCTCTATTTCGAGAACACGAGCACGCAGGACAGCCCTTTGCTCGAGAACGTCCAGGTGCTTGATGCCAGCCTGCGCACGGGCTACTACCGCAAGCCCGTCACGCTGCATCACCTGACAGGCGATATTTGCGCCGAGCAATCGTTCCTCCCGTTGGAAACCCAGCTCGAAGTCGGCAAACCCGTGGCCCTGGCCCCGGTCGGCGGGCGTCCCTCCAACGGCACCTTCCCGTTCTTCCAACTCCAATACGGAGAGGAAGGGCTCTTCACCGCCATTGGTTGGTCCGGACAGTGGGCGGCACGGATGGAGCGTTCCGCCGCCGGTCCTACCCGTCTTCAGACGGGCATGGAACTCACCCACCTGAAGCTGCTCCCGGGGGAGCGCATCCGGACGCCGCGCGTCCTGGTCATGCCGTGGCAGCACGACCGCATGGCAGCCCAGGCGCGCTTTCGCCGTTTGCTGCTCTTCGAGTATGTCCCCAGGCTCAACGGGCGGCCTTTGCGGCTGCCGGTCGCTTCACAGTGCTTTGACCGCTATGTCGGCTCCCGCCCGGAGTGGAGCACGGAGGCGGGTCAAATCCACGCGGCGAAGGTGACGCGCGAACTTGGCTGCGACACTCATTGGTTCGACGCCGCCTGGTTCGAGGGAGGCTTCCCGAACGGCGTCGGCAACTGGTTCTGCCGGCCCAAGGCCTTCCCCAATGGGCTGAAGCCGGTGGGCGATGCCTGCCATCGGGACGGGCTGAAGTTCCTCCTCTGGTTCGAACCCGAGCGGGTCGCGGAAGGGACGCAGATCGCCAGAGAGCATCCCGAGTTCGTCCTCGGGGGCGCCAAGGGCGGCCTCTTCAACCTGGGCGATCCCGCCGCCCGGCGCTGGCTCACAGACCTCCTCTCACAACGCATCACCGAGTTCGGCTTGGACGTTTACCGCAACGATTTCAACCTCGATCCCCTGCCGTTCTGGCGCAGCGCGGACGCTCCCGACCGCCAGGGGATCAGTGAGATCCGGTACGTCGAAGGCCATTACGCCATGTGGGACGAACTTCGCGCGCGGCATCCGGGTCTGTGGATCGACAACTGCGCCAGCGGCGGCCGCCGCATCGATTTGGAGACCATCCAACGTTCGGTGCCCCTGTGGCGCAGCGATACCGGTTGCGCCCCCGGCCACGCGGCCTGGGACCAATCGCAGGTGGTGGGCGTGGGGCCGTATCTGCCGCTGTTCACCTCCTGCTCCTGGGAGCCCGACCCCTACGTGCTGCGCAGCGCGGCCTCCGGCGGGGCCATTTGCCAGTTCGATTTCCTCAATCCAAGCTTCTCCATTCCCAAAGCGCGTGAAGCCCTCGCGGAGGTCAAGGCCTGCCAGAAGTACTGGTACGGCGACTTCTACCCGTTGACTCGCGCGGGAACGGCTCCGGATGGCTTGGTGGCCTGGCAACTCCATCGTCCTGACCTTGGCTCGGGCATCGTCCTGGCCTTTCGTCGCAACGATTGCCCCTACCCGGTCATCCAAACCGGCCTGCGTGGGCTATCGGCGGGTACGCGCTACACGGTCGAGCAGATCGACGAGTCCCGTGCGGTCCACAAGTCGGTGGTGACCGGGGAGGTCTTGTCGAAGGACTTCGAGTTGCGGATGCCCGTCAAGCACTCCAGCCTGCTGCTCCGCTACACCCCCAAGAAGTAGGTGCCTCACGGGTAGGGCGGGAAAGCAAGTGCGGTGCGCTGCAAGGCGCGCCCAAGACTGCGCACACCGCCCGTGGACCCAGGCGCTTTCCGCGTGGACTTCGGGCACCTTCCCGATAGCATGGTGTCCATGAACACAGCATCGCCCAGTGGACACCTTGGCACGAGGTCGGCCTTCGGCCCAACCCTCCTGGGACGAGCGCAACGCTGCTGGCGCTATTGGCTGTGCCTGGCCGGCCTGGCAGCGGGGCTGTGGCCGGGTTGGGTGCAGGCTGCTGCTGGGGACACAGTCGCCACGCGCGGGGAACGCCTGATGTGGCACGAAGTGCGCGTGGACGCCCGGGGCAAGCTGATCTCCTGGCTGCCAGCGGAATCCCCGTACGGGGTGATCGTGAGCAACGCGTGGCGGGCCTTCAAGGCGATCCCGGTTCAGCCTGATGGTTACCGCACTTACTTCACCCATCCCACCTTCTACGGTCCCAACGACCCGAACCACCTGGTTTATTCGGGCCGGCCCTGGGTGCACCACCCGGCGGGCCTCTTCGCCATGCTCACGGATTCCGCCTTGCTCTATTACGCCTACAGCGGAGATGAGGAGATCTTGGGCCGCGTGCGCGAGATGCTCGATCACCTGCTGGCCCATGGCAGTACGACGGCCACCGACGCCTGGGCGCTCGTGCCCTATTCCTGCGCCGATGCTGGCAATCCCGAGTACCGGGGCGCGAACGACACCATCTACTGCGATCAGGAGAACCATACCCCCTGCGGGCGCGGCGACGGCATCGGCTTCCTGGAACCCGACAAAGTGGGGGAGGCGGGCTTTGCGTTTCTGCAATTCTACGAGGTCACGCTGGAGAACAAGTACCTCGCCGCTGCGCTGCGCTGCGCCGATGCCCTGGCCCGGCACGTCCGACCGGGAGACGAAAGCCACTCCCCGTGGCCCTTCCGGGTGGACGCCCTGACTGGAAAGCGCATTCGCGAGGAGTATTGCGCCAATACCCTGGGGCCGATCCGGCTGTTCGACGAGTTGCTGCGCCTCAGGCTGGGCAACGTGAGTGATTATCGCCGCGCGCGAGATTTGGCGTGGAAGTGGCTCATGACCTACCCGGTGCAGAACCAGGTGTGGACGCAGTATTTCGAGGACGTCCTGATCTACCCGGACTACCGCACCAACCGCAACCAGTACTCGCCCCTGGAAACTGCGCGTTACCTGCTGCTGCATCCGGAGAGCGATCCCCAGGCCAGAATCCACGCGAAGCGCATTCTCGACTGGGTCACCGCTTTCTTTGCGGCTGATTCCCACACCATGGCCGGCCTGCCGGAGAAGGGCGTCCAATTGGGCGCGGAGGTGATTTCCGAGCAGATCAACGACATGGACAAGATGTCCAGTCACACCGCGCGGTACGCCTCCGTGCGCGCGCTTTGGCATGAGTTGACGGGAGACCCCGACTCGCGCGAGCGCGCGTTTCGCTCGTTCAACTGGTCCACCTATTCCTCGCGGACGAACGGCCTCGTCAAGACGAGCATCGATGAAGGCACCGGGTACTGGTTCTCGGACGGTTACGGCGACTACATGCGGCATTTCCAGCGCGGCATGGCCTCCGTCCCGGAATGGGCTCCGCCCCAGGAGAACCACCTGCTGGGATCGTCTTCGGTGGTACGCTCGGTCCAATACGCCGACCGCAGCGTGGCCTACACCACGTTTGACCGCGCGGGCAGCGAAGTTCTCCGCCTCTGTCGGGAGCCAGCGGCGGTCCGCGCGGGGTCAAGCAAGCTCAAGCGGGTTGCCCAAGCCATCCCCGGGCGCCCCGGGTATGCGATCACGCCCTTGCCCAACGGCGATTGCGTGGTCCGGGTGCGCCACGAGCGATCCGGAGCCGTCCAAATCGAGTGGTAGCGGATTCGGCCTCCAATGCTACATCAGTAAGGGTTGGAAGGGTGGGGACTACATGGCTGGCGGAAGAACGGTGTGCTGGTTCGTTTTCAACCCTGTACTTGGCGTGGGAGTGTCTCTCGATACATGCCCTCATGAACAATGACGACGCCTCCTGCCCAGCGCGTCAGGCCCGGTTTCCGGCGCATGTCTGCCTCAGCGACAATGAAGCGGCAGTTGGACCACTTCATCGAGCAGCTTGCTCTGATGGTCCAGACAGGCAGTGGCACAGCGCCGCCGCAGCTGGGCTGAGACTCTAACTTCGCTTCGATGCTCATAGCATTGTGCCTATAGGGCAACCCCGGCTTCTGGCACCACGCCCCATTCATCTGAACCGGTCACCCTTTTCTCGAGTAACAGTCCATTTGGCGCGAATCGCGCAGACCGTGCTGATCGAGAAAGGAGTTTGCACCTTGCATTTGACCTGAGCTTCGCCTTAGGATGAGACACGGTTCGCAACATCAACATCAACATTAAGGGAAATGTTGTTGGCGTAGCGACGGCTGCGGTTTGCAGGGAACCGCCCAGTCTCGGGGTAGCATTTGTCCAGGCACTCACTGCTTGGGGAGGCCCCGGCGGAGCGGGCTGGCTCTTTGGACAAAGGCTCCTGCTGCTTGTCCCACTTTGTTTCCGCGCCGGCGCGAGGCCAAGGAAAGGAGATCGGGTGAGATTCGCAACGACGATCACGGTTCTGGCGATGGCAGTCGGGCTTTCCGCAGTCGGAAACGCCCAACCACCATTCATGACCAACGGGCTGGTAGCTTGGTATCCGCTCGACGGGAATGCCAATGACGAAAGTGGCAATAACCACCACGGGGCGGTGTTGGGAACGACTCCCACGGGCAACCGGTTTGGCCTCAAGGACCACGCTCTGTGGCTCGACGGCCTCGCGAGTCACTACATTGAGGTGTCCGACAATCCAGCCCTGCACCTTGATACCGAACTGACCTTGAGCGCTTGGTTCATGGCCGACACCCTGTCGCCCACGTGGCAGACACTCCTGTGGAAAGGCGACCTTCCCGATGAGTCACCCTGGCTCAACCGGCAATTTGCGGTGTTCCTCCACAATCAGGGAAAGCTGAACTTCACCGCAACCCCGTTCGTAGAGGCCAACGGCCGCAAGGGCATCGAAAGCAAGCGCGGCGGTATTGCCCCATCCGTCTGGTACCACTTCGCGGCCGTCATCGACAGCCCGCGTAGCCTCCTTGCAATCTACGTCAACGGCAGCCTCAACGCTACCACGGCGTTTGACACCTCCGGCATCAAACAAACCGCGGGGCCACTGCGCATTGGCAGCACGCCGGACCTCTACTCCTTCTCGGGAGCCATCGACGACGTTCGCATCTACAACCGGGCTTTGTCCGAGCTGGAAGTAAGCTCATTGTACCAGAACGAGGCCAACGCAGTTCCCCATCGCGCCACAGCCACCGCGCAGGTCGTGAATGGCTTTCTCGTCGGGGTGACGGTCACCGACCCCGGCTACGGTTACGACACCAATCCGCCCCCGGCGGTGAGAATCATGGACGCCTTGGGCAACGGTGCCGAGGTTCGCGCCAGTGTGGTCGGGGGACAAGTGGCCGATTTGGAAATACTCAGTGCGGGCCGAGGTTACTCCACCAACGCCGTCGTACTGATCACTCATCCGCCCGCCCCCCCCTCGCTGACGCTTGGTGTGAGCCGCGTCAACGTACGGATGAGTCTCACGTTTGGCCACAAGTACCAACTGGAAGCCTCCCCCACCATGAGCGCATGGTTGCCCGTCGGTGACCCATTTGTGGCCACGGAGGAGGTCGCCAGCCGGGAGGTTGAGGTAATCGATTCAGCCCGCTTCTTCCGGGTCCAAGAAGTCCCATAGATCCCTCTTGCCCGCAGGCTCCATTGGCAAGCGCTGGTGGAGCCATCCTGCTGTTCGCGGCGGTTTGCGAGTGTACTTTGACACGGCGTTGGCTAACTTCTGTCCGCATGACGACACGGTTCATCTCGTACAGGGCGGTCAGGGGTGCGAGTGGTGTGATTGGAGCTCGCGGGTCGAGGGCTTGCTGGCACGGTGTAGCTGTGCGGCTGGGACTGCTTGGGTGCCTCCTGGCGTGCAGTGCGGGTTGGGGGCGGACGGACTCGGCCGACAACGCGGCGGCCCCGGCGTACACGCCGCCCTCCATCTCCATCCAGGACCACCCAGATTCGGTCACCCTCTCGTGGAAGGCGCAGGCATCGCCTACCGAGTTGCTGGCCGGCAGTGGGTGGTCACCGCAGGGGCGGTTGCTGGAGCCGGAGCGGGCCACGGACCGCAGCTTTCATCCGGTCACCGACGCGGGCGCCGCCGGGGAGGAAGTGCGGTTTGAACTGAACAAGCGACGGCCGGGGGCGTTCTTCGTGCCCCAGCCGGCGGCGGGACCGACGGGAGAAGCGGGCCTGCACCTGGACGGCACCTTCATCCAGTACCAGACCTGGATGATGAGAATGGACACCAACGCCTGGCAGCAGGAGTTGGACGCGATGCGCCGGGCCGGGCTGCGAATGATCTTCCTGCAGTGGCACCAGTACAACCAGAACCGGTTCCTGCCCGCCGAGGGGGCGACGAACGATGTCACCGAAACGATCATGGCCTACGCGGATGCGCACGGGCTGAAGGTCTTTCCGGGGCTGGCGATGGATGACGGTTGGTGGACGCAAAGCACCGACGCCACCTACCTGAAGCAGGCGGGGGACACCAGTTGCGCTCTCGCCTCCGAACTCTGGGCGCGCTACGGTCACCATCGTTCCTTCGCGGGTTGGTACCTGCCGCAGGAAAGCTGGGACGGCAGTTACACCGACGCCGAGACAACCACTCTCCGGGCCTTCTTCCGCCGGGTCAGCGACCACTGCAAACAACTCTCCGGCCCCAAGCCCGTCTCGTTCGCCCCCTTCTATTCCGGTTCGGTGACCGCCGATACCATCGAGCGGTTCTACAAGAAGTTCCTCGAAGGGGCGGGTCTCGACATCCTGATGTTGCAGGACGGCGTGGGCGCGCGCGGCTGGGACAAGGATTTGGAGGACCGTGTCATCCCGTATTTCCGCGCCGTGCGCAACGCCTGTGTGGCCACGGGCGTGGCCTTTTGGAGCGATCTCGAATCCTTCCGCCTGATCCAGACCGCGCCGGATCGGTTCGGGGTGACGGACCTCGCCCGCCTGACCCGGCAACTCGCGGCGGAAGCGCCCTTTGTGGAGCAGTTTGTCACTTTCGATTTCTTCCACTACCTCAGCCCTTACCGGGGCGCGGCGCAGCAGGCCCTGTATGCCGATTACCTGAAGACCTGTGTGGACCGTCCCTTCTTCCCGGCCTTTGGCCGGAGCGTGGAGGTTGACCCGGCCTTCAGCTACTACCGTGACCGCTCCGCCGAGAGCATCGCTTCCGAGATTCGCGCGAGTGGGTACAGCATCGCGCGGTACATTCTCACCGCCGACAGCAACGTGCGGCCGGACCTCATCGCCGCCTTCCACCGGGCCGGCATCGGGGTGTGGTACTCCACTTTTGCCAACGGCAGCTACAGCACCAATGACCTGCCGCCGGGCTGGGAAGCGTGGCGGATGGTCACCCGCAGCGACCTGCTGGGGAAACCGCTCAACGACGGCTACACCCGCCTGTGTCTCAATAACCCGGACTACCGCGCGTGGAAGAAGGCGCAGATGGCGAGCATGCTCACCAACCAAGCCTTCGAGGGAGTGGACCTGATGGAACCTCACTGGCCGGAGTACCCGGGAATCGGAAGCCCCGCCTACGCCTGCTTCTGTCCGCAATGCCTCGCCGCCTTCCGCCAACAGTTCCCGGAGGAGCAGGCCTTGCCGGACATTCTGAATCCGAGCGCCCCGCTCTATCCCGCCAACAACCCCGCCCTGTGGCAGAAATGGCTCACCTTTCGCCATGCGAGCCTGACCGGTTTCCTCGACGATCTGGTCAACGGCCCGCAGGGCATTCGCGCCACCGCGCCGGGCAGGCTGGTGTGCGTCTGGACCCTGGCACTGACCGACGCCAACGGCTTGCAGCGTGTGCTGGAGGACAGCGGCGAAGACCCCACGGAAATCGCCCGCACCGTCAAGCCCGACCTCTTCTGCCTGCAAACCCACTGGCCGGACTGGATCCGCGCCGACCTGCTTCCCGCTTACGTCAACAAGTACGCCCCCTTTCTCCAAGCCATCCGCGCCGGGGTGACCAACCAACCCGTGATGATCCAGGCGGACACCGGCTCCCAGACGCAGAACCGGCGCAACTGGGTTTGGATCCGCGCCTTCGAACAGGCCTGCACCAAGCTGGGGGTGCAGAACACCACGGTTTACGAGTATTTCCTCGGCCTCTACATGTACACCGAGGCTCCCAGGATTGTGGGGGTGAAGCACACCGGCGAGCGCGCTGACCTCACCTTCTCGAAGCGGTTGGACCAAGCCACCGCCGAGGATGTCTCCCATTACGGCCTTTCCAGCGGCAGGATCACCGCCCTGACAGTGGACGGCAACCGGGTGCGGCTCACCACGGAGGGGATTACGCCCGGAACACGTACCACCGTAACCGTGCGCGGGCTCAAGGATGCCTACACCCGCCGCCTCTACCAGGATCGTCCGGCGGCGGTGTTGACCGAGCAAACCGTGCCGCTGGACTGGCAGGAGTAAGCAGGAAAGGCTGGCGGCGGTGCGTGATTGGTGGTAGTCCTTGCCACCTCAGAACATCCATATCCTGTCGCGAAGGCACTTATGAATGCGGCCCTGTTGAGATGCAGGCAGACTGGGCTTGGCCACCCGGGCACGACACCGTCTTGGCCGATTTGCGCGTTGCTCCTCGCCTTGGCCCATGCTCCAGGCAACTCTGCCATGGCGGGGCAGACAACAACGAGTCCCTCTCCTCCCGCCGAGACTGCTCCGGCACCCATCCCTCCCGGCGTCAAGCTCTGGGAGTTCGCCACTGGCAGCTACATGGATTCCTCGCCCGCCCTCGGCGCGGACGGCACGGTCTATGTGGGATCGCATGACAACAAGCTCTATGCCCTGGAAGGCGCCACCGGCGAGAAACGCTGGGAATTTCTGGCCGGAAATTGGATCGACACGGCCCCGGCCGTCGGCCAAGACGGAACGGTCTATGTCGGCGTGGCCGACGGCAGCCTGATTGCCTTGGCCGGCGGTTCCGGCAGCCGGGGTTGGACCTACGACTGCCAGGCCCCCGTTTCCTCCTCCCCCGCTCTCACGGCCGACGGCACGGTGCTTGTTGCTTCATTTGACGGAGCCATTCACGCCGTGGACGCCGCCACCGGTCAACGCCGCTGGCGCTTCGCCACAGAGTCTTCCGTCACCTCCTCTCCCGCCATTGGCGCCGACGGAACGGTCTACTTCGGCTCGTGGGACAAACGGGTCTACGCCTTGGACGGCCGCACCGGGCAAATCCGCTGGAGCTTCTTGACGGGGGAGATGGTCACCGCCTCGCCCGCTCTGGGGGCGAACGGCGTCGTCTACATCGGATCGGTGGACTTCAACCTCTACGCCTTGGACGCTCAGTCCGGCCAGAAGCGCTGGGCGTTCCCCATCACCATGCCGGTGGAGTCCTCTCCAGCCGTCGGAGCGGACGGAACCGTGTTCGTCGGTGGTGACGACTTCAAGCTCCACGCCTTCAACGGCGTCACCGGGGAAAGGCTCTGGGAGTACTCCACCACTGGTGCCGTATCCTCCTCCCCTGCGGTGGCTGCGGACGGCACCGTCTATGTGGGTTCCGATGACTCTAAACTCTACGCCATCGACAGCACGACGGCCGAGCTGCGCTGGGTATTTCAGACCGGCGGCATGGTGACTGCGTCACCCGTCATCGGCGCGGACGGCACGGTCTACATCTCGTCCTTCGACGGGAAGGTCTACGCCCTCAAAGGCGACTCCCCGCCTGCCGACAGCCCGTGGCCAATGTTCCGGCAAAACCCTCAGCGCACTGGCCGGGTAACCCCGAAGCTGAGTATCGTTCGCATCGGCACCGTCTTGGCCCTGCGGTGGAACTCCGGCACCCTGCAAAGCGCCCCCACACCCGCAGGCCCGTGGCAGAATGAAACGGGTGCACAGACCCCCTGGACCATGGCCCCGACAGAGGCCGCCCGCTTCTTCCGCCTGAAGCTGTGAGCCGCGCGTGACCCGAACCAAGGCCAAGGTAAGGCGACGCCATCAACTCGCGCGCCCTCGGTCGCGCCTGTAGATCGAAGTCGGTCGTCTACTTGATCGTGTCCCTGTCCGTGGACGGCACGTCCTCAAAGCGCCCCTTGAAAAGGTAAACCCCAGGGCCGGGAAGTAAACGGCAGCGTCCTCCAGCTTTCATGACAAACCGGTTCACCTCCTGCCCGGTAAGCGGATTGAAGACAGTGAAGCGCACGGCCCGGCGCGCCTGCAGCGTCAAGCCGTCCCTGAGTATCCCGGTGGCCAGTCCCACCCAATCGGCACCGTTGATCGCTCCGATGTTGCGATGGCACCCGTCGGTGGCTCCCGGCACCTCGGTCCAGTAGCGGTTGGTCTGGCCGGCGCAGAAGACCGTGAACGGCGCGGCGGCTTCAAGGCCATCGTGCCGCTGCCAACCGGCGAGGTCCGGCGGCAGCAATGGACCCAGGAAACGAAAAGCGCTGATGCCGGGGGTATCCTCGAAGCGCAGTGCCACGCCGCCCGGCGGACAACACTGGGAGTAGCCGTAAATGCCGGCGCGGGAGTGAAACACGTAGGCCGGCAGGTTGGCGAGATAGGCAAACGCCGCCGCCGCGCAGAGCTTGACGGGGTCGGCTTCCGCCGCGACGGATGCCCCCGGCCCAATCGGCTCGTTGCTGCATACCGGCGGCACGCCCGGCAGGTGCGCCGCGCGAAAGCAGTCCCGCACCGGCAACCATCCGCCCTCCGCCGTGCGCGTATCCCGGCTGAAATGCACCGTGGCAAGATCCGCCGCGCTCTCGCGGTAGAGCTCGATGATGCCTTGGTCACTCGTGTCCGGCGGCGAAGAGATCGCCACAGGCACCGAGGTTCGATCCGCCAAGTGCCGGGTAAACGCCCGTAAATCGGCCACCCCTTGCGTCCCGGGAAAGCCGTTCTGCCAGGCTTCGTTGGCTACCTCCACGCAGAGCACCCGTCCTTCCCGTCCCGCCAGGTGGGCGAGCACGGCATCCAGATGCGCCAACCGCTCCGCTCGCCCCGGCACCACGTACTGGGCGTCGGCAAACACCGTCAACTCGACCCGCAAACCGTGGCGACCCGCGGACTCGAGGAGATCGTCGAACTGCCGCCAGTAGTCCGGCCAGGCGGCCACCGCCCGGCCCGCCCGGTTGGTAAAGGCCACGGGAGCCATCTCCAAGCCCTCCCAACTGACCATGCCCAGGACGCGCACGTAGTTGAACCCGTTGGTGGCCAGCAAGGCCAGGTTGCTCTCCAGTCGAGGCCGGTCGTACTTGGCGTGATGCAGGGCTTGGAAATAGGACGCCCCCAGCGCCAAAAAGGGCCCGGAGTCGTCGCGAAACGAGGTACCCTCCAACCGGACCCTGTTCGTGGGGTTGAGCGCAGTGCCGGCTTGAACGAGGCTTGCACAGAACCACGCGGCGAAACCCAATTCCAGCATCCGTGCGCACCAACCGTGCGTTGTATGTGAGCGAGACATAGTGAGTCGATCCGGCATCGCGCGGTCACGGCGAAGTGTAGGTGTTTCGCGCCCTGACGAAGCAGTTGGGACTGTCCCATGGGATGATCGCGTAGCTGCCCAGTTCCTTGCTGATTGAGCTCCAAACCGCTCCCGCAACCGTCGGCGACCTCGAGGCTCCCGGCCGCGGATATTCATCCGCCCGACCAGCCGCCACCAACAGGGCCAACGACTTGAGTAACCAACCCAACCCGACGCCCATGCCTCCAGGCCAGCCCAAGCTCACTTCCACAGCCCATCTCGTCGATTCCGTGACCTTTCTCATCGCTAGGTAGAGCAGCCTTGCGCCAGGCGACCCTCCCGTCAAGCCTCCTCCACGCGCTCCCCAAAGTGCGTCGGCCCCGGTGGTTATCGGATTGCCCGGGTCTCTTCTCACGATGGGAGTCGCCATGAACTCACATGTGAGCCGCGTCTCCGCCCCGCACCGGTGTCGATGCCTTCGGCGGTCGTTCGGGGCAAAGCCACCTAACGCACGGAGGCGCGGTAGTAGCGACCGCCCTCGGCCTGCCAGGTGACGTTGGTGACTTGGAGGGCCGTCTCGCCCAGGAGGTTCGTGGTCACGCCCGTCCACTGCCGCAGGTCGGTCGAGGTCTCGATAAGGCAACTCGTGCCCGCCACGCCACGCACGGTGAGGACGAGTTCAGCCCCGGCTCCGGATGTCTGAATGGTCAACTGCGGCGCCAAGGGCTGCGTGCCCGTCAGTTTCACGGTGCCGTCGGGTAGGACCTGAAAGCCGTGAATCTTGCAGGTGGCCAGGACGCGGTTGGTGGCGTCGTAGGGCACGCCCTGGCAGAGAAGGTAGCTGGTGTCGGCGAAGGTGACCTTGTCCCAAGCGGTGGGCACCGGACGCTGCGGTTCGGCAGGGAGGTTGAGCGCTGGGGTATTCGTCGGCTCTGGATCATCTGGCGGCAGAGCACGCAACGGCGTGTAGTGCGGATCGCTGGGGCAATACAGGGCCAGCGGCCAACCGAGGTAGGGCGGCAGGGCGTCCAGGGTGTCCGGGTGGGCGCGGGAAGGGCTGCCCTGCATGCGAGCGGCAAGGCGGATTTGGCGCAAGTTCGAGACGCAGACGTTGGTTTCCCAACCGGGGTCCGCAAGCATGTTCGTAAGCGGTTCCACGCGCACGTAAGCCATGGCGCTGAGTTGGTAGCCGCCTTGGGCGTCTCGGACGATGACGTCGTAGTACCCTTCGTCGGCGGCTTGTGCCGCCGGGATGGCATAGATCTGGTTCGTCGCGCTTTCGATGACCACGGTGTTGGTGAAGGGCTCGCCCTGGGCATCGATGGGCTGCACCCGCCGCCACTGGTATTGGAACGGGCCGAGGGAGGGATCACCGGTAGTGACGGAGAGGGTGCCGGGGTGGTCCGGTTCGATGGTCTGGCTGAGGGGATGGCCCACGATGAGGCGGGGCGGGTAGCGGTTGGTCCCGGTCGTGGCCGCGCCATAAGTATCCACCACGTGCCCGTGGATGCGGCACCGGGCGCAAGGCTGCACCGGGTCGCTCTCCTTGGCGCCGGGGGCCAGGATCACGTAGGTGACGGCGGCCAGGTCCACCTCGCCGAAGTTCGCCGGCACAGGGGTGAACGGATCGGCGGGACAGATCAACGAGGAGGGATAATACAGCGTGTTGGTCAACTCGCTGATTGTGGCGGGCAAGATATCCTGGTTGTCCAGGGCGGCGAGGCGGGCGGCCAGGCCGATCTGTTTAATCTGATTCAGGCAGCGTTGCGACACGTTGGCCTCGCGGGCCGCGCTCAAGGCGGTGGCCGGAGGCACCAGGCTGCCTTCGGCAGCCAGCGGAAACACCTGCGCCGCGTAAGGACGGGCATGTTTCGGCGTGCCGCCCATCCCGACGAAATTGCCGTGCACGCGGCAACGGGCGAACCTCGCATCGGAGCCGTCTTCCTTGAAGCCAGGCGAAACGAGCTCGTAACTGAGGGCGTCGAAATCCACGGTCGTCCAGTTGGTCTGAGCCGGATGACCGGTGTCGGCGGGGCAGTAGAGCAGCTTCGGGTCGCCGATGTAGTTGGTGAAGCCAGCCCAACTGGCCGGCCAGACATCTTGATTGTCCGTGGCGAATTTCGCGCCGGCGAACCAGAGGGAGCGCAGGTTTTGGAGGCAGGTGAGCGACAGTTGCTGGTTGGTCTGCGCCAACCCTTGCGCGGCGGTGGCGCGGAAGAAGGGGACTGAGTCCGTTCCGCCCCCGTGCTGTGCCCAAGCGGGGCCGCATGACAAGACCGCCAAACCCAGGTGGAGCCACAAGAACCCGGCTTTGTTCATGGTCACGACCCTGCCGCAGCCGCCCTCGGGTGTCAACCTCGCCGGAGCAACCGGCTTCCCCCTCAACGCGGTGGCCCGCTCGGTACCGGTTCAGGCAGGCCGTCCTTGGTCAGGTACATCTCGCCCGGGCCGAGGTGGTCATACCAGGTGAACTTCAGAATCAGAGAGGTGACGCTGAAGACGCCCATGGAAATCGCAAACTCATTCCAATGTTGAATCACCAGGTAGATGGGCGCGGCGACCATGGCCGTCTGCCAGACCAACCCGACGCCCACGTTGAACATGTCCCGGCCAAAGTCACGGTTGCCCTCGAACCCAGCGTCGTCCGCCCGGCATTTCTCAACGATCGGTTTCCAGAAACCCCACGGCCGCACGGTGCGGTAGAAGCTCTTCAGGACCTCATCCGGCTCGGGCTTGGTGCAAAGGCAAGCGATCACGGAGGCCAAGCCGCTGACAGCGAGGATGATCAGGAACACGAACACCTCGGGGACGCCCCTGAAGAAGCCCGGAATGATCAGGGCGCCAGCGGTTCCGCCCACCATGCCGGCGAAGAACCCATAACCGTTGAACCGCCACCAATGCCATTTCAGGACGTTCGGAATGACAAAAGCGGGAATCAGCGCGGAGGTAATCCACTTGGTGATCCCATGCACGTTCTGGGTCAGGAAACCGAAGAGGATGCCCAGCAGGATGACGACACTCGAAGTGATCCATCCCAGCCGCACCAAGCGCTTGGCCGGGGCGTCCGGATTGAGGTAACGCTTGTAGATGTCGTTCACCACGTAGGCCGCACCGGAATTGACGGTCGAGACGAACGTACTCATGAACGACGCCAGTAGCGCCGCGATGAGAATGCCTTTGAAGCCCACCGGGATGTAGTTGCGACTGAGAACCTGCGGCAGGATCTCCTCGAACTTGGCACTTTTGCCCTTGGCAGCCACCAACTGCGCCAGATCGTTCCCGAAGAACACAATACCAAGGACCGCGATCGCGGCGATGAGCAGGAAGCGCGGGGCCAGCGAAACCACCGCCATCATCATGTTCTCGAGGGCCGCCTCACGCGGGCTGCGGGTGGAGAGCACATGCTGGATGGCGTAGTTCGGCGTGGGGCCGGCCATACTCACCAGGACGCCCTTGAAGAACAGCATCGCGGTAAAGAACATGAAGAGCGAATAGCCGTCACCTCCCGGCCCCGTCACCCGCTCATGCAGCGCCGGGTTGAGCTGCGACCAATCGAGGTTCAATTTCCACCCAAAGAAGAGTTGGTCCCAGCCCGCCGGCACCGCCGCCATGATCTGCTCCGGGCGGATGTAGATGATGGCGATCGCCGCAATGCCCACCGCTGCGATCACCTTAAGGACGAACTGGATCAGGTCGTTCATCACCACGCTGTACATGCCGCCCACCACGCAGTAGATGCCCGTCACCAGCAGCATGGCGGTGCCGTAGGCTTCGTAAGGGAGATCCCAGGGAAAGAACGGTTTGGTGAATTCCGCGATGCCGCGGAAGGCGTAGCAAAGGAACCCCACCACATGGACCAGCGCGTACACCACCACGCTCAGATAGGCGAGCTCGGCCCCGCGCGTAAACCCGAAGCGCGTGCGCATCCACTCGGCACCGGTCAGCACGTTCGAGCGCCGCACCCACGTGCCCAGGTACATCATCCGGAAAATGACGCTGAAGAGCGGCCACACCCACAGCAGCCAGACCCCCTTCACGCCGTAGATGAAAAACATCATCACGAACCACATGGTCCCGGTGATGTCCACCCCGCTCGAACCGTGCGCCACCCCGATGATCCACCACGGCAGGCTCTTGCCCGCCAGGAAGTAGGATTCCGCGCTCTCCGAGGCCTTCTTGGACACCCACCACCCGACCACCGACATGAGCACCAAATACAGGAAGATGATCGTCAGATCGACCGGATGCATGGTCATAGCCGTGAGGGAAAACGGATTCAGGCAGCGGGCGGGGGAGGCAGCATCTCGCCGAGAATCCTGGCGGCCTCATCCACAAAGAGCGGGCAACGTTTGGTGAACAATTCCGCCGACCGCGCGGCCGCCAGGCCCTCATCCGTGCTAATGTCGCATCCCAGCAGGTCCGCACAACGAACCGGGCCATGCTTGCTCTCGAACCGGCGGAGGAACTCGCGCACGGCCGCGTAGGTTTGCTCCTTGACTTGGCGATCCGACGGGTCAAAGCCGCCGAGGCGCAAGCCCAAGACCATGACGGCGCCCGTCACCGCGCCGCAGGTGCCGGCGGTACGGCCCATGCCGCCACCGAAACCGGTGGCGACCCGGAGGGCCGCTTCACGGCTCATCCCGATTTCATCGGCGAAGGCGGAGAGGACCGCCTGCGAGCAGTTGAAACCCGCCTTGAAAGCGGCCACGGCACATTCGGACTTATTCATGGGCAATCGGATGGAGGTTCAGGCCGGACAGGAAAGGAGATGGTCGATCAATGCCTGGAAATTGCAGGTAGCCACCGCGCAGACTTTATCCCCGCCGCCGTAATAAACAAAGAGGGTCCCATCCTTCACAATGGTCCCGCAGGGGAAACAAACACCGCGGTAGAACCCTTCGAGCTCGTAATCCTTCTCCGGCTCCATCAGCCAGTCGGGCGTGCGGTGCAGCACCACGCTCGGATCATTCAGGTCGAGCAAGACCGCTCCCAACCGATAGTGTTTATCCGCCCCCACCGCATGGTACAGGGTAAACCAGCCGTGCGGTGTCTTGATGGGTGGGGTGTTGACCCCCATCTTGTAGACCTCCCAAGGGAATCGGTTGCGCAGGAGTTGCTTGCTCTTGGCGAAGGGAAAGCCCATCAGATCGTCGCTGAAGGCAATCCATGCGCAGGCATGCTCAGTGCCGTACTCGGGGCCGATCCACTCGAGCGGGCGGTGGATCAGCACGAACTTGCCGTTGATCTTCTCGGGAAAAAGGATGGCATCCCGGTCGTCGAGCAGGGGGTTAGTCAGCCAACCAGCGCGAATCCACGACTTGAAGTTCTGCGTCATGGCCAGGCCGGTCAGCGTGGCGTTGGTACGCAGGTAATGCGGGAACTCGGGCGGGCACGGAGGCTTGAGATACTTCTGCCGCACCTCGGGAATCCAGAACTGGCCAAACGGATAGTGCCGGCAGGCATAGGTCACGTAATACCAATCCCCCAGCTTGATAATGCGCGGGTCCTGGATGGTGGCCCCGTCGAATCCCTCGACGCTGACGTCCATTGCCGGGCGGTCCGAGAGCCGCTCGAAGCGGTAGCCATCCCTGCTCTTGGCGAGCCCGAAGTAGCACTTGTACTCCGGTCCGGACTCGGCGGCGCGGTAGAGGAGCAGCACCTCCCCGTTGGCCTCGTCATAGTAGGCCGCGGGATTGAACACGGCCAAGTCCTCCCAGGGATGGTCCGGCGTGGGCGAGAGAATCGGATTGCCTTCGTAGCGCTCGAGCTTCATGGGCGTTGTACGAGTTCGCGGGCGATTATGCCGGGCAGCGTGCCGATGGCGAGCCTGAACTGCTCCCGGGGTAATCCGAATCGACCCGCATCGAAGGCCGGCCCTGATGGCGCCTGGGTGCGGCCCCTCGCTTGGTGGGTGTTGGTTCCTGTTCATACCGCCGGGTGCAGCCTAGGCGGAAGACGGATGCCGAACCCAGGCCTCGATGGACTGGGTGGACCGGGTGACGGGGAAGGCGGTTGGAGACGAACTCTGCAAGCTTGACGGCCCGCGCGGATTTCGGAACGGTTTCCACCATGAAGCGTGTCTGGTCCGATTTCCTGTGCTCGAGTCTTCTCCTGGCGGCCTTGGCGGTCGCGAACGGCAGCGCCCACGCAGCGCCGAAAAGCGACCCGTCCGGCAGCGGCCAATGGAAGATCTGGTTCCGCCAACCGGGCACCAACTGGGAGCAGCAGGCGCTGCCCATCGGCAACGGACGTCTGGGCGGCATGATCTTCGGCGGCACCGCCAAGGAACGCATCCAACTCAACGAGGATACGCTCTGGTCGGGCGGCCCACGCGAGGTCAACAACCCGGAAGCGCTCAAGGCCCTTCCCGAGGTACGCAAGCTCTTGTTCGACGGCAAGCCCGCCGAGGCCATGAAATTGGCGGAGAAGAAGCTCATGGGCAATCCGATGCACGTTCGTCCCTACCAATCGTTGGGCGATCTGCGCCTGCAATTGCCCGGCCATGAGCAGGTAACGGACTACCGCCGTGAACTCGACCTCGAAACCGGCGTGGCCCGCGTGAAGTACAAGGTCGGCCAGACGGAGTACACCCGGGAGATCTTCGCCAGCCATCAGGACCAAGTCATCGTGATCCGCGTCAGCTCCAGCCAACCGGGCGCGCTCAATCTCTTCGCCACGCTGGACCGCGAGCAGGAGTTCATCACGACCACGCGGAACCCGGACCGGGTGGTGATGCAGGGGCAATTGGATCGCGGCCAAGGCCAGGAGTATCAGGTGGTGCTCAAGGCCATACCCCAAGGCGGCACCATGTTTACGCCGACCCAGAGACTCGAAGTGCGGGACGCCACGTCCGTGGTGTTGATCCTCGGCGCGGCCACCAGCTTTGGCGGACAGGAAGCCGGTCAAACCTCCGAAGACTATGTGGCCAAGGCGGCCAAGAAGTCTTACAAGGAACTGCTCGCGGCGCACGTGGAGGATTACCAGAAGCTCTTCGGCCGGGTGTCGCTGGACCTGGGCGGAGTCCAGGCCGCCAACACGCCCACCGACGAACGGCTCGCGGCCGTCAAGGCCGGGAAAGACGATCCCCATCTGCTGGCCCTCTACTTCCAATACGGCCGCTATCTGCTGATTGCCAGTTCGCGTCCCGGCGATCTCCCCGCCAACCTGCAAGGCCTCTGGGCCGAGGGGATGAACCCGCCGTGGAATGCCGACTACCATCTGAACATCAACCTGCAGATGAACTATTGGCCGGCGGAACCGGCGAATCTCTCCGAATGCACCCTGCCGTTGGTGGAGTTGACCGACTCCCTCCGCGAGCCGGGCCGCAAGACCGCCAAGATCCACTACGGCGCGGGAGGCTTCGTGGCCCATCACATCACCGATGTCTGGGGCTTCACGGTGCCGGGGGACGGCCCCCAGTACGGACTCTGGCCGATGGGAGCCGCCTGGCTCTGCCAGCATCTGTGGGAGCATTACGCCTTCGCCGGCGACAAGACCTTCCTCGCCAAGCGCAGTTACCCCATCATGAAGGAGGCCTCCCAGTTCTTCCTCGACTACCTGGTGCCCGATCCCAAGGGCCGGCTGGTCAGCGGCCCCTCCATCTCGCCGGAGAACTCCTACCGCCTGCCGGACGGCACGGTCGGCAACCTCTGCATGGGCGCCTCCATGGACACGCAGATCATCCGCGACCTGTTCAACAACTGCATTGCCGCCAGTGAAGTGCTGGGCATCGACGCCGATTACCGCGAAAAGTTGCGGGCCACGGTGAAGCGCCTGCCCCCGATCGCCATCGGCAAGCACGGTCAGATCATGGAATGGTCCGAGGACTATGATGAACCCGAGCCGGGGCATCGGCACATCTCCCACCTCTTCGCACTGCACCCGGGCCGTGAGATCACGCCGCGTGGCACACCGGAGTTTGCCAAGGCCGCCCGCGTCACGCTGGAGCGCCGCCTCAAGAACGGCGGTGGTCACACCGGGTGGAGCCGGGCGTGGATTATCAACTTCTGGGCCCGCCTGGGCGATGCGGAACAGGCTTACGAGAACCTCGTGGCCCTGCTGCGCAAGAGCACCGCGCCGAACCTTTTCGATCTTCATCCTCCCTTCCAGATCGATGGCAACTTCGGCGGGACTGCCGCCGTCTGCGAGATGCTCGTGCAAAGCCACGCCGGTGAGGTCGAACTCCTGCCCGCCCTGCCCAAGGCGTGGGCCGACGGGCACGTCAGCGGACTCAAGGCGCGCGGCGACTTCACCGTGGACGCGACCTGGCGGCAGGGGCAACTGGCTTCGGCCCGCATCGAGTCCGGCCTCGGCCACCCGTGCCGGCTGCGGACCGCCGTGCCGGTCACCGTCAAACCGGCCAAGGGCCGGGCCTCGTCGCTGAACATCCGCCAGGTCGAACCGACCCTCGTGGAATTCAACACCAAGGCGGGCGTGGCCTATGAGATCACGCCTGTCACGGCGGCGGCGAAGTAGCGGCTGCGCTTGAGATCACCCTGGTCGTCGGCAACGACGGCCTCGTAATGCCCACCCGGTCGGGGTTGGGCGCCTGTCGCGTTGAAGGCGCGGGGTAGTTTGGTTTGGCGGACGAACGTTGTGCTTATGAAAACCACCGTCCTTGGCAGCATTCTCCTTCTGGCCGCAACCGTCCACCCGGCTCTCTTTGCGGCCGAGGCCACGGAAGCCCCGCCCACCCGCCAGATAATCCCCTCGCCTGACCCACGGCTGGCGGTCTGCGGATTGCCATGGTTCCAGGAGGATTCACCCGTGCTCCGCCGGTTGCCGGCACGGTTCAAAGACCGTGTCAGGCCGCCGGTATGGGACCTGGCTCAATCCCCCAGCGGCGGGCGCATCCGATTTCGTACCGACTCGGCGACCGTCGGGTTGGTCGCGGAGAATCCCGCCTTTTCCAACATGCACCACATGGCGAGCGTGGGGGAAAACGGCTTCGACCTGTACGTCGGGACACGATACATCGCCAGCGCCTGGCCGGACCAAGCGGGCAAGATTCGCGCCGAGTGGGGGACAGGCGGCAGCCGCCAGATGCAGGACATCACGATCTACCTGCCCCTCTACAAACCGGTCACCATCCGGGAGATCAGTCTCGACGCAGGCGCGCGCCTCGAATCCGCCACGCCCTTCGCCCACGCCAAGCCGGTGGTGTACTACGGCTCCAGCATCACCCAGGGCGGCTGCGCCTCCAATCCGGGGGGCTCCCTCCAGGCGATCCTTGGGCGGCGGCTGAACACCGATTTCGTGAACCTGGGCTTTAGTGGCAACGGGCTGGGCGAACCGGAACTGGCGGAGATCATCGCCGGGATCGACGCCGCCTGCGTGGTGCTCGATTTCTGGGCCAATCCATCGGCCGAGCAATACGCCGCCGCGTTGCCGGGCTTTGTCGAGACCATCCGCAAACAACAACCCCAGGTTCCCATCCTGGTGGTGGGGCCCTTCTACTTTCCGTCCGAGGCCACCAGTCCCTCGGTTGCCAAGGGGCAGGCGGCCAAACGCCAAACCGCGCAAGACCTGGTCAAGCAGCGTGCCAGGAGTGGGGATCGGTGCATCCTCTACGTGGACGGCCTCAAGATGCTCGCTCGCGACCAAGCCGAGGGCTTGGTGGACGGCGTCCACTGCAACTCTCTCGGGTTCTACTTTAACGCGCAAGGGCTGGAGCCGTACCTCCGCAAGGCCCTGAAGCAGGCTCAGCCGTAACCGTTACCGCTCCTGCCCCGTCAGTAGCTCATCCGGTCCATCTTCACCTTGCCGCGGAAGATGGTGTAGATACTGATCGTGTAGGCCAGCACGATGGGGATGCCGATGATCGCGATGGTCAGCATGATCCCCAAGGTCTTCTGTGACGAGGCCGCGTTTGTGATCGTCAGGCTGTTCTCCGGCGAGGGGTTGCTGAAGACGAGGTTCGGATACATTTCGAGGCCGAACAGGGCCATCAGCGCGGCCATCGCCACGCAGGAGGAGAGGAACGCCCGCGCCTCGCGCCCCAGGTGAATCTCCCGGGGGATGTTCGCAATGGCCAGCATGTTGAGGAGCGCGATGCTGAAGAGCCATGGATTCGCGCGCAGACGGGCCGCCATGTGCGGCACATAAAGCAGGGTGGCCATGGTGGTGATCGCGTAGCAGATGATGAAGAAGATGATCGTGTTGATCACCCACCGCCGCAGTTTATCCTGGAGCGGCCCCTCCGTCTTCATGAGCCCGTAAATCGCCCCGTGCATCATGAACAAGGCCACCGT
>CAYYMW010000002.1:25621-81756 GCA_964472515.1 uncultured Verrucomicrobiota bacterium | reverse complement strand
TAACCAGCTTCTCTCCACCCCCTTTCACCCCCACACCGGATGCACCTGCGGTGCACGCCCGCGCGCAGATCAGGTGCTTAACTGCGGCCTGACAGCCATTTGCAGTGTCTACGGAATGTAGACAAGAATGGTTTGTTCAATGTGTATCTGACTAATATCCAACGACTAAGGTCGCTTACAGACCAGAACCAGCCCGCCAGACCACCGACAATCCTGAGTTGAAACGCTCTCCGTGCTCGGGCAGGCTTCCAACCCAGAACACACGGATTGCTTATGGCCGACGCGCAACCACCCTCGCCACCGCTGGAGAAGGGAATGAACCCCGAGAACATCACTTTCCTCTGGGGGACGGAACCCGTCCCGATGGCCGCCACCCCAGCGAACTTCCTAGTGATCGGCGGTCCCAGGAGCGGTAAGACGCTCACCCTGCGGCTGCTCATGCAGTCGGCACTGGCCTCCCTCGGTCGCGGTCTCGACCACCGCGTCCTGGTCTACGACACCGACGGTTCGTGGGAGGCGGCGCTGCGCGCCATGGACGTTCGCTGTCTGGTGCAGGTCGTGAACCTCGCCGACGGAAACGGGACGGCTTGGGACATCGCCGCCGACATCACTACTCCGGCGGCGGCACAACAACTGGCAGGCTTCCTCGTCCCCACCAACCTTCCTGGACCGTCGTTCTTCATCGAGGCGGCGCGCCACCTGCTCGCCGCCGTCCTCTTGGGTTTGATCAAGGGCTCGCCAGGCAAATGGGGGCTCCACGACCTGCTGCTGGCCGTCGCAGACCCCCAGCGCCTCCAGGCGCTCTTGGCGGGCAGTTCGGAGGCCGCTGCCGCGCAAACCTCCCTCGACGAACCGCGCCTTCGGGCCGACCTGCTCGCCACTGTCGCTGCCAGCTTGCACCCCTTCGCGGGGCTTGCCGATGCCTGGAGGGAACCTGGCCCGAAACTCAGTCTGGGGCGATGGCTTGAAACCGAGAGCATCCTGGTGGTGCGCGATGACCACGAACCCCACAGGCCGGCCTCCCCCATCCTTCCGGCGATGGTCGCCCACCTGGCGGACCTCCTGCTCAGCCACGAGTCGTCCCTCACCTCCCGCACCTGGTTATGCCTGGACGACGTTTGCCAGGCCGGATCCCTGGGGTCGCTGCCCAAGGTGATGCTTCAGGGCCGCGCACCAGGGGCCTGTGTCGCCCTCAGCACGTCCGAGATCGAGGGGGTCCAGCAGCTTTACGGACCCGACGCCGCTGAACAGATGCTGGCAGCCTGCGGCCACAAGACCGCCCTGCGCATGTCCAACGCGGAGACGGCCGCCTGGGCGGAACGGCATCTTGGTCCACCGCTGCGCGCCGCGGACTTGATGTCGCTGCCACCGGCCGGGCCGGAACATGGATTCACCGCGTTCTACCAAAGCCCAAAGGCGGGGACCCGCCTGGTCCACCAGTCCTGGGATTGGGTTCTCGCCCAGTTGAGAGCACGGAGCGATGCCGCACAGGGGTAGCTGGTGAGTCCCACCGCGGACTCCACCCACTGGCGGCGGGGGGGCAGGAGTGCAAACACCTGGGCAGTTACCGGATGCCACTCTCGTTCTCCATCCCGGTCCGAGGAACTGAGTGGAGCAGTCCAGGCGGCGGCCGGCCGACTCCGCACTCGCGGGTCAGCGGCGCGAGCTTGGCGGCTCGCTTCGCCGCTGACCGGCCTACACTCCGCCGCGCGGTGGACGCTTTGTCGAAGTCCCCTGTCGTTGGCGGCTATCCCACGCCTGCCCATCGGTTGAAGCCAGAAGCCCCCCCGCAGCAACTCCCTGCCAACCTCGAGCGTTTCCGAGGTCAGTTGCGAACATGCTGACCCCACGTGCATGCGCCGAGAGCTAATCTCCAGGCAAAACTCCCCGAACCCGGCCGGGTTGTCCGCGTTCCCACCCGCACCTGCCTTGTCGAGCCAGTCCAACCATCCTCAGGCACGAGCACGCTCGTCCGTATGGCATATCTCTGACGACGACGCCCAAAGCCAGCCGCTGGAGGCTGTCTGGAAACCGGAACTGAACCCAGAGGTTCTTGACCGCAAGCCACGTCGCTTCGTACGTGTGCGTTGATCTTTCAGCGCGCCGCTCGCCGGTTCATCCACGTGCCCGAGTCAGGCAAGCCGTGCCGCGACCACTTGACAAATGACGACATGTGTAGTTAAGTGCTGGGCATATTCATGAAGATGCGCGCTGCACCAAGACCCGGGGAGAAAACCCCACCCAAGCCCCCGGCGATTTCCGAGGCCGAATGGAAGGTGATGCGGGTGCTCTGGGCGCGCGCTCCCCGGACAGCGCACGAGGTGACCGCTGCCCTCCAGGAGGCGGAAGGCTGGCATCCCAACACGGTCAAGACGCTGCTGACGCGGCTGCAGCGCAAGCACGCCCTGTCCATCCAACGGCAGAAGAACCTCTTCCTGTACTCGCCCACGGTGACCGAAGAAGCCTGCCTGGGAGCGGCCAGCGAGGGGTTCTTGGAACGGCTTTTTGGCGGTTCGGTGCAGTCGCTGCTGACGCACTTTGTGCGCTGCAGGAAGCTCACCCGGGCCGATGTGGAGGCGCTCAAACGGGTTTTGCGCGAAAGCGAGCCAAGGTGAAGGGAACAGGGGCATGGGGTGGGCGCGACTTTTTGCACGGAGCGGTGTTCGAATGGTCACAGCGTCGAAGCGCGCCTTCCCCGACTCCATCGCGCGGAGATGAGGTAGCGCAATTACCAAAGACAAGCTGAAGGACCAGCGGGAAAGGAAGTGGTGATGAACGATCTGGGAAGCAGCGTGGGTATGGCCGTCCGGGTTTGGGAAATGTCCTGGCAGGCGGCCTTGGTAGCCGTTGTGGTGTTGGGAATCCTGTCGGTGTCAGGGCGGAAGCTCCCGCCGGGTTGGCGGCACGCGCTCTGGTTGGTGGTCCTGGTGAGGCTGCTCCTGCCCGTGCTGCCGGCCAGCCCGGTGAGCCTCTTCCAATGGACCGCGCTGCCTCGGACTATCCCACAGCCAGCCTCCGTCGCGCCTTCGCCGACCAGGTTGGCCAACGCCGAACGAATCCTGCCACCTTCCCCCACTGTACCGCAGCAGACCGCAAGACCCGAACGTGCCTCTCCGGTGCCCGCTAGCGAGGTGAACCCGCCTTCCCCGAACGTAGAGGTGCCCGCCAGCAGCCATCAAAGTCGCGGGGCTCAAGCAGTTTCTCTCCTCCCCAACCAGACTCCCGGACCGGTGCGAGAATGGCCGTGGCGGCTGATCCTGGCTGTGGTTTGGGCCACCGGCGCGGTGGCTTGCATGGTGCGCCTCTGGGTGGGGCTGTGGTGGTTCTCCCGACGCGTGCGTTGGGGCGGCCCCGTATCCGATCCGAAGGCGCTGAAGGTGTACGCCGAGTGCTGCCAGACCATGGGCGTGCGGTACCGCCCGGTGCTGTGGGAGACGGCCGGGGTCGATAGTCCGGCCATCTTTGGGCTGGTGCGCCTGCGGTTGCTCCTACCCCCGGGGCTCATCTCGGACCTTACTCCTGTCCAACTGCGATGCGTCCTGCTCCATGAGCTTGCCCATGTGCGGCGCGCTGATCCCTGGACCAACTGGCTGGCGGCGGTGGCCGAGGCCCTCCACTGGTTCAACCCCCTGGCTTGGTTCGCCCTGAAACGGCTGCGGGCCGAAGCGGAACTCGCGGCGGATGCCATGGCATTGGCCCGGGCGGGGGAGAGGCATCGGGTCGCTTATGGGGAGGCCATCGTCCGGGTGGTCGAGCGGTTGGTGCCACGGCCGGGTTGGCGGGGCTTGGTTGGCCTCATGGAGGATACCCGGGAGCTCCGCCGACGTCTGGAGCACGCCGTGGCCTTCCGGCCTGACGCGCGCCGACCGATTCTCGCGATTGGCATCCTGGTGGTGTTGGTCTTCGTAGCCATGAGCGCCCCGAAGCGGTCCGGCCTCGGTTTGACCATGGCCGCGGCGTTGCCAGTCGCCACCGCCGCCGGCGGCCGGGGAGCCGGCGATAAGCGCAGGTTCGTTCCTGTCGATCTTACCCCCGTCACCGTAATGGCGGAGAACCCGGCGTTGACGGTGGACGAGAACCAGTTCAAGCAGTTCGGCGGGCTGCAGCTTTCGGGGCCGCAGCATGAGCTCTCGAAGATCGTGCGAGGCTTGGATTTGACGGGCACGCGCGAGTTTGGGGGAGTGCCCTTCCGGATGGAGGGGCTGATCCACCTGGCGGGTGCCACTTGGGAGAACTGGAATGAGGCAAGCAAGAACTGGTTGCGCGAATGGGTGACGGTGCCCGTTCCAGCCGGGCTCTATCCGAGCCTGCACCTCCTCGGCGGTCTGGACTGGGCCAGCGAGGACCTGACGGGTGCAATCGCCGCCGGAGATCCCGTGGCGGTTGTCCGGTGGCGTTACGCCGATGATAGTTGGGCCGAGGCGCCCATGTGCTACGGCGTGCACATCGGGGAGTGTCACTTGGGAAAACACGACCCTACCCCAAACCTTAGGAACGCACTCTGTTCCGCGGTCTGGTTTGCCGACTCACCGGAACGGTATATGGAGCGATTCTGGCTCTACCGTGCCACCCTGGAGAATCCTCATCCGGACCGATCCGTCGCCGGCCTGGAGTTGATCAGCCGCAAGGCCTCCGCCCGCCTCTTTCTGCTCGGCATCACCCTCGATCCCGAGGCGGCAGGCAAGCAACCGTTGCACTGGGTGGACAAGGTGCCCCCGACCGCAGCGCTGGACGGAAAGCCGCTGCTGGTGCGCGTGGAGGATGACGCAACTCACCTTCCCATCGAGGGGGCCGAAATCCGGTTCGAGGGCCTGGCGCCTTTCGACGAGTCCGCAGGCCTCTACCGGCGCAGGTGCTTCACAGACAAGGACGGCCGCGCCGCGGTGCCTCGCTTCCCAGTCTGGAGGCTTGATAACCGGCCGATGGACACCCTCACCCTGCTGGTTGGCAAAGCAGGCTATGCCGCGCAGGGGTCGAAGTGGAATTCCCGCCTGATGGGTTCACCAACCATCCCGGCCGAGCATGTCGTGCGGTTGCAGCGATCAGTGAACTGGTCAGGTGTCGTGCGAGACGAACAAGGCAGGCCCGTTGTCGGGGCGCGGGTGCGGCTGGCCAGGGGGCACATGGCTTTCTCCTTGAACGATGGCGACATGAACAAGCCGGTCTTCCTGCCGGTGGCACTGACGACCGATCAGGAGGGCCGCTGGCGTTGCACAATGGTCCCGCGAGGGTCGGACTCCAGCATCGAACTGGGCCTGCGGGTAAGCCATCCGGATTGTGCGGACTCAGCTTGGCAAACGCTCGGGGCGGTTCACCCGTTCATGGGCGCTGATTCGCACGAACTTGTTGAGGGAACCCACTTGACGATCCTGCAGCGTAGCAAACGGGTGGCGGGCGTGGTGCAGGACCACCGAGGGACGCCACTGCCCGGCGCGCGCGTGACGGTGGGCGAACCGGACAAGCCCTGGCTGCGGGAAGTCCGTACAGACAACGCCGGTCACTTTGACTTGGGCGGTCTAGCCCGGCCGGGTCAGTGGCAAGTCGAGGTAGTGGCACCTGGCCACCGTCCCCAAGACCAATTGCTGAAACCGGGCCGGGATTGGTCGGCGATGGCGCTGGAGTTGGAGGCTGGCCAGGTTCTGCGTGGCGTCGTGCAGGACACCCAAGGGCGGCCTTTGGACGAGGTTGGCGTTGGCTTGTTCCGCCCGGGGCGCGGGTCGCAATCCGCCCTCTGGGCCAGCACGGGTCCGGATGGGCGGTTTGCCTGGGAGAGCCTCCCGAATGAGGCTGTCACGATCACTGCCGGCAAAACCGGGTTTGCGGGGGTAGTCCTGCGTGACCTCAAGGCCACCACCGAAGAGTTGGTGATCGTGCTGCCCGCGAAGCGATCGGTGCGGCTCGAAGTGGTGGACGAGAAGGACGGTCGACCCATTGCCAATTTCAGTGCCCTGATCTTGAAGGGAAGCGAGGTGAACTGGGATTTGGCAGCGTTGAAGAACCAGGGGCATCGCGTGATTTTAGGTAGCGGGGACAAGCTGGACCTGGAACTTGGGGATGCGAACGATGCCGGCATCCTGGTCTGGACGGGCGGGTATGTCCCGGGCCGCATCGTGCTCCCGTCTGCGGCCGCCGAGACCGCACAACCCATGCCGCGCCGCCTGGCGCTGCAACGAACCGGATGGTTTCAGGGGGCGTTGCTCAAGCCGGACGGAGGCCCCGCTGCGGGCGGGGATGTGGTGATGGTGACGGCCAAACGGGAGGTTCCGGTGAGCCTGATCGGACAGCGGCTACAGCTTGACCGTGGTTCGTTCCGGCTGCGCGGTGCCGTTCCGCTACGAATGAGCGATGCCCAGGGCGGCTTCGAACTCCCTTCACTGCCCGGCGGTGAACGGCTCATCGCGGCGCACGAGACCGGTTTTGCGAACGTGCCTCTGAAGGAGTTCCAAGCCACCGGAACCCTGCGGTTGCGCCCATGGGGCCAAGTGGAATGTGTCTTCACCCGCCAAGGCCAACCCCAGGTCGGCCGGAACTTGATGCTCAATTCAGCGAACCACTTCGGTCCACTGAATATGGGACGACAACTCTCCACCGACGCTGCGGGTCGCGTGCATTTCGATCATGTGCCGCCAGGGCCGTGCCAGGTGTACTACATGGTGTCCGAGGGTCCTTTGGGAGACGGTGGTTACCAACCTCTACTCATCGAGGTGAAGCCCGGCGAACTCACCAAGGTTCCACTCGGAGAACAGGACATCGCGGTGGTGGGCAGGGTCCGGTTGGCCTCGACCCCAGCCGACTTTGCCCAGATGTACCGGAGGGCAGGGCTTACCGAATTGCGGTCGGCAGACCCGATACCGGGGATCAGCAAGGACCGAGGCACACAACCAGGGGTCGGCACGGCTGCTCCACGACACCGCACCCTCGAATGGCAGGCCGACGGCAAGCTGTTTGGTGAGGGCGTCGTGCCGGGCACCTACACGCTGGAGATCGAACTCCGGTTGCCTGACCCTAGACTGAACAATTCCCCGGCCAAGGAGCCTTTCGCGCAACATCAACGGGAGGTCATCATCTCGGAGCCGGATTCCCAGAAGCCGAACCGGCTCTTCGATCTGGGCATCATCGAACTTCAGCCGACCCAGATGGCTGACCTGAAGAAATCCGGGGCACTTTAGCCTGGTCGCTTAGCCATCGATCCATTCTGGTAGGGATTTTGAAACCGTTGTTTCACCCATGAGAACACCCTTCGTGTTGAACCCGTCCCAGCGGCCCCTCGTTCGGGTGCTAGCGCTTGTCCTGCTCGGCATCGCGGCCGGGCTCGCGCAGACCCGTGAGCACCAGGTTCAGGTCGCCATGACAGGCACGCTGGCGATGGCGGCGCTGGCCGCGCCGGGGCGCGAAGAACGAGGCAAGGAGGCCCTGCTGCCCGTGGATCTGAGGGATGCCATCGTCGAGGCGGACAACCCGGCGTTGCTGGCCGACACCAACCAACTCGCCGAGCTCAACCGCTCGACTCCCCATTACCGTCCCAGTATGCCGGAGCGAGTCATCCGCATGGTGCGGGCGGCGGGGTTGCTCGGTACCCACGAGTTGGGCGGCGTGCCGTTTGCCATCGACGGAGTCATCCAACTTGCTGGCGCGGCTTGGGAACCGTTCCATGAAGCGGAGAAGACCACCCCGTTGCGCGACCAAGTAGCCACCCGGGTGCCCGCTGGACGCTGCGCCACCGTCCACCTGCTGGGTGCCGTGGAATGGGCCTACTACGCCTTCGAACGCTGGACAGCCCCGGGGACTGACGTTGCCGAGGTGCGTTGGATTTACGCCGACGGATCGTCTGCGACCCTGCCCTTGCTGTATGGGGTCCACCTGCGCGAACTGATCAACGGCCGGTCCGAGGCGGCCCCCAAGGTGACGGCGCCGCATTGCGGCCTCGCTTGGAGTGCCATCAACCCGTTGGCGGAAGCCGAACGCGTCTCGCTCTACCGGATGAGCCTCGCCAACCCACATGCTGACCGGCTGCTGGCGGGGCTGGAATTCCACAGCGCGGGCAGCACCGCCAGGCTAGTCCTGTTTGGGGTCACCTTGGACGCCGAACCACCCGGCGCGCGGCTGTTGGCCGAGGTGACGGTCCCGAGTGATCCACCGCGCCAGGGGGAGAAGGGTTTCACCACAGAGGTCCTCGACGACGCCACCGGCAAACCGGTGCCGGGCGCCTTGGTGCGAATCCACGCGCGTACCATCGGGGGCGGCCCATTGGTCGCGGCGTTTCACATCCATGCGGGTTTGACGGATGAGGAAGGTCGGGTGCACGCCCCGGTTGGTCCCTATGATCCCGATCGGAGCATATTCCACCCCTCCCTCGAAATCGTCGTCTTTGCCCGCAAAGAGGGCTACGCCTCCCAAGGCGTCCACCTGAGCCTCAGTGGAACTCTCCGCGACTATGAGTCGCTTGACGGACACACGTTTCGGCTCCGCAAAGGGGCTTCATGGTCGGGTATGGTTCAGGACGAAGATGGACATCCGGTGGCGGGCGCGAGGGTCATCCTGAGTCCACCGCCCCGCTATCTGCTTCATTTTTATCACGAAAAGTCACCCTTCGCGTTGGAAGAACTGGTCACCGACGAGAACGGGCGCTGGCGTTGCACGTCGGTAGATCCCGTCCTCGGCGAACCGGACCCACGGTACAGGCCGGCCTCGCCACTGGGCTATGAAGTTCGGATGCAGGTTCACCATGCCGCGTTCCTCGACGCGCCGGCGATGCAGGTGGCCAAGGCTGTGCCCGGCGTCACCTCTGATTTGTTCGCTGGTCGCCATGTCGTCACGTTGAAGCGCGGGCCACGGGTGGGCGGCACCGTCGTGGATGCACAGCGTCAGCCATGCCCCTTGGCAAGGGTTCGATTGGGTTCGCCCGGGCAAGCAGGGTTCCGCGAGACACTGACTGGTCCGAATGGGCGCTTCGACCTTGGGGTTGTCCCGCCCAACGCGCAGCTGAAGGTCACCTCAACCGCGCCTAACCACCGGGCATCAGAGACGACCTTGGAGGTTGGTCAGGACTGGGGTGGATTATCGGTAGAACTCAAGCCCGGCGAACTAGTCCGTGGCACGGTGGTGGACGTCAACGGTGGCCCCCTCTCCGAGGTGGAGTTGGTCGCTTGGTCAGGTGCGCCAGAGCGACAGTGGCTTTGGCGGGGGTGGACTAGCGCAGGAGGCGAGTTTGCCTGGGCGGAAGCCCCGGCTACCCCCATCTTGCTTGCCGCAATCAAGGAACCGCAGCTGCGGTGGCTGGGCAAGGTTGGACCACAGGACCGCCAGCAGCTGCAGATCACCCTGAAACCCAGTCAACGCATCGACTTGAAGGTTCTGGCCCCCAACACAGGTCAACCGGCGGCTTTCTTCAAGGCGGATTTCTTGGCGTCCATGGACGCTGAAACCCCCTCGGTCTGGGATGGAACCGCGGTCAAAGGACCCCGGTTCAACGGTAGGGACGGTCGGCTGGAGTTGACCACCAGCACCACGACCGATGCCGTGGTGCTTGTCGAAGCTCCCGAGTATCAGCCCGTGCGGGTGCTCTTGCCGGATGCCTCCAGCCAAACGGGCGCGACCCAGACGGTGACGGTCCCTCTGCAGCCATCGCCGGGAGTGGTCGGGACGGTTAGGCTTCCGGATGGACGACCGGCGGATGGAGCGACGGTCTGCCTGGCGATCTACTCCCCCTATCAGTCCATCCCCATGGAGGCTGCCCTGACGGACGTTTCCCTCGCGTTCGGTCACGATCGCGCGCCTGCCCAGCGCGTGGGAGCAGATGGCCATTTCGACCTGCCGCGGTATCCAGGTGTGGAACGAGTAGTGGCGGAGCACCAAGCCGGTTACGGCGAGGCTTCCCTGGGTGAGGTGGCGTCGTCAGGCTGCCTCCAGCTGAAGCGCTGGGGTAGAATCGAGGGCGTGCTCCGCGTCGATGGGCAACCACTCCCGGGTCAGGGACTCCGCCTGCTCCCTTGGGATAGTCGTAGAACGCCCGCTCTGCCGACCAAAGCCGGTGCCACGGATGCTCAGGGACGTTTCGCCTTCGGCCGGCTTGCCCCTGGGTTCTACGTGCTCGTCTGGACGGTGGGTGCCGGCGCGCAGTCCAGCGGCACTTGGTCGCATGGCTTGGTGGCGGAGGTCCATGCGGGCGAGACCGCTAGAATTGAGTTGGGCAAGACCGATGTGGTGGTCAAAGGCCGGTTTGTTTGTCGTTGGGAGAACCTCATCCTGGAGGAGTTAAACTCTCGGATCTTCCTTGAACCCTCGACGCCTTGGCCACAGCCGAAAGCAGGGAGTCAAGGTGACCAAGTGAGGCCGACTGACCCACCCAAGGGCGTCTTCCGGTACCCTAACTCGAAGGGCTACCACCTGAGTCTTCAACCAGGCGGATGGTTTGCGGCGGACGGAATCGAACCGGGACGGTACCGGCTCCTCGCCGAATTCAGCGAACCGACACCGAACCGGCATCCCGGGGAGCAATCACCTCCGTTTGCCCGCGGGGAGAGCGAGGTCGTCATCCCTGGTCCCGCCCCTCAGCGTTCCGGCAAGCCGGTGGACTTGGGGGTGATCGAGCTTCACAAGGTAGTTCCCAGCCCGTGAGGAGTGGGATGAGCGCTGTTTGCCGATCATTCACGATTCGGCGATAAGGCGATTGCCAGCACGTCATGACTGATCGCCTCGACCGATTCCGCCGTGTCCAAGCCGAGCCCCTCATGACTGAAGGTTGATGCCAGGTAAATTCAATCAATGGCCTTACGCATTTGAGCCGCAATATGTTGCGACGCAATTGTAGCAGCAGACGCACCGTGCGTCGATGGCCGGATCAGTCGGCTTCAGAACGGTTATTGACCCAGTCTAACAACGCCGTGAAGGCGCAATAACTTCCGTGGCGCTTGCCATTGACCGTGTCTACGGATGTCCTACCCCCTTTGGTACGCTGATGATCATGAAACGTATGCCGATCTTGCGATCGTCCAGCTTGAGTCCAGACCGGTTGATCGGGCCGATTTCGGTTTCAGACGACTCCCTTCACCGGAGCGGAATCCTGTCGAGATTCTCCGTGCTTCGACTCCCCAATCAGGGGGATTCCGCGCTCGACAGGAATTGCAGCCGGCATCATTCTCGCAAGTCGTTGAAACCGTGAGCATGGTTGCTGAAAAATCGTATCGAATTTCGGGGCACGAATCGTTCCCCTGCAGGTACACGTGGCTGCCCAAGGCGGTGCAAGGGCTGAGCCGCAATTCGAAGCTTTTCGCCGACGAGGATAAGGCGATGGTGGACCTGGGACTGGGCAGGAATATGGTCCGTTCGGTTAGGTTCTGGGCGCAGGTGTCCGGTATCGCGACAGCCACGGCCAAGGCAAGCGGCCATGTTCCAACGGATTTTGGACGGCTGGTGCTTGGAGAGGATGGACTGGACCCTTTTCTCGAAGACATTCGTACACTTTGGTTGATCCATTGGAACCTATCCACCGATGTCCAAAGCCCCCTGCTGGCATGGGATTACCTCCTGAATCGTTGGCAGGAGCCAGACCTGATTCCAAGCCGCGTGCTCAGAGCGTTGCGTGATGAGGCGTCAAGGCAGGACGACCGCTTGTCCCTCGTGACGTTGGACCAACACCTCGACACATTCCTGCACACGTACGTACCGACGCGCGGTCGCAAGGGAGAGGTTCAGGAAGACAACTTGGACTGTCCGCTCATCGAGCTGGAGCTCATCGTGAAAGTTGGGGACCGTGAACTCGACCGGTCGGCCGGTCGACGGGAAGCGATCTACAGCTTTCGCCGGGAAGAGAAAGCCGAAATCACCCCCGAGCTTTTTGTCTATTGCCTCAACGATTTCTGGCTGAAGCGTCATCCGAATGACGCGACCATCAACTTCCGTGAACTTGCCCACGGCCACGGCAGTCCGGGACAGGTTTTCAAGTTGCCAGAAGATGACGTCCGAGCGCGGGTCGAACGCTTGGACCAGCAGACCAGCGGTTTCTTGACGTACGCGGAATCGGCGAACATTCAGCAGGTTCGGCGATTGAGCAACCGCGAAAGCAGCAGTCTCCTCAAGGAGATTTACACCAAGGAGGCGGCGTATGGGTGAGAAGTGCGTCCGCGACCTCTTTAACATCAAGGCCAGATTTCTGCGGTCTGCCCAGCTTGAGCGTGATTTCCACGATCCCGGCGTTTTTTCCGGCTATGTGCCCACCGACTTCACCCGGTCCTGCCTGACTCGCGTGGCTAGCGGACTGAAGTCCGGCTCCGGGCAACGGGCCTGGCGCATGACGGGCGACTATGGTTCCGGCAAATCCAGTTTCGCGCTTTTGCTGGCGCACTGGTTTGCGGGCCGCGATTCGGCTTTCCCGTCCCAGATTCGCAAGGTCGTTGATTTTCATCACCTGGGGGTGCGGTCGCCGCAATTCGTCCCCGCCTTGGTGACGTGTTCACGGCAGCCGCTGGGTGTGTCCGTCCTGCAGGCGCTGCATCGGGCCCTGGTTGAGAACTACGGCCGTGGCCAGAAATTCAAACTTGCCGTCGAACTGCAACAATTGCTGGACGGCAAGCAAGAGCTGTCCGAAGAGCAGGTTCTTGAGACTGTCCTGAAAGTCAATTCCCGCTTCATCGCCGACTCCAAGGGCAAAGGGCTGATGCTCATCCTCGACGAGTTGGGCAAATTCCTTGAATTTGCCGCGCTGCATCCGCAACGCCAGGACGTGTTCTTGCTGCAACGGCTCGCGGAAACGGCTTCGCGCAGCGGCGATGAACCCTTGTTCGTCGTCTGCCTGCTCCACCAAGGCTTCAGCGCCTATGCCGATTATTTGAACCAGTCCGCTCAGCGCGAGTGGGAAAAGGTCGCCGGCCGCTTCGACGAAATCGTTTTCAACCAGCCCGTTGAACAACTCGCTGGCCTAATCACTTCGGCCCTCAACGTCAGAACCGACCAGCTCCCCAGGGCACTTGCGACCGCCCAGAAGCAAGCGATGGAACGGACCATCCGGCTTGGCTGGTTTGGTTCCGCCCCCACGAGGGAATTGCAGGACCTGGCCGCCCCGCTCTACCCATTGCACCCGACGGTGCTCCCGGTTTTGATCCGGACTTTCCGCCGCTTCGGACAGAACGAGCGCTCGCTGTTCAGCTTCCTGTTATCGAATGAGCCATTCGGCTTGCTCGCATTCTCCTCCCAACGCATCGAGGAGGCGGAGCCTTACCGCCTGCACGATTTCTACGATTACGTTCGGACCAACTTCGGCCATCGTCTCGCCGTCCAAAGCTACCGCAGTCATTGGAACCTGATTGATTCCCTCATCGAGAGCTTCGCCACGGAAGACCAGCTCCAGATCAAAGTGCTCAAGACGGTCGGGATTCTCAACTTGCTGAATGACGGCGACCTCATTCCTGCCGAGGACGCGATTGTCTGTGCGGTGGCGGGCGAAGGCCCCGCGCAACAAAAGCAAGTGCGTGCGGCGCTGGAGAAGCTCCGCACGGACAAGCGTGTGCTTTACGATCGAGGGAAAGCGGGAGGGTTGTGCCTGTGGCCGCACACATCGGTCGATCTCGAAAAGGCTTACGAGGATGCCCGCCGTGCCACCGACACGCCGCAGCGCGTGGCCAATCTCATCAAGGACTACCTGGAAACGCGCCCTGTTGTGGCTCGCCGCCACTACATCGAAACTGGCAACCTGCGCCACTTCGACGTGCGTTACTGTTCGGTGTTTGAGATGGAGGCGGCCCTCCAAGACAACACGACTGATTCTGACGGCACGATTGTCATCCCGCTCTGTGAAACCGAGCAGGAGCGGGACGCGGCGCTTGCCCTGGCCACGCTTCCCGCGCTGAAAGACCGCCCGAACTGGCTCTGTGCCGTCCCCCAACCGCTGAATAACTTGGCCAGTCTGGTGCAGGAAGTCCAGCGGTGGGACTGGGGCTCGACCAACACCCTTGAGCTCAACGCCGACAAATACGCCCGGGAAGAGGTCACCCGGCAAAAGACGGCTGCGCGGTCACAATTGGAGCGCCGGGTTCAAAGCATCATCGGCTTCAAGCAACTGACGGGGCAAATGTCGCTCGACTGGTTCCATGAGACCCGGCCATTGAGAATTACGAGCGGCCGTCATCTGTTGGAGAACCTTTCCAGCATTTGCGACGAAACCTATCCTCTCGCACCGCACGTCCACAACGAGTTGGTGAATCGCAGGACTTTGAGTTCCGCGGCGGCGGCGGCGCGGATGCGGCTCATTGAACGAATGTTCACGGACGGCCATACGGAGTGGCTGGGGATGAATCCCAAGAAGTCGCCGGCTGAGATGAGCATGTATCTCTCGATATTGCGGAATACCGGGATTCATGACATGCGGGAAGGTCACTGGAGTATCGGCGAACCGGATTTGCGTTTGGACAGACGATGCAGCGTCCTGCCTGCCCTGCGGAGGATTCGTGAGGTGCTCGATCAGGAGCCCGATGCTCGGCTGAATGTTGCCACGCTGTACGAGCGGCTCCGCGAGCCGCCCTTTGGCGTTCGAGATGGCTTGATCCCGCTCCTGCTCACCGCGTTCGCGGTAGCGCACCGCCGGGCTGTGGCGCTCTGCAAGGATGGGATTTTCCTCCATGAATTAGGCGGAGAATCGATGCTTGTCTTGACCAAACAACCGGCCAGGTTCGAGTTGCAGCTTTGCCGGAGCGAAGACCGTCACATCGAGTTGCTGCAGCAGCTTCTCGCCGCTATCGGACACGATGCCCGCGGTGACGGTCGTGTCGGACTGCTGGATGTCGTTAGGCCGCTCTGTGCATCCGTTGCGCAGCTCCCTAGGTATGCCCACCACACCAAACGCCTGTCTGCAACCGCCTCCACCATTAGGGAGATCATTCTCAATACCCGCGACCCGGCTCACCTCCTTTTCAGTGAACTTCCCATAGCTACTGGTGTGGGACCTTTCCCTCCTGGCGTTCTCAATGGTCTGGAGGTTACGCCTTTTGTGCGGAGTCTCAAGAGGGCGTTGGACGAACTCAGGTCGGCATATCCCGAGTTGCAGCGACGGCTCAAGCACACCTTGCGAGAGGCGTTCGATTTACCTGGAGAATTCAGGGCCTTACTGGCCGCCAGGGCTGAGCAGGTTCTCCTCGGTGTGTGTGAGCCCGGCCTTAGGGCGTTCTGTCTGCGCCTCATCGATGCCACACTCCCAGAGGCAGACTGGATTAACTCGCTGGGTAGTCTCGTTGCGCTGAAGCCCCCGGCAAACTGGCAGGACGCCGACGAGGATGTATTCGCGCTGGAACTCGGGCGGCTGGCCGGTGGCTTCCGCCGAGTGGAGTCCAGACTTTTTGGTCGCGCGGCACCGTCTGCCGAGAACGTCGGCGTTTGCCTCACCATTACGCAGGCCACAGGCTTCGAGCAGGAAGCGGTCATCTACTCCCGGCCCCAGGAGGAACCCCGCATTCGCGAAATGCAGAGCGAATTCGAATCTTTTCTCGCCCAGCATGGCCGGCTCGGGTTAGGAGCCGCCTCTCTGGCACTCTGGAGCGCGACGGAGGCGGCTGAACTGGCGCGAGCATGAGTCCGCCAAAGCGCCACATCCTTTGCATGTCGGGGGGCAAGGACAGCACGGCCTTGGCGCTCTACATGCGTGATCGGGTGCGGGACATGGAGTACGTTTTCTGCGATACCGACAAGGAACTCACGGAGACGTACGAATACCTAAACCGTGTCGAAGCCTTCCTGGGCAAGAAGATCATTCGGTTGAACGCGAAGGCAGGATTTGATCATTGGTTGGAGGTGTTTGGCGGGTACCTGCCGTCTCCGCAGATGCGGTGGTGCACGAAAATGCTCAAGCTAAAACCATTTGAAGAATTCGTTGGTGACGAGCCGGTGATCAGCTACGTCGGCCTTCGGGCCGACGAAGACCGCGTGGGCTACATCAGCACCAAACCGAACATCAAAGCGGTTTTTCCCTTCAAGGAGGATGGAATCGATTACGCCGGTGTGATGAGGATTTTGCAGGACAGCGGCATTGGAATGCCGCCGTATCTCAAGTGGGGGCGCACGCACTCGGGATGTTTCTTCTGCTTTTTCCAGCGTCCGATTGAGTGGGTCCGCCTGCTCGAGAACCATCCCGAGCAGTTCGAGGCGGCGATGAAGTACGAGAAGATCTCCGACGATCCCGGCAAGACCTTCACCTGGGTTCGAGGGATGCCCTTGAGCGAACTGCGCAAGCCCGTGAATATCGCGGCCATCAAGCGCCGTTACGGCGAGTTCGAGGAACGCAGGAAAGCGAACCGAGGAAACCGGCGCCTCGTCGAAGTGCTGGCCGGCCTCGAGGCCGAGGACGATGGGCCGAAGGCGTGCCTGATTTGCCAGTTGTGAGAGACGGGTCCAGGACCCGGTGCCGGAGGCAGCTTGGGCGTGACTCGTTGAATTCAACATGAGAGAAGCCGGACAGAGCATGGGGCAAGACGGTCTAGTTCACATCCCAGCGGGCCTTGTCGGCGTTGCCACAAGGTATCCGGAGAAGGCATATTACCTCGGCCAAGTCTTCAATGATACGACCAACTCCTACAAGCTGTTCTGGTTTCTGGGGCTTCTGAGCGTTGCTCGCCAGACCGATGCTAGCGCTGTCCCTTTGACTGATCTCCTGAATGAGATGGCTGTTGCTGCCTGGCACCCGGTCTGTCTTTTCCGTCTTTCGCTTGGCCGCCAGGATAAACTGCAGGAGGCCGTGGCTGGCCTGCAACGAAAATCCCACCTTGATTCGAATGCAGAGCCTGTTGAGATCCGCGCATTTCTGCAGGGGGCGACCGAGGCACGTAGGCAACTCGATCCGTTTAGGCGGTATGTGCCGACGCGCTTTCTTTCGCCATGGTTCGCCGACCAGTTGCGTGGCATCAAAGACGCTCGGCGCGGCGGCCTGATCCCCACATTGGCCAAGAAGAGTCAGGCAGGACCGTTCGCCTGTCCGTACTGGTTCGACGGGGCGGATATCCGCTTCAACGATGCTTGGCGCGCTTTCCTGAACGAGAATATGGGCGTGGTGCAGGCTTTCGCTGAGCATCACCTGACGGTCTATTTGCAGTCACGCAATCCAAACGTGCCCGGCGTCGTAAACAAGCTGTGTGCTCCGACCAAGCGCCAGCTCACCGCTGCCCGCAAGTTCTGGCATCTTGCCCGAGTCGAACTCGGGAAGTCCGGTAGGGCGGAGCTCTTTCGGGACATCTATTCGGAAACGGAATTGTCTGACGATTTCACGATCGATCATTTTCTGCCGTGGAGTTTCGTTGCGCACGATCAGCTTTGGAACCTGACGCCGGTCCAGCTTTCCACCAACTGCAGCAAGAATGATGTCCTACCCGATCTCGACCATTACCTGCCGCGGTTAGCTCGGCTCCACTTCGACGCGATCCAGACGGCGAGCAGGCAGCCCAAACTGCTGGAAGACTACACCGAGTGCTTCAAGCTCGACACCGTAGCGTTACTCGCGCTCGGCGAGAGGGATCTGGCGGCCAAGTACCGCGAAATCATGGTTCCCCAGTCCCAAATCGCGATGAACCTGGGCTTTCGATCCGGATGGAGGATGGACCGGGCCAGCGTCGTTGATATCCGACCCAGCCTGCTCGCCGCGGAACAGGGGCGGGACACCTGCCCGCCTCTGAACTCATCGGACTTGATGCCGCCCGGGATCCTCATCGAGCCCTCAAACACCGGCGAAGCTCGCGACCACCGACCGACCAGGCTCCCCTTCTACTCCTTGAAAGTGGCTGCTGGAGGTTTCTTGGCGGGCGATGCGCCGGATCCCGAGGGCTGGGTGGATGTCCTGAAGCACGGCTTCACCAGACGCCTCAACGACGGAATGTTCGCCACCAGGGTCGTTGGCCAATCAATGGAACCGACCATCGCGGACGGAGCGTTCTGCGTGTTCCAACATCCTGTGGTAGGCAGCCGCCAAGGACGCATCCTCCTGGTGCAAAAGCGCGGCTTCTCCGATCCCGAGACGGCCGGAAACTACACGGTCAAGCGCTATCGCAGCACCAAGACCCAAGACGACACCGGTTGGCGACACGAGTTAATCGAACTGATCCCCGATAATCCCGACAGGGCACGATTCCCCGTGCTCCGGTTCGTTCAGGCGGATGACCAGGACTTGCGCGTAATTGCCGAATTCGTCGAGGCGCTGAAACCGATCGAGACCAGAGACTAAACAACCGGCGAATCGTATGGCGCTTATGCAGAAGACTGGTGAACCGATATCGATTCAAGGATTCGGCTCCATCGAGCCCGACCGCATTCTTGAGCGAGACGACTTGTTTGTCGTCATCCGGGACAAATACCCTGTTTCGGCAGGCCACAGCCTGGTGATCCCGAGACGTCCCGTGGTGCGTTTCAGCGAATTGACCTGCGACGAGAAGGCGCGACTGATGACCTGGATCGACTGGAGCGTTGCGCACCTCGAATCCACACTTGTCCCGGCGCCGGAAGGCTTCAACATCGGGCTCAACGATGGCGCGGCGGCCGGCCAGACGGTCGCTCAACTCCACGTCCACATCATCCCGCGCTACTCCGGTGACGTCTCCGATCCGCGTGGAGGTGTCCGATGGGTGGTGTCGTCCAAAGCGCGCTACTGGTAAGGTTGTCCCGCGTCGGCTGATGTTCCCAACGCCAGCGCCGGGCATCGCGCACGCGCAGTTTTCGTTTTTGCGGAATCACTTCCATTCCTTCGAGGACTTCTGTGACATTGTGGCCTTCGTCCGCTCCACCAGCCTTGAAGTGGACAGCAACAAGCGTTGGACGTCCAAATTCGTATTTCCTTACGGCAGAGATTGCCTGTTCGAGGATTTGGACAGCAACGCGAGCACGAACGATCGTCGCTTTTTTGGACGCACTGGCGAGATTCTCTACTTGATGCTGTGCCGCACTCCCCACAAGCAGGAGCTGCTGACAGCACTCAACAAGCGTCTGGCCCACACAGACTCAACGTGGGATTCCATCATCAAGTGCCTCCAACCAAAGGACGACGACCAGGTCGGCAGCGACCGCGCCAACGCGTTCCTCCCCTATGAGCGCCACCCCACCTACGATGAACTGGCGGAGGATTGGCTGGCCATCTTGCGGCTGAACATCCCCGGCTTCGACGCCTTCCCTCACCTGGTCAATCTGGCCGGGTTGCACTTGCTCAAATACCAGTTGTCCGTCTCGCGGCAGTTTCTCGGCTTGAACACACCGTTGAGCCTCATTTGCGAAGTGGTCGCTCCCAGAAAGACCCTCGTTCGGGAAGCTTCGTGCGACCTGTATCAGGCGAATAATCTGCTGCCGGGCCAAGCGGTCGAAGCCTTCCTTTCCAATATCGAAAACTCCCCGGACTGGCAGCAAGCGATCACGAGCAACGGCGCCTTCGAGCGGTGCCGCAAAATCCTCCGCGAGCAGGTTCGCTGGGGCGAGGATTACGAAGGCCCCCCTGACCCACACCAATTGATGACGGCCCTGCGACAGGCGGCGATCAGGCGTCATCGCCAGCATGTGGCGAACATCCATCGGAACTACGGTCGAGAGATCGGCCTCGTCTCCCGCCGCGGCACCGTGAAGCTGCGCTACGCGCCCACGGACGCGCTCCTTAGAACCCTCCTGTTCGCCAACGTGGAGAAACGCGTCGAACTCCACCAGTTCCTGGAGAAGTTGTCTGCCCGGTATGGACTCGTGTTCGGGGACAAGGAAGCGGAGCGGGTCCTCGCCAAAGACGAGTTCGACAAAAAGGCGTTCCAAGCCAACTCGCGGCGGCTCGAACAACGCCTTGGCAGCTTGGGGTTGCTCAGGCGTCTCTCCGACGGCTGTGCCTACGTCGTCAACCCTCATCATGTGGAGCCCCAATGACCTGTGATGAGCTGATTGGCAAAGTCGCCGCCTGTTACCTGCGCAACCGGCTTTCCGAGGACGATTCCAGCGGCGTGGCCCGTTACTTGTTGGATTGTCTGACCGCCGACCAGACGGCCGCCGTCGCCAAGACGATCCTAGCCGACGCGGGACTCTCGCAGCTCGTCGAAATCAAGTTCCCCTTGCACTTCGTCGGAAATCACGGACTGCCGCCGTCCGTGCTGACCACCGAGCGAACGACGTATTTCCGCAATGCCGCGTGCGCCAAGTCAGCCCTGCTGGTTGCCAACACCGGCGACGATGAAGAGCAGTCCTTGAAGGAGTTGGTGCCCATTGGCGAGCCCGAACTGAAGGCGCACCCCGAGCTCTGGGTCAACCTGGCTGCGGAAGGGCTGCCCATCACCGATCAACACATGCACTGGTGGGTCAAGGCGCTGGAAGGGCTGCTCGAAGTCCGCTCCTTTGCCCTCGACCGCTTTGCCGAATATCTGCTGCGTACGCGAGAAGCGGTTGCCGACGGGCAGCCCATCCTATTCGCCCTCGGGGTTGCGTTGCCCGCGCTTCATGTTCCCAGAGACACCGCGTTTTTCTGCAATCTCAACGACAAGACGTCCGGCTACACTTCCAAATGGAAGGCTCTTTACGCCCAGGCCATCCGCAAGCGCGGCTGTTACCTCGTCAAGCAGACCCCCGCTCAGGTTCTCCTGTTGGAAGACGATTTGCTGACTGCGTTCGAGAAGGTCAAGGATGTGATTCCGGATGAAGTCCATCCGCGCATCCATGCCTTCATCCAGGCCAAGAGCGGCTGGAACAAGGAAGCCGCCGCGCTTGCTCAGTGCGAGTGGGAACTGGTGAAGCCGCTGTTCGATGGACTCAAGAAGGAGAAGTTCAATCTCGGCAAGGCGACTCTGGAGTTCTACGAGGAGCGCGAAGCGGACCTGCTCACCGCCGATGAGCGGGATTATCTCGCCCGTTTGCGCGACAGTGGCCGGAGCGAGGCTCAGGAAGAGGACGAGGAATTCTATCGCCAACATCGGAATGAGCTTAAGGAGCAAACTTCCCTCAAATCACGCTGGGACCGGTTCATTTTTGGCACCGCCATCGAGACCGAGGATTTTCTGTTGGGCATCGCGCTGGCCTTGGAGTGGCTGTTCGACCAGGACATGCCGTCGTCGAAGCGCCGGCTAAAGATCACTTCCGACCGGCGCACGAAGAAAGACCTCAAGGATCTGAATGCGGAAGCAGGCCTGTTCTTTGCGCGCCGCTATCGGGGATTGAAAGAACTGTTTGGCAATCGGGTTGCTTGGGACATCGGCGAGCTGATGAATTTTGAGGCGCTGAGCGACCAATGGCGGAAAGCCTCGAAAGCGTTCGTCAACCGCTCGGTTGCCAAGTCTGCCTTGCAGTTGAAGTTCCTGCTGGAGTTGGAGGTCGAGCTTGCCGGTGGCTCCACGGAGACCTATTTCAAACAACTTGTGTGGAAGTTCGACCCAAACGCCATCGCCAGCGAATTCCCCAGCGATTGGTTGCGCTTGGCCGAGCATCCGCTCATGCATTGCCGCGTCAACCGGGAGCCGGTCAGCGGTAAGGGGCGCTTCCAGTCGCTTGATCTCAGAAATATCCGCACCCTGAATCCAGCCTACGGCCAGGATCGAGGGTCTTTCGTGGCCATCTACCGGAAGGAGCAGGACATCTCCCTGCTTTGGCCGGTGGCCTTGGCCAAGGCCCAAGAACAAGGCTTGGTTTCCGAAAAGACCGCTTCCCAGCTCCTCAGCCTCTTTCAAGCGTTTCAACAGAACTACCGGGCAGCGATTGCCGGTTTTGCGGAGGATGGCCTGGCGTGCGGCCTGTTGGTGAAGCAAGTGGAGGCCTATGGCGCGTTGCTCCATGCCATTTGCAGAGACGCCAAGGGCGACCGCAATCGTGACAGGATCTTGCGCCCGCTCCTGGAAATCGGGACCGTCGCTGTGGATGGCGGCAGAGTAACGGCCATCGTAACGCCTTGGCATCCCTTGCGGCTGGCAGCCATCGCCAACAAGACCAACCAGGTGGCATCGTTGCTCCGCCATCTTCTCACGGCTGACGAAGTGTTTTTTGGCGACCCGCCGTTGTTCTTCAAGGAACTAGAACAGGAGTTGTCGCACCCCTATTACCCGGAAATCGCTTTGGGTTGGCATGGCACGAAGCCGGAACTTCTCTCCCTGACCGACCACCATCTCGACTACAGCCTCCACGAAGCGCCCGTCATCAATAACGATGGCTTCGACGACACCAACGAAAGCCCGGCCGAAACGTCGGCGCTCATCGTCGATTTGACGAAGCGGTTCTTGTCCCTCTATCCACACGAGCGGGCCAATCTGTCGGTTGTTCTCTACAACTGCGACTGCGCGCGGCTCCCCTACGCGCTCGTGGACCGGATGAACGAGCTTCACGAAGACGAGGACGACATGCGCTGCCAGATTTTCCTGCGCCACCGGGACGGGCAGAAGCTGCGCGATCTTTACGAGAAGATCATCGAATCATCCGATGCCGATGCTGACTCTTTCGTGTCGAGCGAGGCGTCCAAGGACTTCATGGCGCGGTTGCGGATCGCCATCATGGCCGACCAAGCGCCGGTGCCTGACCCGAAGGACGGTCCGCCCCACGACCTTGTTTTTCTCCAGGATGTCATTGCCCGCCACGCACGGTTGGAGTGGTACCCTGAGAAGTGCGACCCGGTCGCCTCGGCCACCTTCATTCCGGCCCGCTGGTCGCGCCGTCGCCCGGCAGCCACGGATGACATGAAGTCCGTCGCCTACCTGTGTTGTCCCGTCCAGAGCCCGGAAGGCTGGTCGTTCCTTACGGCTGTGACCAGCTTCCTCAAAGGCGATTGGGATGGGGTCGAAAACCGGCGTTTGCTGCCGGCTCGCCAACTGGATTTCAACGACCCGATCACCGGCAGCATCTTCAAAGAGATTCACTATCTCGGAAACTGGATCGTGAATTTCGACGAGTTGCTCGACCGCCGCCAGTTGATTAATCAGGGCGTGAAAGTCATCCGCTACAAGCAGGGTGTCACGCAGGGACGGAACGTCCTCGTTTCCTCGACCGCGCCTCTGAGCTTGCTTCGCTCGATGGTGCTGGGCCGCGTCAGGGACTTGAATCTCGAACTGAGTGACGCCGACTGCCGCGAGCTAACCGAGAGCTTCATCGCGGATGCCAACGAGATTTCCGGCGACATCGTGCTTCGCGCCGCCAAGCGCGGTCGCAACGCTAGCGAACTGATGGGTGTCGTCCTCAGCCGCTACCTGATTCGGCATGAACTCGGCACGAACCGGCGCTTCGGCTGGTACTTCCTCGACGACTACGCCGAGTGGCTGGGGCAGCGTGAGGAACAGATTGCCGACATCCTCGCCCTCAGCCCGGAGCAGACGCCTGACGGCAAACTGCACCTCGCGGTGATCGTCTCGGAATCGAAATTCATCGATGCCGCCAGCCTGGCCGCGAAACGCAAGGAATCGCAGAAGCAGCTCCGCGACACTGTGCGCCGTATCAATGACGCCATCTTCGGTGATCCCAAACGCCTCGACCGCGACCTCTGGCTCTCTCGCTTCTCCGATCTGATGCTAAACGGCATTCAGTTCCCAGCGAACTCCCCGATTGACCTGGCCGCGTGGCGCAGGGCCGTTCGGGAGGGCGACTGCGGCATTTTCATGCGCGGCTACTCGCACATTTTCATTTCCGGCCCGTCGGATGCGTCAGAATGCTCGGACTTCGGCACCGTGGCCGAGGCGGAGCACTCCTACCAGGAAGTTTTCTCTCGCGCGCGGCTGCGTGAGCTGGTCTTGAGCTATTGGAAAGACAGCAACCCGACGCCCATCCGCAAAGCCAACGCCGGCGAAGACATCTGGCCCGAGCCAGTCTATCGCAAGCCTTCTGAGCGGGTGCAGATAGTTCAGCCACGTAAGCCACGGGACGACTCGCACGACCGGACCGGAGAAGCGCCCAGCATTTCCCCCGAGCAAGCCGCACCCCCATCGCCCGTTTCGCCCGTGTTGCCGGCATTTCCGTCGGTCAGCCAGCCCCAGCGGCCGGACCCGGTCACTATCACCCCCGCCGTCTGGGCTTGCCCGGGGGTCAGCCAACTGCTCGCAGATTACCACGGCGGCACCCAGGACAGCGCTGCCGAAGCCGACTGGCTAAAGCAGGTGGAGAGCCTCTGCAAAGGCGCGCTCCAGCAATTCCAGCTTCAATCCAAGCTTCTCGCCAGCGCCCTGACGCCCAACGCCGCGCTCCTGAAGTTTCAGGGCAGCGCTCATCTCACCGTGGAGCAAGTGGTGAAGCGGCGTTCCGAGTTCCTCACCACCCACAAGCTAAACGTCATTTCCGTGCGTGCGGAACCAGGCGTGGTGGCCATTACCATCGCCCGCCCGAACCGCCGCGTGCTGCATCTTCCTGAAGTGTGGAGAAGTTGGAGCCCCGACTGCGCGCGGGGCAACCACGACCTTCTCATCGCCGTGAAAGAGGAGGACAGCAGCCCGCTTTTCCTCTCGCCCAGGTCCAACGCACCACACACCCTGGTTGCTGGTTCCACCGGCAGCGGCAAGTCGGTGCTCATGCAGAACATCATTCTTGGCATCGCCTGCACCAACACCACCGAACAGGCTAGGATCGTCTTGATCGACCCGAAGCTTGGGGTGGACTACTTTGCCTTCGAGGGCCTGCCTCATTTGCAGTGCGGCGTCATCGACGCCCAAGCCAAGGCCATCCAGACGTTGAATGAACTGGTCGGAGAGATGAACCGGCGCTACGCGGTGCTCAAGGAAAACAGAGTGTCCAATATCTTCGACTTGAACGACAAGGCGAATCCCACCGAGCGGGTGCCCTTCCTCTGGGTCATACACGACGAATTCGCTGAGTGGATGATGACCCCGCAGTATGCCGACGCCGTTTCCGATGTCGTCGGCCGGTTGGGTGTAAAAGCTCGCGCCGCTGGCATTTCACTGGTGTTCGCTGCGCAACGCCCCGATGTCAATGTGATGCCGATGCAGCTTCGCGCGAACCTAGGCAATCGCCTCGTGCTCCGAGTGGACGGGGAAGGAACGTCGGAAATCGCTTTGGGTGAGAAGGGGGCAGAGCGTCTCCTCGGAAAGGGCCACTTGGCGGCGAAGCTCGAAGGCTCCCCCGAGATAATATTCGGTCAGGTGCCGTTCGTTCCGAGCGATTTCCTCATACAGGCGGTAGCCGGATTGAAGGCGACACTCGGAGGCGCCTCGTTGACCATTGGAAAACGGACAACAGATTGAGGAATCCTCGCACATCATTGCCAACCCCACTGCAAAGCCCGCCTAGATCCTTTCTCCCTTGATCGCCGCCACAGCAACGCCCCTCGAAGCACCTGTCATGGACTCAGACACTGAAGCCCCTATCCTGCACTTCTTCCGAAGTAGACCTCATGGGTTGGAGAAGCAACCACCACTCGCCAGTTCCCTGCAATCGTTCGAGACTGCCCTGTTTCTCATCGCACTTAACCGCCTGCCAAGTGCCTTGGTAGCCTGCGCTAGCGCATGGGAAAGTGCCATCAAGGCGAAGCTGCAAGTCGAACCTGAAGAGAGGGCCACCCTAGAGAGTTTGCTCGAAAGCGTCCGATGCAAAAGCCCGGCACTCAACGCGTTCAAGCAAAGATCACTGGATAGGTTCAGGAAAGCTCGCAATCGAATCGTCCACTATGGGTTCAGCCCCATGGACGACAAGGAGTGTGCCGTCTTACTGCTTGAGTCCGGTTTTCCGTTCCTCAAAGAGCTGTTCCGAGCCTCGTTTGATTTCTATCTTGATTGGAAGGACATCAATCCCAAGCTGACGAGCCTCACCGAACTGGAGCCGCAGGATGCGGCTAAGGTCGGGCTCATGCCTGACTTGGCGGCCCAGGTCCGGATAGCTATTGAGACCTTCCGCGTGAGCAAGAACCACCGTGGTTCCGACCCAAGTCATTGCTTCCTGATGTTGGCGCACTGGATCAGGCACGGTCTTAAGGAGAACCAGTTGACGAGTTCACAACTGGAGATGCTGGATCACGGAGCGAGTGTTGGCCGGCAGCACGAATTGCAGGCGAAGCAGATCGTGGACCTTGAGAGGATCTTCAACTACGTAACTTGGGAGTTCGATTGCCCTTCTTGTGAAGGCGCGAAGACTGTAGTTGCCGAGCTAGATGAACTTTCTCTCCGGAAGAAGATCGTCCGGCCAAAGCGCTTCGTCTGTGTGGAGTGCGAACTCATCGTGCCAAGCGAGGCCGCCTTCCTCGCGGAGGTCGCGTTGGGGGCTCAAATCAATGACCTGCAGAGGGAGATCATCGACGGTTATCACATGTGAGTTGACGCTGCCATTCTCCGCCACCGATCCCGCCTTGCTTCTTCGCGCCCACCACCACAAGGTTTCGCCGCACGGGTGAACACGCGTTTCGCACGCCCAACGCCTGCTGGCGACCACCAACCGAAAGATTGTGGACGTCGCGCTCGACTCGGGCTACCCCACCCTCAGCCGGTTTTGCGACGCCTTCACGCGCGCCTGCGGCTGTTCGCCCAAGCGATACCGAAACCAGCATCGGACCAGCCATTCACCTGAGGCCCGTCCCTGGCGCGAGCCTCTGGCTCGCAAGCACCGCGGTCACACTCGCACCCTTCAGTAAATTCTTCAGTAGTCGAGCGATGAACGGCTGGAAATGGCAGTGGCCGCGTAGTTTCCGGGCAGCCTTGACTATCAGCGGTTTGGTGCGAGAATTTACTCAGAAAACAGGGCGTGCACCGCTCGATTCCGACCCTCGCCTCCACTCATTTGTGCTTGGGCACCAGTGACTTGCAAAATCAGGAGGTGCAAGTTTTAGTGGATTCTTCAGTGCTTTGAGTACCCGGGTACTGCCCGGCAACGACTCGGGCACTGCCCCACCACGGCTCGCTAACCGGGCTCCGGCGGGCGGGTTCATGCTCAAACACATGAACTCGAACATGAAGTCGCGTTACCGTCTGTTCCGCCGGGGTTGGGGCGTCTACTACTGCGAAGACACCCAGACCGGCCAGCAGGTCTCCTTGGCCACCCACCGCAAGGAAGCCGCCCAACGCCTCGTGCAGGCCAAGAACGAGGGCGAGCGGCATCCCGCCTTCAGCCTCCAACTCGCCCGGGTCTACTGGAAGGCTGGCGACCCGGACGCCGGCACGCGAACGTGGGTCCTCCGAATGGGCGGGGCGAATCGCTGAGTTGAGGAGAGCACGTCGAGGCTGAATCTCCAATCAACTGTGTCGGCGTGTATCGTTGGGCGCCACTCCGCAGGAGAGAGGTATCGGGTGACTTTCCAGAGGGCTGCTTGGACGGCTGAGCGGCGCAGGGGGTTAACCACCGATCGCCGGCATGGGACGGCCGGGCAGGTAGCAGTTGCCGAAGAGGTGTTCCTTGGGCTTGCGGCGGAGGGCTGCCAAGAGAACCTCGCGCACCTGCGCGTCGGAGTCCGCCCCCCGCAAGGCACCGCGCAGGTCCACTTCGCCGTGGTCACCCAGGCAGGGGCGGATTTTGCCGTCGGCGGTGAGGCGCATCTTGTTGCAGGTTTCGCAGAAATGGGGGGTGGTCAGCGCGCCAATGAAGCCGACGAGCGCGCCGGTGTGGCGGAGTTGGTAGTACCGGGCCGGACCCCAGCCGAGGCGGCGGTCGGGTTGGGGGATCAGTTCATCGCGTTGGCGCAGGAGTTGCATCGCCTCATCGAGGGGCAGGAAGTTGGCGTCGGAGAGGACGTCCGTGGTGGTCACGGGCATCAACTCAATCAGGCGGAGGGGCAATCCGTGCTCGGCGGCAAACAGCACCAGAGGCCAGATTTCCTGCTCGTTCACGCCGCGCATGAGGACGCAATTGAGCTTTACCCGCTCGAAACCCGCCGCGACCGCCGCCCGAATGCCGGCCAGGACCCGTTGAACGTCGCCGCCGGTGATGCGGCGATAGACGTCGGTGGCCAACGCGTCCAGACTGACATTGACCGTGCGCAAACCGGCGGTGCTGAGCGGTGCGGCAAGTTGGGCCAGCCGGGTGCCGTTGGTGGAGAGGCCAACGCAATCAACGCCCGGAAGGCGGGCCATCTCGCGGACAATGTCGACAATATCCGCACGCAGGAGCGGTTCCCCGCCCGTGAGCCGGAACTTGCGAAAGCCCAATCCGACCGCCACGCGCACGACCTGGACGATCTCATCGGCGCTGAGGTGTTCGGCCTGGCGTCGCCAGCCTTGGTAGCCTTCGGGAAGGCAATACAGGCACCGTTCATTGCAGCGGTCGGTGACGGAGATGCGGAGATAGTCGACCTGGCGGCCGAAGGGATCGCTGGAGGGGGCTTGGTCCATGGCGGTCAGCGAGGCGCGGTGGCGTGCGGGTCCTCGCCACGCAGGTGGGCAATGCCTTCGCGCAGAGCATCGGCCAGGAGATTGAGACACTCCCCAATGGCGCTCGGTTTGCCGGGGAGGTTCACGATCAGGGAGGTTCCCCGAGTGCCGGCCACCGCCCGGGAGAGAATGGCCGTGCGCACCCGGGCGAACGACTGGACTCGCATGATTTCGCCGAACCCCGGAAGCTCCCGCTCCAGGACAGCCCGGGTGGCTTCGGGAGTGACGTCGCGCGGGGAGATGCCGGTGCCGCCCGTGGTGACGATCAAGTGGCAGCGCTCCTGATCGGCATACTCGATGAGCCGGGCTGAGATCAGCGCCTGCTCGTCAGGCACGATGCTGGCGAGGAATTGGGCCTCGTTACCGAACACCTCGCGCAGCAAGCGCTCGATTTCGGGCCCGCCACGATCGGCGTACACGCCGGCCGAAGCCCGATCGCTTACGGTGATACGACCGAGCTTCATTGTTTGACCTTTTCGACCACGTAAATGCCCTCAATCCGCATGGTCTTGTCCACGGCCTTGCACATGTCGTAGAGCGTCAGCGCGGCGACACTCACGCCGGTGAGCGCCTCCATCTCCACCCCGGTGCGCGCGGAGGTGGCCGTTTCGCAGCGTACCTCGATGCCTTGGTCGCCAACCTCGAACGTTACCGCGACCCGGTCCAGCGGCAACGGGTGGCAAAGGGGAATGAGTTCCGCAGTGCGCTTGGCCGCCTGGATACCGGCAATTTGGGCGACGGTCAGCACGTCTCCCTTGGGCAGGGCGCGGGCGCGCAAGGCCTGTATGGTGGCGGGAAGGCAGTTCAACCGCCCCACGGCCACGGCACGGCGGGCCTGTACCGGCTTGGCCCCGACATCCACCATGCGCGCCGCGCCATGCGGGTCGAGGTGGGAGAAACCGGGCGTCGGAGGCGAAGCGCTTTTCTTTGGGGTAAGGCGGCTCATGCGAGGGGAAAATGGGAAACGGCACTCCCGGCGGGCAGTGTCGGGGAATCCGGTGGGATCCGCAGGATGGCGTTGGCGGCGGCCAGCGGGGTCAGGTCGCCCGAACTGGTCCACGGGAGCGGGGTCAATGCCACAGTTCCGCTACCGGGCTCCATGCGGGCGGGCCAGAGGGTCTCGCGCGGGGAGGGTTCGTCCTGCCAGGCGGTGGCGAGGGTGCCCTCGCGGAACATGGCGCTGGCCGGCGCGCCCGTCAGGCCGTCCAGGGCGGTCCGCACAAAGAGATTCAGGCAAACGAAGTGAGCGAGAGGATTGCCGGGCAGGCCGAAGGCCAGCGCCGTGCCGCGCACGCCGAAGAGCAGCGGCTTACCGGGTCGGGTGTTGGTTTTCGCAAGGTGGATCGTGAAGCCAAGGCCTTCGAGCAGCCGCCGGGTGAAATCGTGTTCCCCCACGCTCGCGCCGCCGGAGACCAGCAGCAGATCGGCGTTCGCCACCCCGATTGATGGGTGGGCGATCTCCTGCTGGACGAGGGCTTCATCCTCCGGCAAAGGCCGCTGACTGAGTTGCACTTTCCAGCCACGGAGAAAGGAACGGACCAGGACGGAATTGGAATCGCGGATCTGCCCCGGCTGTGGAGTGTGCTCCGGGGGGACGATCTCGTTGCCGGTGACCAAGTGGGCAACGCGAAGTGGCCGGCTCACCAAGGGCCGCACGCAACCCAGGCTGGCCAGCAAGGAAAGCGCACCCGGGTTTAGCACACTGCCCGGCCGCAGCAACTCCTGACCGCGGCGCGCGGCTTCTCCTCGGAAACGAATGTGGTGGGAGGCGGTGGATTGGAGGATCTCCACGATGCCAGCGCTCAACCGAACATGCTCTTTCGGGACCACCCGCAGGCCGACGTCAGGCAGGGCGGCGCCCGTAGCCACTTGGACCGCTTCACCCGGTGCAAGCGTGCGCGGTTTCCATTCGCCGGCCCTGATCCGGTCGACGATCCGGTGGGCGGGGCCGGGATCATCCAACCGCACGGCGTAACCGTCCATGGCGGAGCGGTCGAAGGCAGGTTGATCCTCGGGCGCTACCACCGCCTCGCGCAGCACGCCTCCGCACGCCTCATCGAGGTCCATGGGAACAGGCGGGACCGCCACCGTGTGAGCGCGCACCAGCGCGATAACCTCGGCGGCAAGCACACCGGTCGGCGGATGGAGGGTTGTTGCGCTCATGGCGTTCCGGCAGGTCCTTTCGCCGCGCAAGGGAGGGCGGCGACTTTCCAGATCGGCACGTCCTGTTTCAGACGGTCCATGAACTGTGACGCGAGCAGGAAGGCCTCGGCCCGATGGCGACCGGCGACGCGAAGGTGGATCGCCGCTTCGCCGACCGCGATGCGGCCAATACGGTGGACCACGCTGGCCGCAAGACCACGATGCCGGGCGCCCAGTTCATTCAGCAGGCGTCGCATCTCGCTCACCGCCATCGAATCGTAGGCTTCGTAGACCAGGGCCTCGATGGGCTGATGGTTCTCCTCGCCCCGGACGACGCCGCGAAACTCCACCCACGCGCCGGCTCCGGCGGGATCTGGGTTGGGGCTCGGGGGGAGCGATTCCAGCGGTTCGCGGGTGAGTTGGACGTCGATGAGCATGGCGTCAGCCTCCGGAGACGGGCGGGATGAAGGCGACTTCATCGCCGTCGGCAAACCGGGCCTCGGCGTCAGCGTACTCGCCATTCCGAGCCAGACGGGTCGTGCTGCGAAAGCGCTCGAAGCCCGGAAAGGTCCCTGCGAGAGCCTGCCAAAGCTCGGGCGCGGTTACCGGTTGGTCAACGCGCCAAGCCATTTCGGCCTGGCCGGTGGCGTCCTTGAGGTGGGCAAAGAAGAGCAGGCGCATCGGGTTCAGGCGGTGGCAAAGAGGCACTTGGCGGCCGCGACGAAGAGCACGCCGGCGAGCACTTTGCGAAAGGTCGTCACATTCCAGCGTCGCACGGAGAAATACGTGCCGGTCAAAGCTCCCGCCACGCCGAGCAACAGCGCCAGCGACATCACGGGCTGCCAGATCATCGCGCGCGGGCCCAGGCCGATGAGGCCGGCGATCGAGTTGACGACGATGAACAGGGCCGAGACACCGGCGGCGGTCTTGGCGGAGGTCCAGCCGAGGAAGATCAACAACGGGGTGAGGTACACCCCGCCGCCAATGCCGGTGACGCCCGCCAGGAAACCCAGGCCGGCTCCAGCGGTCAGCGCGAGGGGCAGGTGAACGCGGCGGGGAACTTGCTCATCGGTTGGGCGGCAGCCCCAGCCGAGCAGCCACCCGGCGGCGGCCAGCGCCAGACCGACGACGACCGACACGGTGGTATTGGTCAGGGCCAGACGGCTGCCGAGCCACGCCAGCGGGATGGAGGCCAGCGCCAGCGGGACAAACACCTGGTGGTCAAAGCAGCCGGCGCGATAGAAGCGCCACGAGGCGATGGAGGCGACGCAGCAGTTCATCCAAAGGGCTCCTGGCCGCGCAATGGCGGGGGCGATGCTCAGCAAGGCCATGATGGCAAGGTAACCGGTCGCGCCGCCATGCCCCACGGAGGAATACAGCGCGGCCACCGCCGCGACGGCGGCCAAGAGCAGCGCGAGCTGTGGCAACGCGAGTTCCATTGCACCGTCAGTTAACCACGGCGCGCGGCCGATGGCCTTGACTTGGGGCAAGGGTCCTTGCACGAGCCGGGCAGATCCTCGGGGCGGTTCCAGTTCAGGAAGGCTCCCTGGTCCCTCGGGGGAACGCGCCAGCGGCGGACGGCGCGTTCGTGCAGGCACGCCTCGGCGAACGCGCGGGCGGCCAAGCGGTTGTGGACCAGACACGCGCAGGCGATTTCGTGGCAGCGACGGGGGTAGATGGCGGCCAGCGGTTGGAGGCCGTCGTCCAGTTCGGGGACCGTCCCGGTCAGGGGGTCGCAGTGTGCGGCCAACCGTTCCAGGACGCTGCGGTTCATGAGGGGGAAGTCCACGGCCAACACCAACAGCAGGCTGGTGGTGGTGGCGTCCAAGGCGCGCTCGATGCCGCCCAGGGGTCCGCAACCCTGCTCACGGTCATAGAGCACCGCGCAGCCGGGGGCTGGGTAGTCCTGCCCGGCACGGCCGGAAATGAAAACCCGCTCGACGCCAGCCTGACGTACGGTGGCGACCATCTGGGTGACGAGCGGTTGACCGTTGACCAGCAGGAAGGCTTTGTCGCGGCCCATGCGCCGCGATTCTCCGCCCGCCAGGATGACGGCGCTAACGTCCATCGCCCGCCTCCCTGCGCAGCACGCCATCCATGAGGATCCTGGCGCGGAGCCCGCCGCGCCCCTTCAGCCATGCTTCTGCTCCGGCGCCGAGCGAGGTGTCCATCCAGTAGCACGGTTTGCATTCCTCGACCCCTTCGAAGCGGATGCCCTGCACCTCAAATACCTGGCCCGCCAGAGTGTTCAGGTCCACGCCCCGGACGAGGGCGTTGCGGCGCGTGCCCGAGTGCGGGGCCTGGGGGAGGTTCAATTCGTTGCGCAACGCCTCGAGAACCTCCATGGAGAAGAACGTGATCTGCCCCTTGTAGTTCTCCTTGTAGTCGAAGAAGCGATCGCCCCGCAAACCCCGTCCGGCTACGCACTCGACCTGCTCCACTTCGACGATGGGATGCTCGCCGGCTGGCTGGCCGTGATGGCCGAAGAAGTTGTGGCCGGGGGAAAGAAAGAGGTGCTCGACACGCATCGATCAGCGAATGGTTGAGGGTTGGCGAGGGGCAAGCCGTTGATCGAGGGAAGCGAAGACGGCGGCGAGGTTGGTGTTGCCATTCCAGCCCTGCCAGAACGGAGCGAGGGGCGAGCTTTCCACGTGCTGCTTTCGCTTCACATCGCCCTCGGCCGTGGTGCCCACGGGATGCCAGTCGGGTCCCAGGGCGCGCCGGGTTTCGGCGAGCAGTTGGGCGGCCTCGGTGTCGGCCTGGCGCCTCCAAGCCAGGTAGGCGCGGAGGAAGTAGCCGCCCACCGCCCTGGGATTGGTGCGGCAGGCGTCCGCCAAGCGCTCTTCCGCCAGCGCGGCCTTGCCGCGCAGCAGCGCAATCTCCCCAAGCACCAACAGCGCACCGGTTTCTTCCGGGTTGAGGGAGCGCGCTTTGAGCAGGGCGGTTTCGGCGTTGTCCAAGTCCGTATCCGACCGGGCGCCGATCGCTTTGACCACGCCCCATTGTTGCCAGGCGCGGTGACTCTGGGGGTTGAGTTGCTGCAGCTTCGCCAAGGCTTCCAAAGCGGCGTCAAACTCATCCTGGCTGGCCAGACAGAGGCCAAGGTAGTAGTAGGAATCCTCGTGCTCGGGGTTGAGCATCAGGGCCTCCCGAAACAACCCAATGGCCTTGGCGTTGTCTTTCTCGACCTTCATGGCGTTCATCGCCGCCCGTTGCTTGGCCCAAAAATCGAGTTGCTGCTGCCGGTTGCCCGCTGGTTGATTCGAACTGCCGCCCGCAGTGGCCGGGAGGGTGACGATCTGCGATGGAGGGTTTGCCGGAGCGAGCCGGTGGGGTTGGGTTTCGCCCTCCACCAGTTCGTAGGTGGCGTTCGCGTCGAGACTCTCGAACACGTTCGTGGCGCCGGCGTGCCAGTGGACCTCCAACTTGTCCACGCGGTCCGCCGTCCCGAGCCCGAAGTGCAGCGCGCGGGTGCTCTGCGAAAGGTAGCTTACCCCGGTGACGCTGCGCCGGAGCGGCACGCCCTTCACCCAGGCGATGGCGGTCGAACCGTCGCCGAATCCGTTGGCCTGGCCTGCCGCGTTGCGGCTGCGGAGCCGCAGCTTCAACCAGTGGCCGGTCTGCATTTCGTTGCGAAGAAGGCGCACGCCCTCACCCAGATCAGAAATGAGGAGGTCCATGGCGCCGTCGCCATCGAAGTCGGAGACCGCCAGGCCCCGGCTGACGTGGGCCTCCGCCAGGGGCTTGCAGAGCGGCGCCAGATTGTGGAAGAACTCGCCACGCCGGTTCCAGAACAGGAACGATTCCTCTGGTTTGAGCTTCTTGGGGGTTGGCCCATCGAGTTCCAAAGTGCTGCCATTGGCGACGACCAGGTCCGGCCAACCGTCCCCGTCGAAGTCGGCGAATTCGACGCCCCAACTCACACACGCCAGAGAGATCTGGCCGAGCCCCTTGGCGTCGGCGATATCGAGGAACCGCAGCGCGGGAGACGGCCTGGCGGGTTTGGGAGGGGACGTCAGATTCGTTGCTGCTGAGGAGGTGTTGGTCTTGGCGGCCAGACGCTGCAAGTCGACCAGCAGGTTGTCGTAGAGGGCGTTCTCCTGGCCAACCCAGTGTCCGATGTAGAGATCGTCGTCTCCGTCCCGGTTGAAGTCGCCGACCGCCAAGCCCATGGCGCTGCGGTAATCGGCTACCAGGGCGGGATGACCGATATCCTCGAACCTGCCGCCCAGGTTGTGATAGAAGGCGTTGTCCGAGATGTCGTTGGCCACGTACAGATCGAGCCAGCCGTCGTTGTCAACATCATGCCAAACAGCGCCCAGACTGCGGCCTTCGGGGTTGCCGACGCCCAACTGTCTGGCCACCTCTTCGAATCGTCCGCCCAGGTTGTGGAACAGCAAGTTGGTGGCGGCGGGGTAGGAGGAGGGATTCAGCGTGTAGGGGACGGCGGTCCCCAGTTGGGCTGAAATCCGCGCGCGGTCGGCATCGTTGGCGGTGTACTGCACGTAGCCACAGACGTACAGATCGAGCTGGCGGTCATTGTCGTAATCGCCCCACGCTGCGCCCGACCAGTAACCGGGGAGGTCGGGAAAGTGGGTGTCGCGCACAAACCGGCCGGTGCCCGCCTCATTGTGAAGCAGCAGGAGGGTGTCATAACCGGTGACCAGTAGGTCAAGATAGCCGTCCCCGTCGTAATCTCCCCATACCGCAGCCATCCCGTGAATGCGCGTTTCCGGGAAGCCATCCACCTTCTGGAAAGTGCCGTTCCCTAGGTTTCGATACAGCTCGCAGGGGGCAAGGTCGCCCGGGGCGGCGGTCATGGGTCCGCCGGCACTGACCAGGAAGACGTCATCATAGCCGTCGTTGTCGAAGTCGCCCCACGCCACGCCCGGTCCGTTGTCTTCCGGAAGTTGCGAGCTGCGGCCGCCGGCGAAGGTCCGAAAGCCGGCCAATCCCGCCAACCGGGTGACATGGGTGAACTTCGGGCGGGGCGCCTCCGGCGGCAACTCGCGGGCCAACTCGCTCGTAATGTCATCCGGTTTCTCGTCGGGGCGGTATTGGGCAGGCCGCGCGTGGCGGTGCCAGACCAGCCCCGCGACGACCCCGGCCGCCAGCAGCAACCCCAGGATGCCGAGCGTCCATCGGAGACGACGCTGACGGCGGCTTAGCGGTGGCCTCCCACCGGGACTGGGGAGAGGGGAGGTCATGGCTCACGCGAGCGCGCCGCCACCTGGGTCTTGCCACCGGCGTCGGCGTCGAGGCGCGTCTGCCCCTTGGGTTGCACCTTGACCACGGCAGTGGCGCGGGCGATTTCCGTGACCGGCGAGGTAAGGCGATTGGTTTCACCGAACAGGAAGTTCAGCAGGAATTGATCGACCTTGCGGTACTGGAGCGCAACTTGGATACGGTACTCGCCGGCCCGTTGTGGGGAGGGCACGCTCGGGGTGGGGATTTCCAGGGAATCGGCCGGCTTGCCGAAGGCCGGGGCATTGGTGTTTCCAGCAAGGGCTCCGGAGCATGGGATGGTGTACTGGGTCGTGTCGGAGTGCCCTGGAAAGAGCGCCCGGCGGAAGCGCACCCCAACCATCTCCCAGAGGTTATGCCGGTCGATCAGATTGCCGTGTTGATCCACGGGCTCGGCCTTGAAGAGGAACGTGCCCGGCTGGAGGAAGTTCTTCGCATCGCGCTTGCCTGAGGTATAGGTCACGCGGCCCTGATCATCGGTGACGGTGACCTCGAGCCAGCTCTGGATGATGTCCAGCGGGCCGGTGGGGAAATCATGGCCGACCTTGTTCGAGGCCATGACGACGCGCAGGGGAATGTCCTCGCCCGGGGCCACATTGGCGGGGGTGGAGAGCGCCAATTGCACGATGGGTCCGTTGGCCCACTTATCGGCGATCTCCGGGATGGGGAGGTTGCCCTGCAACCACTTCTCCGTCAGATCGAACTGGGTTTTCCAGCCATCGAGACGGTTGCTCAAAGCCACGGGCATCACGGTGTTCGCGGCAATGAAACGGTGGCTCCGGTGCTTGCGATCTCCGGCGGTCCGGTTGTAGTCCAGGGCGTCGCCGGCGGCGGGGTCGTGGGAATCCACGAGCGGCATGTGGCATTCGCGGCACTCGACGGTCTTGCGTGGGTCGCCTTTCTTGTTCCAGTGGCTGGCGGCCCAGTTGTCGTACTGGTTCTGCAATTGCACCCAGCCCACACGGTTGACTTCCTCGTCGATAAACTGCTTGTGGCAGGCGGCGCAGTACTCCGGCTTCTTGAACATGCGCTTGCTCAGCCGCTGGTGTTCGGCGGGGTAGCTGCGGATCAGGAAGTCGCGGGCCAGGCGGCCGAGGCCATTGGTTTGCCATTGCCAGAGGTACTCGCGGGGCTGGGTCACCGTGTAGTTGGCGTTGCCCTTGATGTCGGTCTCGCGGATTGCGTGGCAGGCGAGGCAGGAAACGCCCTCCTGGTAGCCGTGCAACCCGGTGAGATTCTCCACGAAGATGTTCTTGGTGCCGCTGAACAAGGAGATGGGATCGTGGCAGCCTCCGCAGTAGCGCGTGGATTCCGGGCCGTTCTGCTTGGCCATGACGTCCTGGATGCCGAGAAAGACGGTATCCATGGCGGCATAACGGTGGGCGCTGGGCTGCCATTCCTCCACGATCTGCTCATGACAGCCGGAGGTGCCACAGGATTTCGAGCCAGCGAGGGAGCGGGCATCGAACGCCCCGCCGGTGTCGGTCTTGGCCAGACTCGGCGCAAAGGGGCGGTTGGTGCCGTAGAGGAAGCTGTAGTCGCCGGGGAAACGGTTCGTGTAGCGGGTGCCGGGATAGGCCAGCGCTATGGCCAGGCAGAGGGCGAAACCCAGCCCTGTGAAGCCGCCCACTCGACGGAGAAAGGTACCCATGGCAGGGGTCGGTTCGTTCCGGCGCTGACGGACCACGCTGATCGCCAAGTGCGGGACCAGGCCAACCAGCATCACGAACGTGGAGATCAGGTGGGTCTGCCGCCAGAAGGCGGTGGTCCGGATGCCAAACAAACCCTGCACCGTCAGCACCACCCCGGACCCGGAAGCCACCGCCAACCCGAGCAGCGCAACCCACCCGAGCACGCTGATGTGGGACCAGGGGTACCCTCGGTAGTCGGCGATGTGCAGCGTGCAATACCACGCGATCCCCAGCAGCGTGAGTCCACCGAACAGCGTGTGCAGCAGGAGAGTCCACTGCACGCCGGCCTGAAACGGGCCGTAGGCAATGAGCAAACCGCTGAGCGTCTCGAAGACCACGGCGGCCAGGCTGAAGGCGGCCAGGCGGGAGGTCCAACCGGCGCGCTTGGGTGGGGGAGTCGTGGTGGAGGGATTCATGGCGGGCAGATGGATCGTTTCCGGACGGGGAACCGGGCTTGAGCCTAGGCTTGGGTCTCGAACTGGTTCTTCAGTTCAGGAGTGGCTTGTTGCAGGAGGCGATACACCACCCAATGCAGCCACGCGAAGCTCGCCAAAGTGATCAGGAAGAGAATGATGAAGGTCGTCTGCGGGATGCCGGTGGCCTTCAGGGTGTAGGCGAAGAGCGGCGGCAGGAAGAAGCCGCCCAAGGCTCCGAGCAAGCCGACCAGGCCACCCACCGCCCCCACGTCCTTGGGAAAGTACTCGGGGATGTACTTGTAGACGGCGGCCTTGCCGATCCCCATGCCGCAACCGACGATGAAGACAAGGAACGTGAACAACCCCGGCCCCATCACAAACCGCATGGTTTCCATCCGGCCGCCTTCCTGGATCTTCTCGGGCACATAGAGCACGATGTGGCCGTTCGGGGCGGAGAGGAAGAGCAGCGCCAGCAACATGGAGCCGAACACCCAGTACATGATGCGCCGGGCGCCGAACTTGTCCGACAACCAGCCGCCCAAGGGACGCAGGAGACTGGCGGGGAAGATGAACAACGCGGTTAGCAAGGCCGCCTTTTGCAGCGGCATGCCAAAGACATCGACGTAATACTTTGGCAGCCATACCGACAGCGCCACGTAAGCCCCGAACACCACGACGTAGTACAGGCTGAACCGCCATACCCGGATCTGCGCCAGCGGCCGGAGCAATTCTCTCATCGGTCGGCCGGCGCCGGGCTTGTGGTCTTGCGCCGGGGCAAAGGTCCAAATGGCAACCGCCATCACCACCAGCAGCAGGGCGTACAGGCACGGGACAAAGCGCCAACCGCCGGGGAGTTTGCCGCCCAGCAGGCCCGCCGCCGGGACCAATGCGATGAGCGTGGGACCGATGAACTTGGTCACCGAGGCTCCGACATTGCCGGCGCCAAACACGCCGAGCGCCAGTCCCTGGCGGTGCTTCGGAAACCACGCCGAGTTCCACGCAATGCCGACGGAGAACGCGTTCCCCGCCATTCCCACCATGAACGCGTAAACCATCAGTTCGTTGAAGGACGTGGCGCGGCTGACGAGGAAGGCCGGGATCGCCGTGGCGCCCACCAGGAGCGTCATAACCAGGCGGCCGCCAAACCGGTCGGTCCAGATGCCGAAGAGCAAACGCCAGATGGAACCGTTCAGGATGGCGATGGCCGTGAGCCAGCCGAACTGCACCTCAGTCAGCGCGAACTCCTTGCGAATAGGGATGCCCAGCACCCCGAACATCAGCCAGACGGCGAACATCAGGGTGAACGCCGTGGTTGAGAGGGTGAGAATCGCGTTGCGCCTGGCAGAGTCCGTTCTTTCGTAAGAGCGGGCGGCGAGGAGGTCAGCGGGCGGGCAAGCGACGGCCAGCAGGTCGGTGGGATTGTTCGAGCCGTTCATGGTATGCATTACGTTTGCTGCTGACCTTCAGCATGCCATACCTTGGGCCGGGCACCTTGATGCAAGTCAAGCAATGCGGCGGCAAGGACCGTCTCAGCTCGGCTTTTCGGCCCCCCGGCGGGCGTAAAACCACCAGTTGACGGCCGTGGCGAGCAGGCAATAGCAGAGCAGGCCGACAAAGAACGGCTTGGCCGAGCCCAGGCTGGTCTTGGACCATCCGATCAGGGTGGAGAAGAGGAAGGGACCGTAAGCGGCAATCGCGGCGGTGAAACCGATGACCCCCGCAGCCTGCCGGGGTGAGTGGGAGAAGATCACCGGGTATTGCCGGAACGTGGCCGCGTTGCCGACGCCCGTGCAGAAGAAGAGGCCCAACATCACGCCGACAAACAGCGGAAACTGGTCCACGGAGCTCGGGGTGAGCAGACCGCCGAAGCCCAGAATGCCGGTGCCGATCATCAACCCGATGCCGCAGAGTTGGGTGAAGGTCGCGCCGCCCCATTTATCGGTCAGCGGGCCCGCCAGTACCCGCATGGCGGATCCAATGAGGGGTCCCAGCCAGGCGTACTTCAGCGGATCGGGCGCGTCCGGGAACTTGCCATAGACCGTCTTGATCAGCAGCGGAAACGCGGCGGAAAGCCCCGAGAACGCGCCGAACGTCATGACGTAGGTGATAGTGCAGAAATAAGTGTGCTTGTTCTTGAAGATATCAAGTTGCTCGCGAAACGAGGCCTTCACCGGCACGCTGCGCAGAAACACCCAGGCGGCCACCCCGAGGACCAGCAGGAAGGGCACATACCAGAACAGGGCGTTTTGCAGCCAGATTTGGGACGTCTTGGTCCCTTTGGTGAGGGTTTGTGAACCGCCGAAAAGGCTGCCCGCCACAGCGAAGGAGATAATCCAAGGGGTGATGAACTGGGTCAGGCTGACGCCGAAGTTGCCGAAGCCCGCCTGGATGCCCAGGGCGGTCCCTTGCAGGCGCTTGGGAAAGAAGATGCTGGTGCTGGGCATGTACGAGGAAAAGTCACCACCGCCGAAGCCTGCCAGAAAGGCCAGCACGATGAACAGCCAGAACGGGGTGGTGGGGTTCAGCACCGCGAAGCCGAGCCCGAGACACGGCAGCAGCTTCGCCAAGGTCGCCACCGTGATGACCTTGCGGGTGCCGAAGATCGGGATCAGGAACATATGCACCAACCGCAGGGTACCGCCGGCCAGACCGGGCATGGCCGCCAGCCAGAAAAGCTGCATTTCGGAGAATTTGAACCCGATGCCCGGCAGGCGCACCACCACCGCGCTCATCACAAACCACGTGGCAAACGACAGCACCAGCGAGAGGGTGGTGATGAGAAGGGTGCGCCAGGCGATGCGTTTGCCAGTGGTTTCCCAGAAGGTCGCATCTTCGGGGCGCCAGTCAGTGATGTCAGGGCGGTTGCCACTTGTCCGCGTGGCGTCCAAAGTCCCGGGAGTCTGCGGGTTGGTGGCGATACGCTCTGTGTCGGGAACGGTCGGCATGGTGTCAGGGGGTGGATTCTCCGCTCTCTTCGGTTTCGATCTCTGTGGCGCGGGCTACGCCCAACAGCAAGTGCCTGAGCCCGTAAAGTCCGAGGATGGTGGCGGCGAGGGTCAAGGCCAGTTGCGGCCAGTTGCGGTTCACCCCGGTGACGAACAACGCCCACGGATCGCCATCGCTGGCAATCAGCGGGTGGGTGCCGGCGAGAAATTCGTTTACGTCCGGAATGCCGTCATGGTCCAGGTCACTCTCCTTGGGCAGGGCATTGGGCAGTTGTTCCGGCGCGCGGCGGAACTCGAGCAGCTTCTTCTTCCCAACCGTTTGGAGGATGTGGTTGCCGAAGGCGTTCAGAATCGGGTTCTGCACTTTCTGGCCCGGTTCAAAGGCCGCCCGGGCGCGGCCCAGATCGCTCAGTTCCGCCGGGGTGAGCCGTCCGATCTGTCCCGGCGCGGTTCCCTCCGGCCCATCCGCGTGGGTATGGCACATCGCGCAATTGATGGGGCGACGCGAGTGCTTGACGATGAACTGCTGGAACTCCGGGTAGGCCGCTGCGCGGGGCGCCAGCAGCAGAGTGAGCGCTGCGATCAGCCCATAGCGGCGGGCGAGGCTGGTGCGGGACCGTGACGGCCTCGAGCGGGGGATGGCCGTGGCGCTGGGCGCGGGGTTCAAGAGCGCGTTCATGGTTCAGGGCTTGAAGAGTTCGTAGATTTTCGAGCCGAACACGGTCATGATCACGAGGTAACCGCCCGCCGCGATCGCCAGGAGTTGCAACGTGCGCCGGCTGGTGTTCCGGAAGATCCAGGGGGTTGCCAGCAGGACACCCCCCAGGAGACCCGAGCCCACGATGATCACCCAGAACGGGAGCAGTTCGAGGGGGTAGTAGACCCAGAAGAAGTACCACTCCGGCTTGATGCCGTCGGGGGTGGAGCCCTTGGGATCGAACGGCTCAAACAAAGGGTAGGGGAAGAAGGACTCGAAGGGGAGACACAAGCCGATGATGAACAGCACCAGGAACGCCACGCCCCAGACCGAGAGGTCCTTGAGGAGGAAGGTCGGGAAGAACTTCTCCATGTGACGGGGCTCCTCGTCCACCCCCCGGCTCATGCCGTGGAGTTGGACCGAAAGCAGGTGGGCACCGAGCGTCCCCGCCACCACCATGGGCAGGACGATCACATGCAGCGCGAAGAAGCGGCTTAACGTGGCCTGCCCCACGGTCGCTTCACCCTGGATCGCCTCCTTGAGCAACTTGGGCCAGGTGGCCAGCTCGCCAGGGAGATAGGCGCCCATCTGCTCGATGGTCTGCATTCCGATCTTGGTGGCGTTCACCGCGATCTGATGCCAGGGCAGCAGGTAGCCGGTGAACCCGAAGGCGAAGGCGATCCCCAGCAGGAACACGCCCGTGACCCAAGTCATCTCGCGGGGCCGGCCAAAGGCTTTCATCGCGAAGGCGGTGAGCAGGTGGAACATGACGCTCGCGATCATCAGCGACGAGGCCCAGGCGTGAATGTTGCGCACCAACGCGCCGCCGGGGACGTGCTCCGTGATGAACTCCACCGACGCGTGGGCGTCACTCACCGTGGGCTGATAATAGAAGAGCAACATCACGCCCGTGATCACCTGCACGATGAAGAAAAAGAGGGCCAGGCCGCCCAGGTAGTAGCCCCAGGAAAGGCGGTGTACCGGCACCTCCTTCTTCTGCACCATGGAGGCGTAGTTCAGCTTGTCCACGGGGAATCGCTCGGCCAGATAGCCTTCGACCCGTTGGATGGTTTCTGGAAGCTTCATGGGAGAGTGGGCTGGGAGCGCACGGTTGGTGGCAGTTTCGTCAGAGTCATGCCTGGGCGATCGGCCCGGTACCCGGTCGGGTGATGTAGAGGTTGCATTGCGCCAGGGTGCCGGGGTCTGCCCTTCCCTGTACGGCTTGCCCCGGACGCCGGCTCAGCACCACCTTGCCCGCGCCGTCAATCAGCGCCCAGGCAATCTCCGGCAACCGGCTCTTGGCGGGCGCTCCGGCGTTGGGCTGCCCGGTGCGAACATCGAAGTAGGAGATGTGGCAGGGACAGAGGATGCGGCCTTGCGCGTCCACGTCACTTCCCACCGTGCAGCCCAGGTGGGTACACTTGGCGGAGAGGACCAGCGGCAGGCCGTCCTTGTCCCTGAACGCCAGGCCCGGGGTCATGGCATAATCGATGAAGTACCGGCCCTTGGCCTCGGTCAGATCGGCGTAACGGCCAACCAAAATGGCATCGCTCCGCTGGCGCTCCAGCTCGTAGGCCCGCTCCTCCGCCGTCAACTGGAGCCGCTGCAGCTTCTTCTGGAGCAAGGCGGTCTCGGCGGCGGGATCGGACCGCGGCCCCTTGAAGAAGTTCAGGGTCTTTTCCGATACCCCAATCGACATCAAGCCACCCGCGCCGGCCACCCCCAGCGCGCCCTTGATAAACTCACGTCGGCTCTCGATGCTGCGCGTGGCGGCCACCGCATGCCGCCGCCGGCGCGCGGTGTTCCATACGACCAACTGGGGCGCGCGCCACAGGTAACCCAGCGGGACCGCCAGCAGGTGCATCAGCCGGGTGAACGGCAGCAGGAGCAACAGGATCCAGGCACCCACGACGTGGAGCTTGAACAGCATGGGGAAACCCGTGACGTAGGTCATATCGGGCTGCAGGGTAAACAGGCCCCAGAAGTACGGCACCACGGTGCCCGTCGCCCAGACCGATCCGTGGCGGAAGTGAAGGGCGCTCATCAATCCGAGGAGGAGTTGAGCCATCAGCAATGAGACCACCACCAGATCGGCGGTAGTCGTCACTGCCTGCACCCGGGAATGAGTGATCCGCCGGACCATCAACAGCCCAAGCCCCGCCAACGCCATCAGCGAGGCGCCCACACCCACAGACTCAACCACCAGCACCGCGCCTGGAACGGTCAGCAATGCCGACCAGACGGTCGGGAACAGCAACGCCGCTCCGTGTCCCGCCAGCACGAGGATGATACCGATATGCCACGGAGCCGCGCCCCAGAGCAGGGAGTGATCCTCGAGGAATTGCGAGGAACGGGCCGTCATCGAGTACCGGCCGTTGCGCCAGCGCCAAACCGTGGCGACCACGGCGGTAACGATGGCGAGGTACGGGAGGCCAATAAACAGGAAGGCGTCAACCATAGGTCTAGGCGTTGCTCAGGGCCAGTTCGGCCGGGCTGGCGAGTTCGGTGGGTTCCGGGTCAAGAGTGGGCGGCGAGCCGCACCCGCAGGCGGCCGACTGGAGTGCGCAAGCCGAGCCGCTCCCACGCATGAGTTCCAAGGGGGTTGGAGGCGGTTGCAGGCCTGGGTACATGGCTTCGAGCAGCGCGCGGACGGCTTCCAGCAGGGCCCGATAGGGGTTGGCCGGGTTGAGAGCCGCGATCATCCGGTCAACCGGCTTCGAGAGGCAGAACTCCGTCAATTCGCGCCGTTCGGCCTCGGACACGGTCGCCGCGAAGCGCAGCAGCACCCCGAGGTGATCGGGCAATTCGCCGTGCGGGTCGAAGGCCTCCTGACGATAGCGCGCGAGGAGCGCGGCCATCATTTCGCCACGTTTGAAATGCTCCTCGCCGAAGAGGTGGATGCTGACGTACGGCACGCAGGCCGGGGTGACGTCAAACGTGCCGGTGAAGAGTTCCTCCCGGTCGGTGGGGGATAGGGAAAGGAGAGTTGGGGCAAACCGGGTCAGGTGCGCCTGGGTGGCATCGCCGACTTCTCCGATGGCCTGTTCCGCAGCCCGGACCCGTTCCGGAAGGTCCGCGCCGGGGTACTCGAGCAGCGCCGACAGCGCGGTCAGGCTGGCGCTGAAGGCTTCGGGATGCGAGTTCATGCGCGGGGAGGAAAGGTCGGCGTGAGGTTGAAGCCGGTGCAGCCTTTGCAGGTTTCCGGACTGCAGGTCTCCTGGATGGCCTCCTCACGCTGCAGCGGCGGGAGGACGTAACGCTGGTACTGGGTCGGGATCGCGGTCATCCGGTAGATCTCCTCGATTTCCTCGGGGGTCGTGCCCGCCTCGCGGAGGATGCGTTGGGTCTCGTTCTCGGGCAGGTCGCGCACGCTCTGCCAACGCTTGTAGTAACGGACCGCCATCAGCTTCTTCATGACCCCTTGGACCACCTGCTCGTTGCCGGCGCTGAACAGGCTGGCCAGGTACTTCACCGGCAGGCGCGCCTGTTCCAGGCTGGTGAAGAAGTTACTGGCGCTGTGGTGGTACGTGCCACTCGCCGCCTTGCCCATCACCGGCAGCAACGGCGGCACGTAGAACAGCATCGGCATGGTGCGGTACTCGATGTGCAGCGGCAGCGCGAGCTTCCACTCCATGATGTACTTCCAGGCCGGTGACCGTTGCGCGGCGTCGAGGAATTCCTCGCTGATCCCGTTCTTCCGCGCGGCGGCGATCACCTTGGGATCATGCGGATCGAGAAACGCCCCGCGCTGGGCCTCGACGAGCGCCCGGTCCGGCACCTTCATGGCGTCCGGCACCTTCTCGGCGTCGTACAGCATCACCCCCAGGTACCGGATGCGGCCCACGCAGGAGTGGAAGCAGGCCGGGGGCTGCCCCGTCTCCAAGCGCGGAAAACAGAGGACGCATTTCTCGGATTTGCCGGTCTTCCAGTTGTAATAGATTTTCTTGTAGGGACACGCTGCCACACAGGCGCGCCAGCCGCGGCATTTCTCCTGGTTGATGAGGACGATGCCGTCCTCCCCGCGCTTGTAGATGGCGCCGGAGGGGCAGGCGGCCACGCAGCTCGGGTTGGCACAGTGATTGCAGATGCGCGGTAGATAGAAAAAGGTGATCCGTTCGATCTCGAACAACTGGGCGCGCTCCTCGTCCGTCAGGCCCTCGAGGTTCAGGTCATTTTCCGCATAGACCGGCGAGCCGGACAAGTCGTCATCCCAGTTCGGGCCCGCCCGGATTTCCATCGGTTCCCCGGTGATCTGCGACACCGGGATGGCGGTCGGTTGGTCGTCGCCCAGCTTGGCCGTGAAGAGGTCCTCGTACTTGTAGGTCCACGGCTCGTAATAACTGTCGAGGTTGGGCTGGTTTGGGTTATAGAACAGCTTGAGGAACGCGTCCGCCCGGTTCTGGCACCGCAGGTTCAGGCTGCCGTTGCCGTTCCATTTCCAGCCGCCGTTGAACTTCTGCTGGTTCTCCCAGTGCGTCGGATAGCCGGTGCCGGGCTTGGTCTCGACGTTGTTCCACCACATGTATTCGGCGCCGGGGCGGTCGGTCCACACGTTCTTGCAGGCGACGCTGCAGGTGTGGCACCCGATGCACTTGTCGAGGTGGAAGATGACGGAAACGTGGGCTCTGACGTCCATAATGTAATCCCCGGTTAGAACACCGGCTTGGCAAGCTTCCGCACCACGACAAACGTATCGCGGTTGACTCCCTGCGGGCCCCAGTAATTAAAGCCGTAGCTGAATTGCGCGTAGCCGCCGATCATGAACAGGGGTTTTAGGCGGGTGCGCGTCAGGCTGTTGTGGACGCCGGCGCGCTTCATGCCGCGGGCGGGCGACTTGGGTACCCCCAGCGTCCGCTCGGGGGCGTGGTACAAGAGGCAGATGCCGGGCGGGATGCGGGCGCTGACAATCGCCCGGGTGCAGACCACGCCGTGGTCGTTGTACACCTCGATCCAGTCGTTGTCCTCGATCCCGATGAGGTCGGCATCCTTGTCGTTGACCCACACCGGGTAGCAGCCCCGGGAGAGGGTCTTCATGCGGAGGGTGTCACCGTAGGTCGAGTGGATGTGCCACTTCCCGTGCGGGGTGAGGTAGTTGAGCACTAGCCCTCCCGGGCCGCGCTCCGACTTCTCCAAGTCCCGGGTCTGCCGCAGTTCGCCGCGCGGTTTGAAGGTGGGCAGGTTCTCGCCGAAGGCGACGTAGGCCTCGTGGTCCAGGTAGAGATGCTGCCGCCCGGTGAGCGTGCGGAAGGGGATCAGTTCCTCCACGTTCTGGCAGTAGGCCGAGTAGGTGCGGCTGCCGTTGGTGACGCCGGTCCAAAACGGCGTCGTGAGCGAGCGGCGGGGCTGGGTCGCCAGATCGTCGAACGTGAACCGCACGGACCGGGTGCCCAGGGCCAGGTGCGTGTGGTCGATTCCGGTCTTGAGGGACTCGCTCTGGTAGGCTCGGTAGGCCATCTCGCCGTTGGTTTCCGGCGCGAAGTGCAGGATGACGTTGCAGGCATCCTTATCCACCCGCAGGCTGGGATACTCCCGGCCGCCCCAGACCTCCTTTGGGTGATTGAGCAGGTAGGCGTCGTAGGCGTCGTCGACGTCGTAATGCGTGCCGTGCATCGCCAGGCCGTTGTTGCGGAAATTCGGTCCGAGCGACACGAACTGGTTGAGCAGGTTGGCGTAATCCCGCGCCATCACCTTGATGTGCGGCGCGGTCTTGCCCGGGATCAGGTCGCACTCGCCCTTCGCCCAGTCCTTGACCGTCGGTTGGGCGAGCTCCGCGGGAGTGTCGTGCATCAACGGCGAAACCTGGATGTCCTTCACCGGCCCGCTGAAGTACTGCGGCGCCAGCCGCGCGGTTTCGGCGGCGATGCCCTTGAAGATCTCCCAATCGCTCTTGGACTCCCAGCACGCCGGCACGGCCGCCTGCAGCGGATGGATGAAGCTGTGCATGTCCGTCGAGTTCAGATCGTTCTTCTCGTAGTAGGTCGCGGCCGGCAGGACGATGTCCGAGTACAGCGCCGAGGTGTCCATCCGGAAGTTAAGATCCACGATCAGATCGAGCTTCCCGAGTTCGACCTTGTCATGCCAGGTCACGTCTTCCACGAAGGGCTTGGCCTCCTCGGTGGCGATCGCGTTGTTGTGCGTGCCGAGGTAATGCTTCAGGAAATACTCATGTCCCTTGGCCGAGGAACTCAGCGCGTTCCCACGCCAGATGTAGAACAGCCGCGGGAAGCTCTCCGGATTGTCCGGATCCTCCATGGCGAATTTCAGTTGGCGCGCCTTTAACTGCCCCACCACCCAAGCCACGATCTCGTCGTCGGTCTTCGCCCCGGCCGCCTGCGCCTCGCGGACGAGCTCGAAGTTGTTCTTGGTGAATTGCGGGTAGCACGGCAGCCAGCCCAAGCGCACCGCCAGGGCCTGCTTGTCCGCCGTGTGCCCGTGCGCCATGGCATGGCTCCCGTCCCCGACCGGGCAGATCTCGTCGAAATTGCGGTCGTAGCGCCACTGGTCGGAGTGGATGTAGTGGAAGGAAGGGGTGTTCTGCTGGCGCGGTGGACCGGCCCAGTCCGCGCCAAAGGCGATGGGCGCCCAGGAGGTCTGCGGTACCAGCTTTTCCTGGCCGACGTAGTGGTTCCAGCCCCCCCCGCTCTTGCCCACGCAACCGCAGAACATCAGCGCGTTGATCACCGCGCGGTAGATCAGGTTATTGTGGTACCAATGGTTGACGCCCGCGCCGATGATCACGCTGCACTTGCCGCCGGTGCATTCGGCGGTGCGCGCCCATTCGCGGGCGAAATTCACCACCATCTCGCCCGCCACGCCCGTGAACCGTTCCTGCCAGGCCGGGGTGAACGGCTGCGAGTCATCCGTGTAATCCTTGGGCCAATCTCCCTCCGCGCCCCGGCCTACGCCATACTGCGCGAAATAGAGCTCCAACACCGTCGTGACGAAGACCGGGCCATTGACGGTCTCAATCTGCCTTACCGGCACATGCCGCGAAAGCACCCGCTGGTTGGTGCCGTCGGAGAAATCCATCACTTCGAGGGGGGCCGTGCCGTCGGCGCGGTCCTTCAACTCCAACAGCGGCTTGATGGGCTCGTGGGTCAGCGCATCCTCCAACTTGAGGTTCCACTCACCCTTCTTCTTCTGCCACCGGTGGCCTACGGTCCCCTTCGGCAGGCGCAGCGTGTTGCTGGCCTCGTCCACCACGAAGAACTTCCAAGCGGCGTTCTCCAGATCCTTGGTGGTTGGCATCTCGCTGGCGCGCAGCAACCGCCCGGCTCGGTATTGGCCGTTGGCCTGGCGGTCCAGCACCACCAGGAACGCCGCGTCCGTGTACTGCCGCAGATAGTCTTGAAAGGCCGGCACCTGCCGCTCCGCGTAGAACTCCTTCAGGATGACATGACCCACGGCCATCCAGAACGCGCCGTCGGTGCCTTGGTGTAGCGGAATCCACTCGTCCGCCACCTTCGAGGTCTGGCTGAAGTCCGGTGAGAACACGACCACCTTGGCCCCGGCATGGCGCGCCTCAACCAGGAAGTGCGCGTCCGGCGTGCGGGTCATCAGGACGTTCGACCCGACCGTGGCGATGAACTTGGAGTGATACCAGTCCGCGCTCTCGGCCACGTCGGTTTGCTCGCCCCAGATTTCGGGAGAGGCGGGCGGCAGGTCGCAATACCAGTCGTAGAACGACAGCGAAACGCCTCCCATTAACTGGCAAAACCGTGCCCCGGCCGCGTAACTGAGCATGGACATCGCGGGAATCGGCGAGAAACCGATGATGCGATCCGGTCCGTGGCGCTGGATCGTGTGGAGGTTCGCCGCCGCCATGATTTCGTTGACCTCCGCCCAACTGGACCGGCGAAAGCCACCCTTGCCCCGCGCCGTGTGGTACTTCTTGCGGGCCTCGGGATCCGAAACGATGGACCGCCAGGCGGCCACGGGATCGTCCGGATGCGCTTTCCTGGCCCGCCGCCAGAGGTCCAGCAGCACTCCGCGTGCATAGGGGTACTTCACCCGGATGGGACTGTAGATGTACCACGAATAGCTGATGCCCCGCTGACATCCGCGTGGCTCGTACGGCGGGATCGCCGGGTCGATGATGGGGTAGTCGAGCGCCTGCAACTCCCAGACCACGACCCCGTTCTTCACGTAGATTTCCCAACTGCACGAGCCGGTGCAGTTGACCCCGTGAGTGCTCCGGACCTTCTTGTCGTAAGACCAGCGGTTCCGATAGAACGACTCCCACGTGCGGTCCTCGGGGGCAAAGATGTCTTGGATCCAACTCATGCGGTAAAGGGTTACTTGCGTCTGCGTTGCAGCCGATCCGGGCCGCGCCGTTCGCGCTGGCTGCGGTAATAAAAGGTCAGGCCGGCCATCATGGCCGCCGCCAGGCCCATCCCTGCCGCCGCGAAGGGAAGCGGGTGGACCGGCGGTGTCGCCGGGGTCAGCGTGGCGAGGTACTTCGTCAGGTGCATTGCCTCCTGCTTGATCACCGGGTGGCGCGTGTAGTGGGGTTCCATGAGCTTGTAGCGCGATTGCTCGATCGCCGAGATCAGCGCGGTATCCCCGCCCATCTTCTGGTACACGCCGGTGAGCACCAACCCCACGCTGCCGCCGTCACCTTCACCCGAGTGACAGGCAATACAGGCCAGGCCGCCGTTCCTCAGGGGCACGCTGCCGTAGAACAACGCGCGGCCGGTTACGGCATCCGGCGGGTCCATCTTGGCCATGAATTGGGCCTGAATCCGCGCTTCCTCCGCTTTCAAGCGCTCGCGCAAGCGCGCATCGTGCAATAGGTCCGAAAGTTGGTTAACCTCGTCCTCCTTCAACGGCCCCACCTTCTCCTGCATCCTTTTGATGGCGGCCCTGGCCTGCTCGGCCGGCCAGGTGGCCACGTGCGACAGTTCCGGCCCGGTGAGTTTCATGCCGAACACGCTGTGGCACCCGGCGCAAGTCAGGACGAATTTCGCGGCGATGGCGTCCACCGTGTTGGTGGCGGCAGCGGTCTGGTTCGTGGTCTGCGCTGTCGGAACAGACGCCTCGACGGCCACTGCCGGCGCCTCGGCCGCCCGCAACACCCCGCCTGCATCCGATAACAGCACGTTCCACAGGACCAGGAAAGCGACCATGAGCCTGACAGGCCTCAAGAGGCGTCGTTTCATTTGCCCGTAAGCATGCCTCATGATCGGTATGAGGACCTTGATCGGAGTCAAGGCTTGCGGCATTCCCTCAACGAGCGGACGGAGTGGGTAGTTCTGCTGGGTGCTTTGTTGTTGCCTGTGTCGCCCTTTGGGCCCAAGTATAGTGCAGTTACTGCCTGATCCGTGATGCTGGGCCGAAGGCGATTCTTTTTGTGTCGGTCTCGGCGAGTTCGGTGAATAGCACCTCGATACGGATGGAGTCTCGCAGTGCCCTCGGCAATGGGAGGGGCACGGTGGATGCGGCCTTCCGGGTGTGCCGGGCAGGCTGACGGTTGCAGCGAATCAACGATTGTACAATGGAGTCCAGGAAGCTCATGAAGCATCTGATGTCCGCGGCAGCGGTAGTCTCGGTCAGCGTTGGGGCATGTGCCCAAGGAACCGTGAACTTCAACAACAGCAAGAGCACCGTCGGCGGCAACGGGGCGAAAGTGACCTATTATGGGAGCACGCTTGGCGTTAACTCCCAATTCGTTGCTCAACTCTGGGCCGGCCCTGATGCCTCGAGTTTGGCACCGATCGGTGCAACTCTCGCGTTCCGTGATGGCGCTGGTGTTGGCTTTCTCAATACGACCGGTCAGGATACGGAGCGCGTGATCGTTTCCGTGCCCAAGGGCGGTATGGCTACCATCCGAATCTACGTTTGGGAGGGTGCCAAGGGCATTCAGTTCCAGACAGCGGTGTCCAACGGGAGCATGGTCGGCCTGTCTAACATCTTCACGGTGAAAACGGGTGGCGACGGTGACCCCGCGACTCTGCCTGCTAACTTGGTCGGCTTGCAGCCGTTCAGTTTGATCGTTCCCGAGCCCTCCACGCTTGCGTTGGGGGCTCTGGGCCTCGGTGCGCTGCTCTGGCGGCGGCGCGGCTGAGTGGTTCTTTGAGTCTTGTTCACCGCGGGCCGCCCGCGAGCGCGGCCTCCTTCTGTCGGCCTCGGCTGCCTAAGCACGGTGCGACCGGTCGCCGGTTTGGATTTGACCCCGTTTCGCGGGCGTGATTGAGTCCGGCCGTGTCGCCTAATTCCGGCCCACACGTCGGGCCGGCAGCGGGGGAACCATTGTTCGGAGGCAACTCCGGACCGGGGCGAATGACGCCAAGGCGTCAGGGCCACTTTCAAGGCCCAGCCCGACAGCTAACCTCGTCGGCATGTGGAAGGGCAATCTTCAGGCGTCGCCGGCAACGGCGGCGGGATTACCCCGGCAAAAACACGATTAACCTTGGCCAAGGCGCGGTGTCGATCGGCGCCGTCGGTTGGCCGTCAGCGGGGTTCTATGCAAACGTCGGATCGCGGTTATCGGCTCGCCCTCGTGGTGGGAGCCTTGGGGGTCGTCTACGGGGACATCGGCACCAGTCCGCTCTACGCGCTGCGGGAGTGTTTCAATGGCGCGCACGGCATCGCGGCCACACCGGCCAACGTCATGGGCATCGTTTCGTTGGTGCTATGGACGCTCACTTTGGTGGTTTCCGTGAAATACCTGGGGCTGGTGATGCGCGCCGACAACAAGGGCGAAGGGGGCATTCTGGCGCTGCTCTCGCTGGCCACAGGTGGGCGTGAGTCGGCGAACTCCAAGGCGGGCCTCGTGCTGGTGCTGGTGGGGCTATTCGGGGCGGCGTTGCTTTACGGGGACGGCATCATTACGCCAGCGGTGACGGTGTTGGGGGCGGTGGAAGGACTGGAGGTGGTGACGTCGTCGTTTCAGCCGTACATCGTGCCCATCGCGCTGGTGGTGTTAGTCGGCCTGTTCAGTGTGCAGCGGTTTGGCACCGGCAGGGTGGGCATCGTGTTCGGTCCCATCATGGTGGCGTGGTTTCTGGCGCTGGCGTTGTTGGGAGTGCGCGGCATCGTGATGGCGCCGCAGATTTTGCAGGCGCTCAGTCCGCATCATGCGGTGGCTTTCATGGTGAACCATGGGCGCATCGCGTTCGTGGTGTTGGGCGCGGTCTTCCTGGCCGTAACCGGCGCGGAGGCCCTCTACGCGGACATGGGGCACTTCGGGGCGGGGCCTATCCGGCGGGCTTGGTTTATCGTGGTGTTCCCCGGGCTTATGCTCAATTACCTGGGCGAGGGAGGACTCCTGCTGGCGAATCCGGCCGCGGTCAAGAACCCGTTCTTCATGCTGGCTCCGGCGTGGGCGGTGCTGCCGTTGGTGGCGCTGGCGACGGCGGCGGCGGTGATCGCCTCGCAAGCCCTGATCTCGGGTGCGTATTCGCTCACGATGCAGGCGGTGCAGATGGGCTACCTGCCGCGCCTGACGATCCAGCACACCTCGCACGCGCAACGCGGCCAGGTTTACATGCCGCAAGTCAACCTGGCCCTGATGCTGGCTTGCCTCGGGTTGGTGTTGGGTTTTCAGAGTTCAAGCCGCTTGGCCGGGGCCTATGGCATCGCGGTGTCGTTGACCATGCTGACCACGACACTGCTCTTCTTTGAGGCCTCCCGCCGTCTTTGGAGGTGGAGCCTGCTGCGGGCGACGGCGGTGTGCGGGTTGTTCTTCATACTGGAACTGGCCTTTGCCACCGCCAACAGCCTGAAGCTGCTGCAGGGCGGGTGGTTTCCGCTGGCGGTGGGAGGGTTGGTTTTTGCGTTGATGACCACTTGGCGGCGCGGACGCCATTCGCTCCGGGAGCGGTTGCGCGACAGTTACCTGCCGCTCGACCTCTTTCTGCAGGACATGGGGAATCTCAAGGCCCGTCGCGTCGAAGGCACCGCCGTGTTCCTTTCCGGGAATCCCAGCGGCACCCCGATATCGTTGCTGCACAACCTGCGCCACAACAAGGTGCTGCACGAGCGGGTGGTCATTCTGACGGTCTCGACGATCGAAGTGTCGCTCGTGCCGGAGACGGAGCGGGTGCGGGTCGAGCGGCTGCGCGAGGACGTGTGGCGGGTGACGGGCCGGTATGGTTTCATGGAGCAGCCCAACGTGCCGGAGTTGCTACGGGCTTGCGCCGGGCAGGGATTGAGCTTCGTGGACTTGGAGACGACGTACTTCGTGAGCCGCGAAACCATCATTCCCGCGCGCGGCCCGGGGATGCCGGCCTGGCGGCGGCGGCTCTTCGCCGCGATGGCGCGCAATGCGCAGTCCGCCACCGCGTTCTTCCAGCTTCCCCCCAACCGGGTGGTGGAATTGGGCATGCAGATCCAAGTCTAGCGGTCAGGGCTGGCGGCGGGGCTTGCTCCGGCCCCACCGGGCATGGATAATGGGTCCGTTGGCGCTGGAATGGACTCCTATGGCAATGACCTTCAAAGAACGGATCGACGCGCGGTTGGGCGACTGGCCGTTGCTGCGGGTCCTGCTGCATAGCTTCTGGTTTCGGCTGGCGTTTGGCTTCACGGTGGCTGCCGTACTGCTGTTCGGAGTCAGCCTGCTGAAGGTATGGCGCACCACGCCGCCCGGCTTCGAGCCCGAGACCCGGGTGAGTTGGGTGGATATGTTGCAGGCATGGTCGTTGGAGCGCACGGCCCGGGATTTGGCGGCCCAAGGCCGGAACGAGGAAGCCGTGCGGTCATGGCTGATCGCCTCGGCCAACAACAAGGGGGACTCCGGGATTCTGCGCCGCCTGATTCACTTTACGACGGAGCTGGATCATCTGCGCCCGGAGTGGGCCGGGGCGGTCTTCACGCAGTCAGGCTGGCTACTGCGGCTGACGGGAACGAACCAGGCGGATCTGGAGCTGACGGTTCGCCTGTTCACGCGCTACAACGAGGCTGACTGGGTGGCGAGTCAGTTGGACCCCATGCGGGACCGGCTCCCGACCTCTCTCGAAAAGGACTACGTGCGGGCGCTCTTCTCGCTGCGCCGCATGGAGGAATTCGGCCAGCACTGGGCCAAGTTGCCGCCCGAGGCGGCGGCCGATCCCGAGCTCTCGCTCTATCGAGCCGCGTATCTGGTCGGCTGGGGACCGCCGGGCAACATCGAGCGCGCGCGGCAAGAACTCCAGGCCGCCGGGGCGGACCCGAAGCGCGAGTTGCTGGCCTGCCGGCTTCAGATGATGCTGGCGACCAAGGAGATGGATGCGGTCGCGTATGGGAAGGCCCTGAACCGTCTGGAGCAACGCCAAGCCGCGCGATTACAGGAGCGGATTGGCTACTGGCGGCTGCTGGTGGCCACCGGGCAGAAGCAGGAGGCGCTGCGTTTGGCGGAGGGCTACGTCGAGGCACCCCAGCAAGGAGGCGACGTCATCGTCTTGGCAGAGGCCTACTTGGAGATGGACATGCCCGAACTGGCCAAGAAGGTGATCCGTCGATACACCCCGCAGTTGAGCAGTGAAGCCTCGGAACTGGCGGTCCGCTTGTGGACCCTCTATGCGGACATCTTGATCCGGAAGCGCCAGTGGGAGGAGTTGCGAACCACGGCGGTGGAGATACGAACGCACGAGCAAGTCCGTGCCTGGCTGGCAGGCTACAGCTTCTTCCTGCAGGGCCGGGCTGATTTGGCGCAGGATCGTCCCGAGGCCGCCCGTGCGGCTTTTCAGGACGCGGTGGAACAGCCCGTGCTGCATACGAGCCTGAGCCTCAATGTGGCCTTGGGGATCATGCAGGCGGGCGCGCCCGACCTGGCGCTGGCCCTGCTGACGCGGCTGGAAGCGCCCCTCGGCAAGGAGATGCGGTATTGGCGGTTCGTGCTCGATGCGGCCAACGCCTCCCGGAATGCCGACGCCCTGCTGAAGGCCGCCACCAAGGCCTACGCCTTGGCGCCCGAGGACCGTATCAACCAGAACAACTATGCGGCGGCGCTGCTAACTTACCGCGACAAGCCGGATGAGACCTGCCGGTTGACCTTGCGCATCTATCAAGCAACCCCGAATTCCGTGCCGGCGATGATCAACCACGCGGCGGCGCTTACCGTCAGCCACCGGTATGACGAGGCGGAGGCCATTCTGGCCAGACTCAAGCTGGACAAGCTCTCGGAAGAAGAACTCACCAATTACCATTTCAACTGGTTCGAGTTGGCGATGGTGCGCAAGGACTTTCCGCGAGCCAAAAGCGAACTCGAAAAGATTGACCGCCGCTTCCTGTTCGGCCCGCAGACGCAGTGGCTGGAGGAGCAAGGCAAGCTGCTCGCGGCCGCCACCGGCGAGGCCGGCTGACGGGTTCGAGGATTGCATCCCAACGGCATTGGCCAGATAGTCAGCCGCGATGGCTGGTGACGACCTGTTCCAACCGGCGACGCCCCCTGCGTCGACCGGCTCCCCGTCGGCGTCCGGGGCTTGGCGCCCCGCACCTTTGGCTTCGCGGATGCGCCCGCGCTCGCTCGAGGAGTATGCCGGGCAGCGCCATATTCTTGCCCCGGGACTCCTGTTGCGGCGCGCCATCGAAGCCGACCGCATTCAGTCCCTGCTCTTTTACGGTCCGCCGGGGACGGGCAAGACCTCGCTGGCGGAGGTCATTGCGATCACCACGAAATCGAAGTTCGTCCGCCTGAGCGGAGTCGAGTCCAACGTGGCCGATCTGCGGCGGGAACTGGCCGGGGCCGCCAACCGCCTGGCCAATACCGGCCAGCCAACCATCCTGTTCATCGACGAGATTCATCGGTTCAACAAGGCCCAGCAAGACGT
>CAYYMW010000002.1:2273-25611 GCA_964472515.1 uncultured Verrucomicrobiota bacterium | reverse complement strand
GTTCTGCTTCCGGATGTCGAGGGGGGCACGGTGCGGCTGATCGGGGCGACCACCCACAACCCGTTCTTCTTCGTCAACGCGCCGCTGGTGAGCCGCTCGCAGGTGTTCGAGCTCACTCCGCTGGCCGAGAGCGATCTGCTCGCCCTGCTTCGGCGGGCGCTTGGCGACGGCGAACGAGGACTCGGCCATTTGCGCATCCAGGCCGACGAGGCGGCGCTCCGGCATCTCGCGAAAATCGCTGATGGCGACGCCCGCAAGGCCTTGAACTCGTTGGAGTTGGGTGTGCTGACTACCTCGCCCGGCCCCGACGGCGTGATCGCACTGACGCTGGCCGTTGCCGAGCAGAGCATCCAGAAGAAGGCGGTCGTCTACGACGCCGATGAGGACGGCCATTACGACACCATCTCGGCTTTCATCAAGTCGATGCGGGGGAGCGACCCGGACGCGGCGTTGTACTGGCTCGCCAAGATGATCCACGCGGGGGAAGACCCCCGCTTTATCGCCCGGCGAATCATGATCTGCGCCGCCGAGGATGTCGGCTTGGCGGACCCCATGGCTTTGGTGCTCGCCCGGGCCGCGGCCGAGGTGTCCGAGTATATTGGGTGGCCCGAGGCCCGGATACCGCTGGCGGAGGCCACCGTGTACGTGGCCACCGCGAACAAGAGCAACAGCGCCTGCATGGCGATTGACGCGGCTTTGGGGGAGGTCCGCAGCGGACGCACGATTCCCGTCCCCAAGACGTTGCGCGACACCCATTACCGCGGGGCAGACCAGTTGGGTCACGGGCAGGGGTATCAGTACGCGCACGACCATCCCGGGCATTTTGTGGCGTGCGATTATCTCGGCGTGGACCGGCGATTTTACGAGCCCACCGAGCAAGGGGTGGAGAAGAAGATCAAGGAGCGGGTGGAGCGGTGGCGGGCGCAGTTTGCCGCCGTCAAGCCACCGCCAGTTGTCCCTCCGGAGCCGAAGTGATAACTTCCGGGAAGTGGACCTGAGGATCCAGAAACGGGACCTGCGGCGTGAGTTGCGCCAGCGTATCAACGGGACGCCCGCCGCCGAATGGGAGGCGGGTTCCGAAGCGGTGCGCACGCAGTTGGAGCGCCTGCCTGAATGGCGCGCTGCGAGGCGGATTCTGGGTTTCGCCCCGATGGCGGCGGAAATCGATCTCTGGCCGGCGCTGGTTCAGGCGCTGGCGGACGGCAAGGTGGTGGCGCTGCCGCGCTACGATCCCGCTACGGCCAGTTACGTTGCCGCGCAGGTGAGGAATCTGGAGCAGGAGGTGGTTTCGGGAGCCTTCGGCTTGCGGGAGCCGGCTGCGGTTTGCCCGGTCTGGCCGTGGAACCAACTGGACTTTATCCTGGTCCCTGGTTTAGGTTTTGACCCCGGTGGTCGGCGGTTAGGTCGGGGCAAGGGGTATTATGATCGAATGCTGTCGGCTGCCGCGGGCGTGTTCTGCGGGGTGGCGATGGATTGGCAAGTGAAGCCAACCATACCCGCGGAGACGCATGACGTAATTTTGACGTGCATCTTGACCCCCACGCGATGCTGGCACTGCCAGCCGCGCGAGGACGGAAAATGACCTGGATGGCCTCTATTCATTGGGCTGAGGCGGGATTTTGCCTGGCTCTCGGGTTGGTGGTGGGTTTCTTTCTCTGGCGTTGGCAGTTGCGCGGCCAGACGGAAGCTATTGCCCTCAAGGAACGCACCGTTCTTGAGAGCGCGCGCCGCGAGGCGGAGGCGGTGGTGCGCGAGTCCCGTGTGGCTGCGTCCGAGGAGGCCATGCGCATGCGGCAGGAGACGGAGCGCTCTTTTGCGGACCGGCGCCGGGAGCTCGACGAGCTGCAGCAGCGCCTGGGCCAGCGGGAGAACCTCGTCAACCGGCAATTGGAAGGCTTGGTTGAGCAGGAGCGCAACTTGCGTGAGCACAAGCAGGAACTGCAGCGGCTGCGCGAGGAGTTGGCCCATACCCAGGCGGAGGCCGAGGGCTTGGTCCGCGAGCGCAAGCAGCGTCTGGCTGAACTCGCGCATCTTTCGGAAACCGACGCCCGGGGCCAGCTCATGTATGAGGTGGAGCAGTCCTGCCTCAAAGATGCCGGTGACCTCTCCCGCAAGATCATCGAGGACGCCCGCGCCCGGGCTGAAGACCAGGCGAAGCGGATTGTGGGCATGGCCATCCAACGGTACGCGGGTGAGCACACCTTCGAGACCACCACCGCCACGGTGGCTTTGACCGGCGACGACATCAAGGGGCGCATCATCGGCCGGGAAGGCCGGAACATTCGGGCTTTCGAGGCCGCCACGGGCGTGACGGTGCTGATCGACGACACCCCGAACGCGGTGGTGCTTTCCGGATTCGATCCGGTTCGCCGCGAGATTGCGCGGCAGGCCATGGAACGGCTGATCCTGGATGGGCGGATTCACCCCACCCGGATCGAGGAGATCGTGCGGAAGGTCTCGGAGGAAATCGACGAGACGATCTTGCATGCGGGCGAGGATGCGGTGCAGAAGGTCAGCTTGCCGCCCATGAACATGGAGGTGGTGAAATTGCTGGGGCGTCTGCGGTTCCGTCACAGTTTCGCCCAGAACATTCTGGATCACTCCGTCGAAGTGGCTCAGTTGGCGGGGCTTATGGCGGCGGAACTGGATGCCGACCTCGTTGCCACCAAGCGCGCCGGTCTCTTGCATGACATCGGCAAGGCCGTCAACCATGAGGTGGAAGGCTCGCACGCCATGATTGGCGCGGACTTGGTCCGGCGCCACGGGGAAAGCGAGTTGGTGGCCGGCGCGGTGGCGGCTCACCATGGCGAGGTTCCCCAGACCTCGCTGATTGGACTCCTGGTAAGCGCCGCCGATGCCATCAGTGCGTCGCGGCCGGGCGCGCGTTCCGAATCCATGGCCACGTATATCAAACGCTTGGAGAGCCTGGAGAAAATCGGGGTGTCTTTCAGCGGCGTCGAGAAATGCTACGCCGTGCAGGCGGGCCGTGAGGTGCGGGTGATGGTTCGGCCCGAGGCGGTGGGGGACGATCAGGCTTACGCGATGGCCAGGAACATCGCCCGCCGGATCGAGGATGAATTGCAGTACCCCGGCCAGATCCGCGTCACGGTGGTCCGCGAGACGCGTTGTGTCGAGTACGCCAAGTAGACCGCCGGGTTGCCGGAACGCGCTTTTCGTTCGCGCGAGCGGGGAGTAGAGCGCATATTATGGGCATGGGCTGTCATGGTCGTATGCACGGCGCGGAACCCCGGTGCCCGGGAGGGTTGCTTACCCGACGCGACTTTCTTCGACGCTCGGCGGTGGTCGCCGGCTTGGCACCATTGGCGCCCCTGCTGGCGGAGCCTCCGGTTAACCGGTCGCCGGTGGGCATCGCCTTGTGCAAACGCTACACCTTTCGCGAGGTTCGCCAGGCGTTGGGGAAGCTGCTGGACGAGGTGGGAGGTGTGCGCCGTCTGGTCAAAGGCCGTCACGTCACCATCAAGGTCAACCTGGTAAACACGTCGGCCGAAGACGTGGCGGGTGTCCCGCTCGGCCTCACGGTCGTGGTGCATCCGGTGGTGGCCATGGCGCTCGGCAGCCTGTTGGTGCAATACGGGGCGCGGCGGGTGGTGTATGCCGATCAACTGCCCTTCCGCTCGCCCGATCCCGAGGCCTTTGAGGGCTACGGATACCGGTTGCAGGACTTTGCTTCGGCCATGGAGGGCAAAGTCGGCTTCGCGAACACCCGCAACCGGGGTGCCTTTTCCGACTACGCCTTGGTCAAGGTGCCCGAAGGGGAGCTGGCTGGCGCTTGGGAGGTGAACCGCACCTATACGGACACCGATATCCTGGTTTCCCTTGGGAAACTCAAGAGTCACGTTTCCGCAGGCATCACCGGTGGGATGAAGAACCTGTTCGGAGTACCGCCCAGCAGCCTTTATGGCGATGACCTTGGCCCGGAACCGGACGAGCGGGCCTGCGATTACCGCAACGGCACCATGCACAACTGCACGCGGCTTCCGCACACTTCCGTCACCACCTTCACCGGCAAGAGCATCCGGAACGATCACGGCTACAACGTCCCCCGCTTTATCGTCGACCTGGCGGCGGCGTTTCCCATCCACTTGGTGGTGCTCGATGCCATCAGCGTCATCCAGACGGCGGAAGGATGGTGGAACGGTTCCATGGTTTCGGTGACGCGGCCGGGCTTGTTGCTGGCGGGTTTGAATCCGGTCTGCACCGACGCGGTGGGGGCGGCGGTCATGGGTTTCGATCCCGAGGCGGCGGACCGGACCTGGCCTTTCGTCAACGGCACCAACTACCTGGCGTTGGCCCGCCGACGCGGCTTGGGAGAGAACCGGCTCCGGCACATTGAGGTCGTGGGGCTGGGACTCGAGCGTGCCCGGTTCGCCTATCAACCTACGTACCGCCGGATCGCTCCGGACGCCTCATGAGTGCGAATGCTCCCAGGATGGGGAGGGTGTGGGATGCTGCCGGCGGCGGCCCGGCGCGAGCCGGAGTGTTTGCGGGACATGCCGTGGTTCATGGCCGGCCGATCCGCCGTTTGGTGGCGCGCGGCGCGGTGCTCAACTCCGTGGTCTTCGACGGGGAGGGAGCCGTCTTTATCGCCGACATGGCGGGGGGAGTCCAAGCCTGCGCTCCGGAAGGCGCGCTACGATGGGAAGCCCGAGTTGAAGCGGGGGTGCAGGCCTCGCCCGCGCTATCCGCCGACGGCGGCACCCTGTTCGTCGGCACCTTGGGCGGTCGCGTTTACGCCCTCAATTCCAAGTCCGGGCGAAGCGTCTGGCAACGGGAGCTTCCCACCAGGAGCGATCCGCGCATCCTGTCCGATTTGCTGCATGAACCCGCCACCGGAGCGGTGATCGTGAGCAGTTGGGGCGGACGGTGGCATGCCTTGGACGCGGGCACCGGCAAGACCCGGTTCGAGATCGACGCGGGCATCTCCCCGGCCGCCGCCGCGGCGGCGGATCCGGATGGCAACCTTTACCTGCTTCGTGCGGTGGCCAAGGGAGGGACGGAGTTGGTGCGGGTCGCGCCAGCCGGGACTGAGACGGTTCTGCACCGTCAGGCGGAGACCGCCCGTGGCGCCCGGCGCGCCTTGGTGGCGGCGGCGCCCGTGCTCGATCTGGCTCGGCAGACCGGCCACGCGGTGTGCAACCGGGACCGTGGCGCAGAACTCGTCACCTGGTCGCTGACTTCAGGACAAGTCAAGCAACGCGCACCCTTGCCCCGTGCGGTGCAGGGGACGCCGGCCTTGTTGCCGGACGGTTCGGTCGCGCTGGCGGATTTTGGCGGGCGAATACTGGCCGTCGAGCCGGGCGGTGCGATCAAGTTCGAATATGTTTCCGATACCGAGTACCTGCTGGCAGGGCCGGTGGCGGAGGCGGGGGGATGGCTGTATTGCGGCGACCCTCTGGGGCAGCTCCACGCTGTCGATGAGAAGGGCCGGGGCCGTTGCCTGTTCGAGGCGGAACGCTCGGTGCAAGGGCGTTGCAGCTTCGCGCCAGATGGGGCGCTCTACGTTCCGAGTGCCGACCGTGTGGTCTACGTGTTTGCGGCTGGCGGGTTAGGAAGCGTCGTTTCTGGCGGTTAGCGGGTGGTCGTTCCGGGGCTGGCATCGTGTGCAAGCCAACCTTGGGAGGTTCTTGCCTTTGGGGGGCAAGCTGAAGTGGCCTGCGTTCAGGTCCTCCCCTCGGTGGACGAGCCAACCGTCTTGTCTGAGTTGACAGGACAACTTCTGGCGCCACCCAATGCTGGCCGCCGGTGTCTTCTGATTTGCCTCAATGCGAGAGCTGGCCCCTCCCGGTTTGCGGCTTGTCAATGGATGCGTCGGCTTGCTAGTTTCCCGCTTCCTGAAAGATGGCGATGGACTACAAAGAAACGTTGAATCTGCCGCGCACGGACTTCCCGATGAAGGCCGACTTGGTGACGCGGGAACCGGAACGCCTCCAGCGTTGGGAGGCCGGCCGTCTCTACGAGCGCATTCAGGCCGCGCGGGCGGGGAAGCCGCGTTTCCTGCTGCATGACGGCCCGCCTTTTGCGAATGGCGACGTCCACGTGGGCACGGCGCTCAACAAGATTCTCAAAGACATCATCGTCAAGTACCACACCCTGCGAGGCAAGCGGGTGCCGTACGTGCCGGGCTGGGACTGTCACGGCCTGCCGATCGAATTCAAGGTGACGCAGGAGATGCGCAAGGCCGGCCATACGTCGGCCGATCCTGCGACCATCCGCACCGCCTGCGAGGCCTACGCGCACCGGTTCATCGACTTGCAGCGCAAGCAGTTCAAGCGCTTGGGTGTGCTGGGCGAATGGGACAAGCCGTACCTGACCCTGGACAAGGGTTATGAGGCGGCTGAGCTGCGGCTCTTCGCGGATCTGGTCGAGCAGGGTTTCGTTTACCGGGGCAAGAAACCAGTCTATTGGAGCATCCCCTGCCGGACCGCGCTGGCCGAAGCCGAAGTCGAGTATCAGGACCACGTCAGTCAGTCCATCTACGTGAAGTTCCCGGTGGTGGACCAGCCAGGAATGTACGTGGTGATCTGGACCACCACGCCGTGGACGCTTCCCGCCAACCTGGCGGTCGCGTACAATTCCACCTTCAGCTACTCGTTGGTGCGGGTCGGCAACGAGTTGTACCTGGTCTCCGCCATGTTGCTCTCGACCGTCGCGGAAAAGTGCGGCTGGCAGGGTTACGAAATCGTGCGCAGCGTACAGGGCGACCAACTGAAGGACCTCGAGTACGAGCACCCCTTCTGCCACCGGCGCGGGAAGTTCTACCCGGGCGACGCCTTTGTGGACAACTCCACCGGCACCGGCTTCGTCCACATCGCACCCGGGCATGGACTGGAGGACTACGGCCTCGGCATGAGTGTGGGGCTGCCGATCTACTCGCCCGTCAATGACGATGGTTGCCTGACGCATACCACGGACCTGCCCGCCGAGCAGCAGATGCCTGCCGAAATGCTGGGCAAGTCCATCCTGGAAAAGCACCACCAGAGCGATGCGAACGAGGCCGTGCTCGAAGTGCTGCGCGCCCGGGAGGCGCTCCTTTTCCAGGAGAAGTACACGCACAGCTATCCGCATTGCTGGCGCAGCAAGACGCCGGTGATTTTCCGCGCGATGGACCAGTGGTTTGTCCGCATCGACCACCGTCCTGGCGACGGCCGCAAGACCTTCCGTGAGCTGGCCTTGGAGGCGATCGGCCAGGTGCAGTGGGTGCCCGACTGGGGCCGCAGCCGCATCGAGGCGGCGGTGACCGCCCGGCCGGACTGGTGCATCTCCCGTCAGCGTTCCTGGGGCCTGCCAATACCGGCCTTCCTGGATGCGCAAGGCACCCCCATGCTCGACGCCACCGTGGTCCGCAAGACCGCCGACTTGGTGGCTCAGTACGGCTCGAACGTCTGGTTCGAGAAGCCGCTGGAGGAACTCTGGCCGCTGGTCAAACCCGAGGGTTGGACTGGACCCGACCCCGTGGCCAAGGCGTCGGACACGCTCGATGTGTGGATCGATTCCGGCTCCTCCTCCCGCACGGTGATGATGACCCGGCCGGAGCTGACGGAGCAACCCCTCCAACCGGGGCAACCGCTGCCTGCCCCGGCGGCGTGGCAAGCCGACATGTATCTCGAGGGGAGTGACCAGCATCGAGGCTGGTTCCAGTCCTCGCTCCTGCTTTCGCTGGCAGGCAACGGCGCTCCGCCTTTCCGAACCGTGCTCACCCACGGCTTCATGGTGGACGCTGACCGGGAGAAGATCTCCAAGAGCAAGCAGGGCCAGGGTGGCTACCAGAAGCCCCAGACCTCCGAAGCCTATGTGAAGAAGTGGGGCGCGGACGTTCTTCGGCTCTGGGTCGCCTCGCAGGATTTTCGCAACGACATCGTGGTCAGCGAGGAGCGCATCAACAAGGTGTCCGAGACTTACCGGGGCATCCGCAACGCCCTGCGGTATCAACTCTCCAACCTGTACGACTTCAATCCCGCCACGGACATGGTCGCCGAGGCGCAGATGACCGGTTTGGATCGCTGGGTTCTCGATGCCTACGCCCGGTTGGAGGCGGAGGTGTTGCGCGCCTACGAGGCGTCGGAGTTTCACGTGGTTTACCAGCGGGTGAGCCAGTTTGCCGCCGTCGAGTTGTCCGCGATCTACCATGATTTGGTGAAGGACCGCCTCTACACCGATCCCGCCCATTCGGCCCGTCGGCGTTCCACGCAGACCGCCCTGTATCGGCTGGTTTGCGGCCTGTGCCGGATGCTGTCGCCGATCCTCGTCTTCACCACCGATGAAGCATGGGAACAACTGCCCGGCCGCAAGGAAGACTCCGTGCACTTGGCCTTGTGGGAACCCGCGAAGCCGGTGCAAAGCGACGCAGAGCAGGCGGTGTGGGCCCAACTGTTCGCCGTGCGCGAGCGCGTGCTTCCTGAGTTGGAAAAGGCCCGGCAGTCCAAGCTGATCGGCAAGGCGTTGGAGGCCGGAGTGACCGTGCCACTCACCGAGGCCGAATCCGGCTTGCTGAATGGTCAAGCCGAGAACCTGCGCGAGTTGTTGAACGTCTCCAAGTTGAACCTGAACCCCGCCGCCCCATCTGATGCGGTGGCCGTGGTCGCCAAGGCGCCGGGCCAGAAATGCGACCGCTGCTGGCATTGGGAAGAGGATGTGGGCGTCCACACCGGGCACCCGGGCTTGTGCGCCCGCTGCCTCCAGGCGGTGACCGCATGAGCAGGCATATCCGGGTCAACCGGCGGGGTGGATCCGAGCCCGCTCGTTGATCTGGCTCGTAACCTTATGGCGGCGATAGGACTTTACGGCGGGTCGTTCAACCCGGTGCATCTGGGCCATCTCCTGGTGGCCCAGGCCGCGCAGGAGGAGTTGAGCCTCGACCGGTTGTTCTTTATTCCGGCTGCTCAATCGCCGTTCAAACCGGGACAGGAACTCGCCCCTGCTGCTGAGCGCGCCTGTCTGCTGCGCCTGGCGATGGCCGGGCGCCCGGCCTGGAGCTTGGACGAGCAGGAACTGCGGCGCGGTGGAGTGTCTTACACCATTGACACCCTCCGCGACTACGCCCGCCGTTTTCCGCACGACTCCCTCCACTACCTGATCGGGGCCGATCACGTGCCCAGCCTGCCCAAGTGGCGCGAAGCGGCGGAGATGGCCCGGTTGGCCCGGTTTGTCGTGGTTCCCCGGCCAGGTGAGCCGCCCGCCGCGCTGCCAACCGGATTCTCCAGCGTCGTCCTGCACGGCTTTCCCCTGGGGGTTTCGGCTTCGCAGGTGCGGGAACGGGTCCGGGCCGGGTTGCCCATCGACCTGCTCACCCCCCCGGCAGTGGCGGAGGCCATCCGGAACAATCGTCTTTATCTTTAGGCCCGCTAACGCTAACTTTCGTTCCAATGGATTCGCGAAAACTGGCCCAGCGCTGTCGTGCGCTGGCGGAAGACAAGAAAGCCGAGAATGTCATCGTCCTGGACGTGCGCAAGCTGTCCGGGGTGACGGATTATTTCGTCATCGCCACCGGCACCAGCGAACCCCACCTCCGCGCCGTCGTAGACGAGATCGTCGATCGACTGCGCGAGGAGGCCGCTCTGCGGCCCAACGCCCGTGATGGCGCGCTCCAAACCAGTTGGGTGGTGCTCGACTACTTCGATGTGATCGTCCACGTCATGCGAGCCGAGGTCCGCGAACGCTACGATCTGGAAGGCTTGTGGGGTGACGCCCCCAAGGTCCCCAAGCCGGCCCGCCGCCGCGCGGCCTCGGCCGACGGCAAGGCCGCTCCCCGCAAGCGCGCCGCCACGGCCAAGAGCCCCCCCCGGAAACGCCCGGCGGCGAAGCGCAAGCCCAAGGCCGAACCCGAGGCCGGCTAGAGCAGGGGAGCCAATCCCGCCACGAGCCCCGCCTTGAGGGCTGCCACCCGGACGGGCAACGGATAGTCGGACGGCGCTTCCAGCGTGTAGCTCAGCCGGGTCTTCCGCTGAAGGAGGTAGAATGCCTCGGGCCAGAGCGGCCGCATCGCCGGATCCAGGCTGGGCTGGATGATCCCGCCACTCGCAGGCCGCCCATCGATTTCCGCTGCTTGCTCGACCGGGCAGACCGACTCTGCCGCGCGGATCATCTCCGGTGCCAGGGAGGGACGGTGGTCCGGGTTCAGTTCGTACAGGTAGAAGCCGGCGGCCTCCCAGTCTTCGTGCAGACAAAAGGTGAGGTCGAAACTGGGCTGGCGCGTCAGCCAACTCACTTGTGCGTGAACCTCCGGCGTGGCCAGGTGGCGGTAGTCGCGGTTAAGGTCGGTTCCGCCCGGCCCCTCCCGCGTGTTGCGCACAAACCCCACCGGATTCAGGCAGGGGCAAAGCCACAGGTTGAGGGCTTCCGGCAGGCGATCTTCGCGGAGGAGCTCCAGCAAGGCTGTGGGACCGGCGGGTTCGTCTCCGTGAATGCCGGCCGAGATATACGCCCGCTTGGCACTCGGATGCGCCTCCCGTTAAAACGCCAGGAGCCGCCGCGCCCATGGCGGCTCCAGATCGGCGGGACGATCCGTCGGCGGTAGGAAGGGCAGGGGGAGGTGGTCCACCTCCCAGCCATGCTCGCGAGCCACGGCTTCCAACTCGCCGAGAAACGGACCGACATCCAGGGTTTGCCCCCGGTAGCCGCCCTGGTTCAGGCCCAGGCGCCGGATCGGTTCGGCCAGCACGGGTGGAGCATCAAGCGGCTTCGGGCGGGGTGTCAAGCTGGTCGGCGGAGCCGTGCTTCACCCACTTCGGATCGAGGCCCAGGTCGCGAATCATCTGGAGGTCCTTCTCCACCGGTTGGTTCATGGTGGTCAGGTAGTTGCCCACCATCAGGCCGCTGGCCCCCGCAAAGAACACCATCGCCTGGGCGTCCCGGAGGTTCACCGTCCGGCCGCCGGCCATGATGATCTCCTGACGGGGCAGGACAAAGCGGAAGCAGGCAATGGTCTTGAGCACCTCCATCGGCGGCAGGGGCGGGTTCTGCTCATACGGCGTTCCGGGGATGGGATTGAGCACGTTGATCGGCACCACGCTGGCTCCCACGTCGCGGATGGCCAGGGCGAGGTCGCAGCGATCCTCGCGCGTTTCGCCCAGCCCAAGGATGCCGCCGCAGCACAGGCTGATGCCCGCCTGCTTCAGGAAGCGGAGCGTCTGCAACCGGTCGTCGTAGCTGTGGGTGCTGCATTGCTCCGGGAAATAGCGCCGGGAGGTCTCCAGGTTGTGGTTGTAACACTGCACCCCAACGTCACGGAGCCGGTCGGCCACCGCCTGGCTCTTGATCAGCCCCAGCGAAGCGTCGGTGCGCACCCGGCCATCGTCGGTGATCTCCTTCAGGCGCGCGCAGACTTGATCCAGGATCGGGCCTTCCTCCAACCCCTTCCACGCGGCCACCAAACCGAGGCCCACCACGCCGTGCCGCTGCGCTTCATCGATGGCTTTGTGAACGGGTTCGGGATCGACCAGGCTGTAGCGCGGCGACTCGGTTTCGTAGAAGGCCGACTGGGCGCAGAACTTGCAGTTCTCAGGGCAGCCGCCGGCCTTGACGTTGACGATGGAGCAAAGGTGAATCTGGTTCCCCTTGAACCGCTCACGGATGCGGTTGGCCCAGCGCATCAGCTCGTGGACTTCATCGCGTTCCTCGCGATTCAGGAGCCAGAGCACTTCGTCCCGTTCCACGCGGCCGCCGTCGAGAACCCGTTGTCCGAGTTCCGCGATGCGCCCGCACTGTTTTGCGTCAACTGTACACGACATACTGGTTGACGAAGATAATCCACCAAGGCTCCCGTGCAAGCGCAGAAATGCCGGAGGGTCGCGGGGCTGGCCAAGGAATGCGCTCGTCACGCCGGCCTTTCGGCGGTAGGATTCGCTGCCATCGGCTTATGAACTTACGTTTCGATCGGTGGACTTTCGGAGGAGGGATGCGAAGTGCGGCGGCGTTGGCCGTGCGCGGTCGCCCGGGAACGCTGTGGCTGCTTTGGTTTGTGGCGGGTTGTTTGCTTGTCCAGGGGGCTGATCCCGACCAGTTGCTGCTCAAGGATTTCAGACCCCGTTCCATCTACCGGATTCCCGTGAGCCACGTCGAGAAGGCCCGATATCCGGTGATTGACATGCATTCGCATGAGTATGCCAAGACCAGCGAGCAGATCGCGGAGTGGGTGCGGACCATGGACCAAGTGGGAATCGAGAAAACGACCGTTCTCAGTGGCGCCCACGGCGGGGAGTTTGACGCCGCTCTGGCGCGGTATCAGAGGCATCCGGGCCGGTTTTCGGTCTGGTGCGGGTTCGACTTCACGGGCTCCGATCAACCTGGATATGGGCCGGCGGCCGTGGCCGAGTTGGAACGGTGCTTCAAAGCCGGGGCGCAGGGCGTGGGGGAGACCAGCGACAAGGGCAAAGGTCTCGACCGCGCCAGCTCCGCCGCCCGCCGGATGCATCTTGACGATCCCCGGATGGACCCGCTGCTGGAGAAGTGCGCGGATTTAGGCATGCCGGTGAACATTCACGAAGCCGATCCCATGTGGATGTATGAGCCGATGAATCAGACCAACGACGGTTTGATGAATGCTTTCAAGTGGCGGTTGGACAACCAAACCAACATCCTTTCCCACGCCCAACTCCTTGATACCCTCGAGCGGGCGGTCAAGAAGCACCCGCGCACGGTCTTCATTGCGTGTCACTTCGCCAACTGCTGCTACGACCTGAACCGGTTGGGCGGGATGCTCGACCGGTACCCAAACCTCTTTGCGGACATCAGCGCGCGCTTCGCCGAGACGGCGGCCATTCCCCGTGCCACCGTGCGGTTCTACCAACAATACCAGGATCGCCTGGTATACGGCACCGACATGGGCCGTGCCGGGGAGATGTACCGGACCACCTTCCGGATCCTGGAGACCGAGGATGAGCACTTCTACGCTTGGGACCTCTTCACTTACCACTGGCCGCTCAGTGGCTTTGGCTTGAGCGATGAGATACTCCTAAAACTCTATCGCGACAATGCACAGATGGTCCTTGAAAAGGCGCGTGTCAGTGCCCGTACGGATGGCGTGGTCAGGTAGTCAGCCAAGCAAAAACCCCGCGCCGTGACGGGCACAGCGCGGGGCTCTGTAGAAAGAAAGGCTCGGAACCGTCAGGCCCTGGGAGCGGCCCATTCGACGGCGTTGCGCATGATCAACTGCACCACCGGCATATAGAAGTCCTGGTAGGTTTCGTGGCCCGGGGTGAAGTAGAAGAAGCGGCCTTTGCCAATGGTCCAGCACATCCCCATGCGGCCGGGGGCGGTGGTGCCGTCGGGCTTGGTGTAAACGCCGTCCAGCACCACGGTCTCCGGCGTGGGGACCGCATAAGGCTCGCCGTAGCGTTCGATCTTGGGGAGTTCGAAATCCTTCACGCCCTTGGCAATCGGATGGTCGGGGGCCTTGACGGTGATCTTGACGGAGGTGCCGTCCGCTTTGTACTCGCCCCAACTGCAGGCGGTGCCCATCAGCCTCTTGTTGGGTTTGGCGAAGTGCGAGGAGTGGATGGAGATGAAGCCCATGCCCTGCTCTTTCACGCGGCGGACCACCTTGTCCACGAGTTCATCCTTCACCTGGTCGTGGCGCTTGTGGCCCCACCACATGAGGACGTCGGTCTTGTTCAGGAGGTCGTCAGGCAGCCCTTGGTCGGGTTGGTCAATGCTGGCGACGACGATGTCCCAGCCTTTGAGAGGCTTCAGCCCCTCGGCGATAACCGTGTTGACGTCCTTGGGATAGACCTTGTCGGCTGGCGCCGTGTTCTCGGCCCAGACAACGACCGTGCGCTTCTTCTCGGCGGCCAGCAGGGGGGAGGCGCAGGCCAGCGCGGCCACGGAGGCGGCTCCCAAACGGATGGCGTCCCGGCGTGAGTAGGGTGTGTTCATGATAGGATTATGGTTTTGGTTGGGTAATGGTGATGATAAATGGGGTCAACCATCCAAATCGTGATCATTTCGGTTTCGTCACCATCGGGAAGTCGTCGGTCCGGAACGGGGAGGCAGGCAGCCCTTCCTGGTTGTATAGATTCACCACCGGGAAGTCCGCCCAACCGTACCGGACGGCGACCGGGTTCGGCACCTGCGGGTTGCAAACCACGATCTTCTTGCCGTCGATCTTCGCGTCGGCCCAAACGAACTTCTGGTCCGCGCCGGCGATGGCGAAGCCGGTGAGCGCGCCGCCCTTGGCAACGAGACCGCCACCGACGTGGTTGAAGCTCAGGACGGCCTTGTCGTTCTTGAACGTCACCGACTTGTAGGTCGGCCCAAACGCGGTGAGCTTCTCCTTGTACGCAATGGAGCGGGCGGCCAGGGCCAGGCGCTCGCCAACGGGGACCTTCTTGGTGGGATGGATGTCGTCCTTGTCGCCGACGTCGGTGATCACGGCAACGCCTACCTTCGGCAGGGTCTTCGCCACGATGTCCTGCGCCTCGCGCAGCTCGGGCCAATCGCTGTTGACGGGTTGGGCGGTGATCTGCTCCAGCGTGCGCTTCTGTCCCTTGTCCCACGGCGCGAGTTGCACGGCGAGGAAGGTGAAGTCGCCCTGGCCCCAATCGCGCCGCCAGTTGCGGATCATGTCGGCAAAGAGGCGCCGATATTGATAGGCTCGGCCGGCGTTGGATTCACCCTGGTACCAGATGGCGCCTTGAATGGCGTAAGGAATGAGCGGGGCAATCATGCCGTTGTACAGCTCGGTGGGACGCCATGGCGGCCAAGGCCCGGGTTTGCCCTCTTTCTCCGCCTTTTCTTTGGCCTTGAGGTAATCCGCCCATGACTTGGCAAAGGGCTCCATGAGCTGGGTCCTGTATTCCTGATCGCCATTGATGACGTCGGCGCTCATCCAAACCTCGGCCGGCGAGCCGCCCCAGGAGGTGTTGATCAAACCGACCGGCACCTGGCGGGCGCGTTGCAGCGCCCGGCCAAAGTAATACCCCACCGCGGAGAACCCGGGGACCGTTTCCGGCTTGCACATCTGCCACGAGGACTTGATCTCGGTGACCGGTTGCTCTGCCTTCAGCTTGGGCACTGTGAAGAGGCGGATCATTGGGTTCGCGGCGGTGGCAATGTCGCCTTTCGGCTCAAAGGAGGCGCTCAGCGGCCATTCCATGTTCGATTGCCCGCTGCAGACCCAGACCTCGCCCACGAGGACATCCTGGATCTCGACGCGGTTCTTGCCAGTTACCACCAGCGTGTCCGGGCCACCAGCCTTGAGCGAGGACAGACGGACCTTCCACTTGCCTTGCTGGGCGGTGGCGGTCTTCTTCTGGCCGCGAAATTCGACGGTGACGGTCTCGCCGTCATCTGCCTTGCCCCAGACCGGGACGGCCATGCCTTGCTGCAAGACCATGTGGTCGGTGAACAGACTGGGCAGGGAGACGTCCGCGGTGGCGCTCCAGACGCCCGCCAGGACAACAGCAGCCAAGGCCACACCCGGGCGCGGGAAGCGACTCGGACGGAGCCGATCGACAGGTAATGCGGTTTTCATAACGCAATATTGCAGGGCAACCCACCCCCTTCGTCAATTGAGAATGCGCGGCTACTCGTCATCCTCGTCGCGCCGGGGCGGCAAAGACGCGATGTACTGTTTCCAAAGTTCAAGGTCGACGTAGAGCTCGAGGAAGTTGCGCGGGCGCAGTTGATGGAGCCCGGCCACGATGTACTTGCGGTCGGTCTTTTCGTCCAAGGCGGCCTCGAACTTGGCGTTGACAAGCATGATGTCCGCGTACGGTTCCTTGGGTACCTCCGGATAGTAGCCGATTTGCTCCGGCTTGAGATCGCGCAGGTACCACGGCAGCGGCCAGTAGTCGCCTCCGGGGGCCATGACCTTGACGACGCGGCTTTCCGGATGCGGGTTCGCCTTCAGCACGCCATGTACCAGCGAGACCAACTTGAGCAGGTTCGGCGAGGTGTGGGCGTAGACGTAGGGGTTTCGCGGATCGGCAGGCAACTGGTAAGCCGCGCGCCAAGCCTGCCAGGCCAGGTGGCCGGTGCCGGCCAATAGCAGAACGATCAAGACGAGCTGAACAATCCGGTCACGCGCCAGCGCCCAGAGGCACGCGGCGCCAAACCCTGCCAGCAGAATCCACCCATGCAGGAACCCCAGCGCACACCATGGGGTCTTGTAAGCGATGACCGTGTAGACAGCGGTGAGCAAGACGGTGTAGACACCCAGAAACCGCATGAAACCGTTGTGTGCCGGGGTGACGGGCCTGCCCAGGAAGGTGCAAACCAAGCCTACCAACGCGAGCAGCAAGATCAAACCCTCCGTCCAGAACGGCCCTTTTGGCGGGTGGAACGCGAGCAGGCGCTCGAAGTAGAAGCTCCACGGGTGGATATGGGGCGAGGCGCCTCCGGCACGGTTCAGCCAGGGAACGTAGGTGAGGAGGGAATCCAACGGGCCGTGCGCGTTGGTGAAGAAGGAGGAGAAGAGCACGACTGAGGTCGCCAAAGCCACGGCCAAGGCCAGCCAGAGGTGGGCCAGGCGCATGGGCGGTTTGGCGGGTGCTGGTCCCGGGTTGCCGGTCGAAACCGATTGGGGCGCCTGCCGCCGCGCGAGCCACCAAACCACGAAACCGGCGCCGGCGGCTGCGGCCAGGTTAAAGACGAACGTCTCCTTGGTAGCCTGCATCAGGCCGAGCCCCGCGCCGGCGAGCGCCGCCCAACCGGGATGCGGACGCCGCCAATACCGCCAGCCTGCCATAAGCGCCAGAGTCGTGAACCACACGAGCCATAGTTCGTGAATGTAATACCGGCTGTAGTAGACCATCGCCGGCGAGACGGCGGTGAGGATGCCGGCGAACAAGGCGGCGGCGCGGCCGAGACCCTCCCCGAAACCGAGCAGCAGGAGGATGAGGGAGGCCCCGCAGAGGGCTGGCACCAGCCGCAGCACGCGCTCATCGGGCGCTTGGGGAGCGATCCACGAGGCGAGCCGGGCCACCGGCAGGGTCAGGTAATAAAGAGAAGGCCCGTGGTACTCGTCGGGGTTATAGCGATAACCCCGACCTTCCCACAGGCCCTTAAACTTGATGGCGTGGACGGCTTCGTCGCAGTGCAACGGGCGCTCTTCCAGTTGGGGGAACCGGAAGCAGAAGGCCGCGGCGCAGAGGACCAGCAGGATCGCGATCCACCCGCGCGGCGCTATTCGGCCGCCAGCCCCCACACCTCAACCTCGGTGTAGCGGTTCAAGGCGCTGTACGTGCTGCCCTTGCTGTAGAGGCGGACATAGCGGCCCTTCACGCCCTTGGCGTTCATCAGCCGGCCTTCGTAGTTCTCGAAATACTCCTTGTCCGTCCCCACGCCCAGCCCGGAGCTGTTGTCGTGGTCGTTGTTGTAGACGGTCTGCACGTTCTGCGTGAAGTCCGCGTCATCCGCCACCTGCACGACGATGTCGTGATAGACTTGGTAGGTATTGTGGGCGTGCCACACGATGATGGCGTAGATCTTGCCCGGCTTCTCGAGGTCGATCTGCACCCACTGCGTCTTGCGGTGCAGCTCCACGTAGCTGTTGTCGTTCGATTCCTTGTCGCCGTCCGTGACCAACTCGAGCGTCCCGGTGATGGGGGACTTGTCGCTGCTGGTGACCTTCTTCTTGGCGGCGAGGTTCTCGCAGCCCTTGGGGGCCATGAAGGGCGCGCGGGGCTTGTCCGAGGGCTTCTCGATCAGGTCGCCCAACGGAATGTCCGTGGGGGTACCCATGAACGCCGGAATGGGGAGTTTGATCGGCAGGGGAGCCACATCTTCGGCGGCCTGCAGGGAGGGACTCAGCAGCGGGGTGGCCAGGGCCACGCCCAACGACAGGAGGATCGAGCTTCGTTTCGACATTTCGGACCAGGTTTTCATCGTTCGACTTTCGAGCAGCATTGCTGCCCATTAGATACGTTGAGCCTGACTTTATTCAGCGAAAAAGGCAAGGAATCCGCACGCGCAGGCAGGCAGGGCTGCACGGGCGATTTCAAACCGTTGATGTACAAGCAATTATCGACCATATGGAGCCCCCCCGCGGAGCACCGACCCCGCCCCTCGGCAAAGGGAGCTACTCCGCCGGAATTCCCCACACCTCAACCTCGGTGTAGCGGTTGAGCGCGCTGTAGGTGCTGCCCTTGCTGTACAGGCGGACATACCGGCCCTGGATGCCCTTGCCGTTCATCAGGCGACCCTCGTGATTCTCGAAGTACTCCTTGTCCGTGCCCACCCCCAGGCCGGAGCTGTTGTCGTGGTCGTTGTTGTAGACGGTCTGCACGTTCTGCGTGAAATCCGCGTCGTCCGCCACCTGCACGATCACGTCGTGATAGACTTGGTAGGTGTTGTGGGCGTGCCACACGATGATGGCATAGAGCTTGCCCGGCTTTTCGAGATCGATTTGCACCCACTGCGTTTTGCGATGCAGTTCGACGAAGGTGGCGTCCGTCGATTCCTTGTCGCCGTTGGTGACCAAGTCGAGCGTCCCGGTGATCGGCGCCTTGTCACTGCTCGTTACTTTCTTGTTGAGGGCCAGGTTCTCGCAACCCTTGGGAGCCATGAAAGGGGCGCGGGGCTTGTTGGAGGGCTTCTCGATGAGCTCGCCCAACTCCATCTCCGGCGGCGTCCCCTGGAAGGTCGGCGTCGGCAGCTTGATCGGCAGGGGGGCCAAGTCCTCCGCGGCGTTAAGGCAAAGGCTACAGCAGGAGGTGGCTACGGCGAATCCGAACGAAAGCACCAGTAACGCTCGTTTGGGCATCGGAGAGTAGGTCTTCATGGTTTGGCTTAGTGGCGTCGTCACAGTGGATTCGATGGTGCCCGGCCCCCGATTATTCAACGGGACAGAATCCGCCTGAGCGGATCGTGCAGAGGCACTTCCAAGCGTCTTACAGGATTCAGGCCACCCCTGCAACAGCCTGCCCCCCCGAATGCAGGACTACCTCATTCACCAGCCACGCTATTCCACGGGCAGGCCCCACACCTCAACCTCGGTGTAGGCGTTGAGAGTCCGATACGTGTTGCCCTTGCTGTAGAGGCGCACATGACGACCCTTGATGCCTTTGGCGTCGATTAGGCGACCTTCGAAACTCTCGTAATACTCCCTGTCTGTCCCCACGCCTTGACCCGAGCTGTTGTCGAGATCGTTGTTGAAGATCGTCCGCACATTTCGGGTGAATCCGAGATCTTCTGCCACCTGTACGATCACGTCATGACAAACGAGCTCCTTGTCGAACCTGTGCCAGACTAGGATGGCGTAGAGCTTGGCCGGTTTCCCGAGGTCGATCTGCACCCACTGGGTCTTGCGGTGTAGTTCCACATAGTTCGTCGATCCCTTGTCGCCGTCGGTGATCATGTCGTGCGTCCCATCGAAGGGGGCCGGATCGCTGCTGGTGACTTCCTTTCCCAACGCCAAATTCGTACTGCCCTTGGGTGCCATGAAAGGCGGGCGGGGCCGGTCGGAGGGCCGCTCGATCTGGTCACCCTGTGGGACGGGAACGGGCCCGAAACCAAAAGGCGGAATTGGGAGCTTGATGGGCAGGGGGGCCAACTCCTCTGCCGCAGGAAGGGCAAGACCCGACAAGAGACCGGCTAATATCAAGCTCTCGCTCAAGCGAATCGAGTCTCGTTTTGAGTTCGTAAAGCGGATTCTCATCGTCCTGCTTTCAGACTTTGTCGCCAGATTACAGGCCCGCCGAGCCACGCGCAATTCGCGAGAAGAGGCGACGGATCGGAGACCACGCATCCCGAGGACTTCAATGAGGTTGGTGAGTCGGGTTCAGGGAGGAACCGGGCGGAGGGTGACGCCGGTGGATGACCGCGGTCCCAGGCATTTCCCGAGGCTCAAAGAAAAGAAAAGGCCGGGGGCCACTCGGCCCCCGGCTGACCCAACAACACGCGGAAAAGGGAATCCGCGGGAAGCTCTTACTGTTTGATGCGACCGAACAGCATGCTTTGGTTCGGCGTGAACTGATACGGGCTGGTGGCGCCCGGCACCTCGGCCCATGGCCCGGTCACCGCCGGCGCGGCCTGCAATACCCCGCCGGTCCACTCGATGGTGAGGGTGCCGTCGGCGTTCTTCTTGAAGGCCGTGATCGTGGGAGCGCCACCCTCGCCGGGCAGCTTGTCCGGCCCCGCGGCGAAGGCCGCGGCCACGTCCGCATCGAGCATGGCGCCGTCATAGATGCGGAATTCGTTGTAGGCGCCTTGGAAGAAGGCATCGGGCCAGTTCGAGCGGCCCAGCCAGTTGTTCACGTCCTCGATGGAGGCGAGCGGCAGGTCGGCTTTGCCGAGCGCGGCCAACTGCCCGTTCACGTACAAGCGTGCCACGCCGGCTGCATTATTGTAACTGGCCACCACGTGAACCTGCTCGTTGAAAGGCATGAGCGCCTTGCCATCCGTGATGCGTTCGCCCGCTCCGCCACCCGTGATGGTGGCGCCCATGCGAATGACATTTGCGCCGCCGTGCGGGCTCACGAAGATGTAGGTGGTGCCGTTGCCCGGTTGATCCTCGCCACCGGTGTTGTTGCCGAAGTCGAAGATGCGCTGCCAGTAAGTGCCGGAGCTGCCCTTCCAGGTGACCCACGCCTCGAAGGTGGCGTTCGTGAGCACGCTGATGATGCCGTTGGGCAGATTGACGTACGCTGCCGCAGTGTCGCTGGCGCCGCCGGGCAGGTCCAAGGTGCCGGTGCCGGAGAACACTCCGCCGTCACCCACCAGGGTGCCATGGGCCGTGCCGATCGAGTCGGCCACCGTGGTGCTGTCCGCCGCTTCACTGAAGCTGTAACGGTGTTTGAGCATCGGCTTGAGGGGTACGCCCGCCGGGTTGGTGACGTTAATGGTGGCGGTGGCCTCCTTGCCTTGGTAGGTGGCCGTCAGCACGGCCGTTCCGGCGGAGAGCGCCTGCACCTGGCTGTCTTTGAGCACGGCGACCACGCCCGGGGCGCTCGAAGTCAGCGTGAGCCCGTCCTTGCCGTTGATGGCGACGCCCGTCGTATTGAGGTAGTCCGCGAGGATCGACACGTCGGCGGCCCCGCCCGTCAGCATCGCGCTGCCGACGGTGAGGGAGATCGACTTCAGCGGCCCGGGAGAGGCGGGAGGGAGTTTGTCCGGTCCGGCGGCCATGGTCAGGCTGACTTCGTCGTCGGTCAGCACGCCGTCATAGATGCGGAATTCATCGATATCGCCCGTGAAGTTGGGGTCGGCGGTCCAGTTGGACTTGCCGAGCCAGACATTCACGTCCTGCAGGCTCTTGAGCGCGATAGTGGTGGTATTGGTGGCCACCGGTTGGCCGTTCACATAGAATTTGATCCAGCGGGCGCTGGCGTTGTAGACCACCGCGTAGCAAACCGCTTGCTCGGCGGGCATCGCGGCGGGGGCGTCGAGAATGACCTCGCCTGCTCCGCCGCCGGTGATGGTGACCGCAAAACGTGCTTTGTTGGCGCCGGCGAGCGGCGCGATGAACAGGTAGGTGGTGCCGTTGCCCGTCCCATCCTCGCCGCCGGTGTTGTTGCCGAAGTCAAAGATGCGCTCCCACATCCGGGTGCCGTGCCAGGTAGCCCAGGTGACAAAGGAAACATTGTTCAGGGAGGAGATCAGACCGTTGGGCAGATCGACATAGCTGTCCACGCCGTCCAAGGCCAGCTTGCCGTCGGCGAGCTGTGCGTTGCCCATCAGCGTGCCGTTCTTGCTGCCGATCGAATCCGTCGCCACTCCGGAGCTTGCGTCGGTGAAGCTGTAGCGGTTCGCCAAGACCGCCGGGGTCTGGTAGACCGTGAGTTTCCGGGTTGCTTCCGTGCCTCCGTAAATGGCCTTGATGGTCACCTCACCGAGGCCGACCGTCGTCACGGCACCCTTGGCGTCGATCATGGCGATGCTGCTGTCGCTTGAGGAGTAGACGATGCCTGGGTCAGGCCCCAGGGGCACATCGGCGGCTTTGGCGAACGTCGCGCTGGTGCTGGCCTGGGTAAAACCGCCCAGCAGCACCAAATCACTGTCCAAGGTGACCGTGATCGACTGCAGCGCGCCGGGGTCCACGCTCAGATCATCCGGACCGGCCGCCGCGCTGCCTGCGATTTCCGCCGCGCTCAGCGCTTGATCGTAGATGCGAAACTCGTTGACGGTGCCGTAGAGCGATGGATCGGGATTGTAGGTCGCCTTGCCGATGTAATTGTGCACGCCGGAGACGGCGCTCAACGGGATGGTCAGGTTGGATTTCGATCCGACAAGCTTCCCGTTGACGTACAGCGCCATGAAATTGCGCGTCGAGTCGACGACGATGGCCACGTGCTGCTCGCCCAGGTTATCGAAGATGCCGGGGACGGTAATCATCTCCTCGTGATTGTAGCCGGGGTCGACGTCCGAAATCACCACCCGGTGGTCGCTGTTGCCGGAGTGGCCCGTGAACATCAGGTAGTTACGGCCGTTTCCCGTATCGGGATTGGTGTCGCCGAAATCGAACAGGCGCGCCCAGCCAGCGTTGCTTTCGTACGTTGCCCATGCCTCGATGGTCACGGCCGAGAGTCCCTTGAGCAAATCGGCGGGCAGGTTGACGTAGTTATCACTGATGCCATCGAGGCTGACGGCGTTGCCGACGATGCTGGCACTGCCCATGAGTGTGCCATGGGCGGTGCCGACGCTGTCGTTGGCGTCAGCGGCGAAACTGTACCGGTGGCTCAGACCGGCATGGAGCGAAACTCCCCCGGCCGCGATGGTCGCGGCGAGCAAGCAGCCCCAAGGACGAGTGCGTTGTTGCATAAGTTGTCTGGACTTAATTGTTGTGAGTGATTCCTAACTAACAACGCCCTAGGTGTCAAGAAAATGTTGTGAATCATTAATAAATTGTCACCCTAATTATCCATGCAATCTCAAAGCGTTGTACACCAATGCATTAAGAGCGTTGACCTGCATGAGCTTCCAGATTCATCACGGGGGCGAAATCCGCTTCCCAGCCCGCACTCGAACGGTAAAGGGATGAGGAAGTTCACCTTTCACCTCAGGGTTGAGGATCTCAGTCCGATCCGCAGGCTGTGGTTGAGTCGGCTTCGTCTCTCCCGGCTTGGAAAAGGTCAATCATCCGTAATGTAAGACATTGGTGATGAAGTGGATAAGTTGAATGCTTCCGCGCGATCAAGCAACGAGACGGACACGCTCGACCGACCAACGGATTCATCGATTGTCGCCTTGGCAGCCACTCACGGTCTACCATCACGCAAAAGCGCGATGGCGGTATTGGGAACAAGGGAGTACCCCTAATTGCTTGGGCGTGAAGTTTGCGAAGCGCGAGTCGCAGGAATTCGGATGGCTCAGATGGCAAGTGGCGCGTTGGTTCGCTTCGAGTCGGGAATCACGCCGGACCTGAGACAGTCACCAGCTATGGAAC
>CAYYMW010000002.1:0-2263 GCA_964472515.1 uncultured Verrucomicrobiota bacterium | reverse complement strand
CAGCAAATGGTCGGGACCGAGGGCAGGGAGCCGCCACGGGATTGCGCGGCGGGTGGGATGCCAGGACGACGGGCTTCACCTTGATCGAGTTGCTCGTGGTGATTGCCATCATCGCGATCCTCGCAGGGATGCTGCTGCCGGCGTTGAGCAAGGCCAAGGCGAAGGCCCACGGCATCGGCTGTCTCAGCAACCTCAAGCAATTGACGCTGTGCTGGACCATGTATGCGGACGACAACAATGGGAGACTGGCACCCAACGAAGCGAGCGGCGAAATCAGCCTGACCGGGTCGTGGATCGAAGGAGACGCGAAGACCGACCGGACAACGACGAACATCCAAAAAGGGGTGCTCTTTCGTTACAACAGCTCGGTGGCCATCTATCGGTGCCCGGCGGATCGCACCAAGGTGACGGGGCAGCCCAGCCTCTTGCGGACGCGGAGCTACGCCATGAGCACGGGGTTGGCCTTCCTTGAGGCAACGTACTGCCCGACCCCGATCTACCGGGCGGTGCAGATCATGGACCCCTCTCCGACGAAAGCCTCCGTCTTCTGGGACGAGGACGAGTGGAGCATTCAGAATGGGGCGATTGGCATCCTGCCCTCCGATGCAAAGGACTACTTCTACTGGAACCTGCCGGCGAGCCGGCATAACCGGGTGGGGGTGATGTCCTTCGCGGACGGGCACGCAGAACTCTGGCGATGGCTGGATGAGCAAATCGTGGCCGGCTCGGAGAAGGTGAAGAAATCCTACCAAGCCTCGCCGTCGAGCTACAGCGTGCGGGTGTCCTCCAACCAGCAAGACCGGGACCTGCGGCGTATCCGGGAGACCGTGCCGAAGATGCGTCCTTGAGCCGGGTTCAGGGGCGCGTGAGGTTCTTTAGGTAGTCGACGTGCAGACGCCCTTGGGCGCCGTTCCACGGCATGGGGCTCCAGGGTTTCGAGCAGATGTCGACGTCACCGTCGCCATCCACGTCGCCGACCACGAGTTCGTGCCCGCCAAGTCTCTGGTCGAGGAGGATGCGCTCGGCGAACTTCCCGGAGCCCAGGTTTTCCCACGCGATCCAGCGAGGGTTCTGCCGTCCCTCGGGCAGCAGTTCCTCCTGTTCGTTGGTAACGAGGTCCAGACGGCCATCGTTATTCAGGTCCGCCACCGCCAGAGAGTGGAGGGAGCCGTAGAGGAAGCTCTGGGGCAGGGGTTCGACGATCCATTGGCCGCCTTTGCGATCGGCATTGCGCAGGATGACCGCCTTGGAGTTGACGATGTCGGCGTCGCACATGACGATTTCTTGCACCCCGTCGCCATCGAGATCGGCCAGGGCGGTGCGCACGCAGATGCCGTAGGGCCCTTTGCGTCCCATGGGGATGTTGGCGTGAGGAGCCCACCGGGCGCCCTTGCCGTCGAGGTTCTCGTACCAGGTATCCGCCCGGAGGACATCGGCATCGCCGTCGCCGTCCAGATCGGTCACACCCGCCGGCATGATTGCGCCATGTACCGGAGGTCCGATCCGCGTGCGCACCCACGGTTGGGCGGGATCCCGGGGCAGCTTGAACCACCAAAGGCCGTTGAGTTCAGTGCGCTGGTCGCCCATCATGAGCAGGTCGGGACGGCGGTCGCCGTCGATATCAGCCACGAGGACGTCATGGGCGCCGGCGGCCTTCTCGGCAAAGACGATGCGCTGGAAGGGTTCGGTGCGGGGTTGCCGCGGGTTGCGGAACCAGACGCCGCTGCAAACGAGGTCGCTCCAGCCGTCGTGATCGACATCGAGGGCGGCGAGGGCCACATCGGAGAGGTAATCGGCCCCGACGGCGTGGCGGACCCAGCGCTCTGGTGTCTGGTACTCGTACCAATAAAGCTGGGTAGGGGAGGTGCAGCGGCCGCCCAGCACAAAGTCGAGGTCGCCGTCCTTGTCGAGGTCCACCAAGGCGGTCAAGCCGTAGTCGCCGGTGCCGTCGGCGCTGACGGGCAGTTCCCGGTCGATGAAGTGGTGTTCGAAGCGTAGTTCCCCGTGGCAAGGGATTGCCCACTTCAGGGTGAGGGCCAGCAAGCACGCGCCGACGGTTGCAGTCTTCATGTTGCGGTGGCGACCGCCCGGCGGCGAAGACCGTTTGGATGGCCTTGATCGCCGACGTCCGGGTCAGTTGTCGGACCTCACCCTACCGCTGCCCGTCGTGCGGCGGCAAGCACCGGGTTGGCCGCCCTCGGGCGCAGAGCACGGCCAGTGACAAAGTCCTTGCAGCGAGGAACCGGGTAAGGTGGGCGGGAAG
>CAYYMW010000001.1:0-102675 GCA_964472515.1 uncultured Verrucomicrobiota bacterium | reverse complement strand
CGGCCCCGAGGTTGAAGCTCCCGTCCACCGTCCCGTCCGCGTTCAGACGGGCCAGGTAGGCGACCGGTGATCCGGCGATCCGACCGAAGGACCCGCCCGCGTAGATCCGGCCCTCGCCGAACATCTCGCCGGGCACGTAGGCCAGGGCGCGCACCGCGCCGTCGGCACCGCCATTGAAGTCGGAATCGGGGCTCAAGCTGCCATCCGCATTGACTCGAGCGATCCGCTCCAAGGTGCGTCCGCCGAACTTCTTGAACGAACCTCCGACGATGACGCGGCCGTCATCCTGCACCGCCACGGCGAGCACCTCGTCATCGGCGCCCTCGCCAGGATTGAAGCCGCTGTCCACATAGCCGTCCTCGTAAACCCTGGCCAGATGGTTCATCACCACGCCGTCCAGGGAGGTAAAGGCGCCGCCCACGACGACGCGGCCGTCGGGCTGAAGCCCGAGGGCATCCACGGGGGCGTTTGCACCCAAGCCGGGGTTGAAGTCCGAGTCCGTGCTGCCAGCGGTCTCGTCATCGACGACGGTGACGAGGTTGGTGGCGGTCACGAGCGAGACGGAGTTGCTCCAAGCGCGCACGCCGGGGCTGACCCGCGCACTGCGCAGGACGGTCATGAACAGCTCGTTGCCTTCGCCAATCGCGTCGTCATAGATGGTCACGCTGACGAACTGGTTGGTGGCCCCCGGCACATACGTCACGGAGCCTGAAGCGTTGGTGACCGTGGCGTCGCCGGTGAACCTGACCAGCGTGCTCAACGGCCGGTAGTCCAGGTTTTCCGTGGCGCTGCCCGAGCCCGTCATCGGGAGGGCATTGAAGTTGACGGTCACGGGGTTGACGGTGCCGCCGGTCCGGAGCACTTCGAGCGTGACGGTCTTCGCGTACTCGTCGACGCTGACCGCCGGGCTGGCGAACTGGATCGTGCATTCGTCATCGACGATGGTGAGTCCAGCCGTCAGGGCGTTGGTCGAGGGCGGCAGGCCGACCGGACCCGCATTGGTCAGGACCAGCAGCAGGCGCTCGTTGCCCTCCGCTTCGCCGTCGTCCAAGATGCGCACCCGGAAGGAGGCGCTGGCCTGGCCGGCCGCGAACTGAAGCACGCCGTTGGTGGAGAGGAAATCCACGCCTTCCGTCGCGACGCCGTTGGTGCCCGCCTCGGCCGCCGCCAAGTACGAAACCTGGAAGGGGTTATCGAGCACACCGGTACGTTTGAGGGTGACGATCGCGTTGGTGGCGTTTTCATTCACCAAGTATTCCGCCTGGGCGAATTCCACCGAACTGTCGTCGTCGTTGATGGTCAAGGTCGCGGTGGTCTGGCCGCCTAGCGGTGCGCCCACCGCGGAATTGGCCAGGGTCAGCTTGATGGTCTCCCCGAGCTCGACTTGGGCGTCATCCAGGATCGTCACAGCCACCTCGGCATGGGCCACGCCCGGAGCGAAGTAGACGCTGACATTGGTGGAAAGGAAGTCGACGCCATCCGTGGCGGTGCCCGCGGCGGCGGTGAACCGCACCGAGGCCTCGACGTTGGTATCGCCGGTGCGGCGGATGCCCACCACGGCCTGGCCGCCGCCTTCGGCGACGTAGTACTGCGGGGACTCGAACTCGACGGCGCCGTTTTCGTCCTGGATGGTGAGCGTGGCGGCGAACCGGGTGCCGTCGAGACTCGCGTGCGGCGCATCAATCAACTGAATCTTGATGTCCTCCTGGAACTCCTGAACGGCGTCTTTCAAGGCTGTCACCGGGAGCAACACCGCCGTCTCGCCCGCTGGAATCGTGACCGACTCCGGCAAGGCCTCGTAATCGCTGCCATTGGCGGCGAAACCCGAGATCGCCAACTGAACGAACTGGGCCACGTTGGTGACGCCGTCGCGGCGCACCCAGACTTCACCCACCAGGTCGCCACCCTCCGTGAGGGCCGTGTTGGTGGCCTCCAGCCAAACCAGGCCGCGGTCGTCATCCTGAATGGTGAGCGTGTGGCTCCGGTAGGCGTCGAAGATGGCGTTCATCGGCACCGGCGTGATGATGATATTGGTGACTACTTCGTTGCTGCCCGGGTCGCCCGTGTCCGGATTGGGCTCGCTGATCACGTTGGTCACGACCTCGTTGCTGACGGTCGGAGCCGGCTCGATGAGGGTGAGCACCAGGGTGCGATCAGGCTCGAAGACGGTGTTGTTGGTCAGCGGGATGGTGATGGGCATGACCAGCAAAGCCTTGGAGTTGCCCGGGTCGTGCGGGAATTCGATGCGGCCCGTGCTCGCCGCAGCGGGATAATCGACGTCAGGCAGCGCGGTGCCTCCGGTGACCTTGTAGTCCACCGTAACGACGGTATCCTGGGGAGGATTACCCGTCAGGTAGACCACGAGAACGGCCTCACCGGCGCTCTCGCTCCAGGTGGAGCGAAGCAGTTCGAAGCCCACGCCGAGCGTGCCCGAATCGCCGTCGGTAATGGGGATGACTCCCTGATAGGGGGTGCCGACGGTGTAGTTGGTGCTCGGGGCGATCTCGACCACCACCTCTTCGCGGTCTTCCTGGATGGAATCGTCCACCGGGGTGATCGGGATGGTAACGTAATCGCTGCCGGCGGGAAGGAGAACGCGGTTCGGCACGGCGATATAATCGGCGTGGGGTTTGGCCACCCCGGAGACAATCAAGTCCACCCAGAGATCGGAGGACACGGGCAAGGTGCGCGAGAGAACCAGCGTGCCGGACGTTCCCGTCTCAACCGCGGCCGCGTTCGTATCGGAAACCCGGAGGGTGACCTCGGGCAGGGACCGGTCGGCAATGACCACCGTGCCGCTGCTCGGCCAGCCGATATTGTAGAGCGGATTGCCGGCGAGCAGCAAGGTCACCTCGCTGCCGCCGTCGCGGAGCCCGTTGTCGCGCGGCGTGATCAGGATGTCGGCCGACGGCTGGCCGGCCGGAATGGTCACGGTGCCGGGAAGCGCGCGGAAGTCGCGCCCGCTAACGGCGGTGCCAGTCACCAAATACCCGACTTGCAGAGGGGACTCCAGATTCCCGTCGCGGGTTACCCGCACCGTTCCGGTATTGCCGCCCAATTCGCTCGCCGCCGCGTCCGGGACGGACATCGTGACCATGGACGGGTCGTTGTCCAGAATGGTCACCTCGGCGGTGCCGGTCGCGGGCTGGTAGGCCGCATCGGCAGCCAGCGTGATGGTGACCTTTTCGTGTCCTTCGAGATACGCGTCGGGAATGGGACGGACGTTGAGCAGCACGGTCTGCTGGCCGGCCGGGATTTCCACACTGGCGGGCAGAGTTTCATAATCCAAGCCGTTGACGGCCTGGCCAGTGTACTCCAGCTTTACGACGAGCGCCTGGCTGGTGCTGCCGTAACGTGCAAGGGCGACGGTGGCGGCTTCCCGGGCATTCTCCACGGCATTTCCGTTCAAAACCAGCAAGCTGACGAACGGCGCGGAGGAGACCTTGTCCTTGACCGTCACGACCGCCTCCGCCTTGGGCCCGGGGAGATAGTCCGGGTGGATTTGGAACCAAGTTTCGACGCCGCGCACGGTCTGCGTTTCCCAACCGGTGAAGTAGACGAAGTTCGTGTTCGTATAGACGATGCGCATCGCCTCCAACGCGTACATCAGGGTCAGGTTGACGGTCTTGTCCGGCCCGGTCAGGGCACCGGCGGCAGCCGGGGTCACGGTCACGTCGAGGGAGACGATCCCCGTGGGGAACTCGAGCGCGAAGAAGTCGAAGGTCTGCATGGACGGTTCGCCGGCGCCGGAACCGGCCATGGCCTGGACCCAGTTCGTGTGGGTTTCCGACACGACCTCCATGGTGTAATCGGCGGTGGGTTCGGCGGTGCCCCCCAGGAGGAACACCGTGTGCAGAATGTCATTGGTGTCGCTGCCACTGCGGGTGAGGCGGAAGGAGCCGGCCTGGCCGGAGTACTTGTCGGCATCTTCGACCCGCTCCACCGTGACGCGCGGCAGCGGATAGGCGAGAAACTCCACGCCGGTCGAATCGCGATCCTCGACGGTGATATCGGCCTCGAAATTGAAGGGACGGGTGCGGTACCCGCTGAGGAACGCGCCCACCGAATAGGTGCCGTTGGTATTGTTCACCAGGGTGAAGGCGCCGTCGCTGTCGGTGTAAGTGGTCTGGAAATCGGCTCCGTAGCCATCGAGCGTAGCCCGGCCGTTATGGACGCGGACGTTGGCCACGGGCAGCCCGCCGGTGTCCAACACCCGCCCGCTGATGCGGTAACCGCCAGCAGTGCCGACCGTGACGACGAAGTGCTTGATGGTCACTCCGCCGCGCGTGTCGGAGACTTCACAGCGCACCACGTACTCGCCCTCGGAGGTCCACGCCTTCGCGACGGTGTTGGTGTTGTTGGCAAAGGTGCCGTCGCCGAAGTCCCACACGATGGCCGGCGTGTCGCCGTCGGGATCGGAGGCGGTGACGCTGAAGGCCAGGGGACGCCCCAAGGTAGTCTGGGTGGTTGGCGCCTCCAGCGTCACCACTGGCGCGCGGTTGCTGGCAAATGGCCCGAAGTTCACCACCACATCGATATAGAAGCCTTCATCCGCCGAGCCCTTGGCCACGGGGGTGATGTAGAGGTTGGCCTGGGGGTCCGTGTAGGTCCGGCCGACCAAGATGGGGCAATCTTCCACCCCCGCCTTGCTGCCCGGGGTCGTATCGAGCAATTCGGACTCGCCGCCGCACTGCTGCCAAGGTCCCCAATGCACGATGACTCCGTTGAGCACATGGGGGTTATCGGTGATGCGGGAACGGGCGCTGAGCCAGTAGGTCTGCTGGGCGCTCTTGGCGATGGCCAGGGCATACTGCCGGCCGTCGGCCAGATGCGCCACATCATGCGCATAGAGCCGGTAGGTGCCGTTGGTGGCCGGCCGGCCGATGTAAGAGGCCGGGAGCCACTCGAGCTTGGCTTTGGCCACCGGGTTGAAGTGGCCGGTCATGGAACTGATCCGGTTGGTGCCGCCCGCCACCACCGCCTCGCCGCCATTTCCGCCCATGATCTCGAAGATGTCGCCGTACTCCACCTCGTCGCCCGGGCCAATGACGGTCTCATGGCCCGCGTAGCTGTCCGGATCGATGGTGGGGGTGCCGTTCCAAGGCGGGAAGGGGGCGTTGTCGTTCGCCGGGTCGAGTCCCCAGTAACCCCGCGTGGCAATGTCCGTTTTCCAGAAGTTGGCGTGCATGAGGCCCATGTTGTGCCCCAACTCATGGGCGGTGACACCCGGCCCGGAGGCCTGGAGCATGGTGCCGCTGCCGCCCACCGCCCCGAGTCCCGCCCAGCCTTCAAAGGCCTGGCCCGGCATGGAGATGAAGCGCACGATGTGCAGATCGTAGCTCTCGACATCGATGCCGGCCAGAAACGCGGCGTAGATCGCGTCGCCCAAGATGCCGCCAGGCCCCATGGCCATGTACGTGAGCTTGGGCTTGTCGAGCACCAGCAGCGGGGTGACGGTGGTCACCATCGAGAGCTTGCCGTAGGAGGACTCCAGGTAGAAATCGTTGACCTTGTGCATGTCATCGATCGCCTCGGCCTCGGTGATCGGCTCCGTGAGGTCATCCGGAAAGGCGGCGCGCAGGTACAGCACGCGCTTGGTGCCGATGGTCCAGACGGGATCCTCGGGCACCGGCTGGGCGCCGGGAGCGGCCGTGGCGCTGCGTGAGGTTTCGGCCAACGCCAGCGTCCGGTTCAGAGTGGCCGCGTGCGGCGCACCGCAAGCCGCCAGAAGCGACGCCCCCGTGTCGATCACGGTTCCGGCGGCGGCGCCGGACACCGTGGCGCCGCAGACCTGGCAATGGGCCGTTCCGCCGGGGGAAGCCGCGACCACCCCGGCCCAGCGGGCCTGGGCCTCTTCGGGGTCAAGGAGGCGTCCCGCGTCCTCATGCACGGCCATGACGTTATCGACCGCGATGCCATGCAATTGGATGCTCGAACGGCTGATCTGCCGCAAACGGCGCCCGTAGACATAGGCTTCGTAGGTGACGCCGTTCAGGGTAACCTCACGAAAGACGGTCTCGCGGGGGCGCGGGGCGCCGGGCGCGGGGCTCATGGCGTAGACCATATAGCGCGCCTTGCCGGACACTTCCTGCTCCAGCAACGCCTGCACTTCGGCCGGCAGTTGCTGGCGCACGCGCCAGGGAACCCGCGCGGCCAGCGCGGCTTTGGGGTTCACGCGGATGGTCTCCTTCATCTGTTCCCGCCGGGCGGCGGCGAGCGTCTTGCCCTCCGTCAGCATGTTGGGCTGGAGGGCGCCCTGCTGGGCGGCGGCCACATACGACTCGGCCCAAGCCAGAAAAGCCCCTTGGGGCGCCGCGGGCGGGATGGTGGCCTTGGCGGCAACCGGGACGGCGGGGACGGCGGCCGGCGCCGTCGGCACCCGGCCGGGCGGCGCCTGGGTCAGCGCCTTCAGCGACAGCAGAGAGGTCCCCGCGGCGGGCGGAATCGCCGCGCCAGCGTGGGCGGGCGCCACCTTCGGCGCCGGTTGGTGCGAACGCCAGAGCAGCACTCCCAACAAAACCGTAGCCAGCACGCAGATGATGCCCATCTGTAGTCTTTTCATAAATCCCGATGCACTGTTTAGAGGGGCGAGGCTAACAACTCCCTCCGCCCTTGTAAAAGCCTTTGTGGATTAGAGCCCTCCCGCCAGGGAACCTCACAAACCAAAGTCCCACAGCAGCTTGAGATGGTGGCGGGAAGTTATGACGGAAATCCCTGACTGGGCGTGCGGCCCCAGGCCAAGCCGCCCGGGCATCGGCACGCAGACACCATAACTCCAGTTGGGCAAACCATTGCGTAGAAGCGCTTTACGATGGAATAAGCCGATTCTGCCGACGCTCGCCGTCCAGGCTCCCGGCCCGGCGCGGCTTCAGGTGCTTTTGGTCTCCCGCACCACCACCTTGGTGCCGTCCTGGAGTTTGGAGTGGCCGGTCACCACCACCTCCGCGCCCTCCTCCACTCCTTCGATGATCTCCTGCCGGCCGGCCTGAACGCGGCCGACCCGCACGGTGCGGCTCCGCGCCGCCGTTTGCTCCAGCACGAACACCTTGGTCACCCCGGCAAAGCTCACCACCGATTCCAAAGGAACGGTCAACGTGGGAGCGGCGCGCTGCACCACCAACTGCCCCCGGGCGAACGTGCGCGCCTTGAGCCGGAGCTGCGCGTTGGCGACCTTGGCGCCTACGTTGAACGCCCGGGTATCGACCTCGACGGCGGGACTGATCAGGTACACCTGCCCTTCAAAGACCTCTCCGGGATAGTTGTCCACCGAGAAGGTAGTCACCATGCCCTTGGCCACCTCGGACCCGTACTTCTCGGGCACTTGGAAGATGAATTTGAGCACGGCGTCGTTGACCACCTGAAAGAGCGGCGAACCCACCCGCACAAAGTCCCCCTTGGACGCCATCCGCTGCCCGATGGCTCCGTCGAAGGGGGCCTTGACCTCCGAGCGGGCGAAGTCCAGCTCGGCCACCGCGGCCGAGCCCTCGGCGGCCTTCACCTCGGCGCGCCATTGCGCGGCCAGCGCGGTGGCCTGGTCGAGGTCGCTCGACGAGGCGATGCCATCGCGGCTGAGTTCCTGCACCCGCCGCAGGTTCTGCTCCACGTTGGCCAGGTTCGCCTGCGCCTTGGCCAGCACCCCGGCCGTTTGCTGTCGACGCGCCTCATAGGCCGCGGTGTCGATGCGCGCCAATACCTGTCCCTCCTTCACCCGATCGCCAAAGTCCACCAGGGTCTGCTGGACCGTGCCCTCGACCTCGGCGCTGGTCGCGGCTTCGTCCATGGGAAAAAGCGTGCCGACCACGGGGATGGCGCGATCCCAGGCGACGCGTTCCACCTTCGCGACCGTGACGGTCACCGTGGGTTCCGAGGCAGCCTTCGGGGGGGCGGCGGGCTTGCTGTTGCAGCCACAAAGCCAGGCCGCGACCACCGCGAGTCCGGCGGCGGGCCAGAAGCCACTACGGGTTCGACTGGGCGAGCGCATGCTGGGTGCCAGTAAGCGTTCAAATGGCTCCGTTCGCAACCGAATTCGTGTTGCGCCCTTGGCGGCGCTATGACGGACGCCCGCGGAATGGTGGGCCCACTCGGATTCGAACCGAGGACCAAGCGATTATGAGTTTGAAAACCGGGGGGAACAAGGAGTTTCGGGCAGTTGTCTTCAGTTGCGCTGGGTTGCGGTAACCCCAATGGTATCAATGGTTTTTGACGATTCTTGAAAACGCGGCGTTCTCTCGCTGCAACTCATCACAACTGACCACGACCGAAAAAGTGGCCCAGAAGTGGCCCAGAAACTTCTAAAGCCGACCCTGTTCCCCTCCTTCCCGCGCCGCCTCTCACATCTGATCCTGCCATCACCCCCAGCGTTGCTGGCCGTGAGCAGCGACCGGTTGTGTGCTAGCTACACCAACGCGAGTCGCCATAAGTCACATGCTCTCGGCGGTAAGTGTTGAGAACATGAACGCGGCGAGAATTCCCAAGCTTCGCCCCGGCGACGTAAGCACCGACCGAAATGAATCGCGCGGTGGTGATGAAGTGGTGCGCCCTCATTCTGTCCCCAAGACCCACGTTGCCTTCTGGCGTGCGCGCGTCGAACGGAGGACCTACGAGTACGAAGGGAAAACCCTGGAGGTGCCCGAGTACTCGGTTCGGATGAAGTTCGGGGGAATCAGAAAGCGGCTGGCCCTTGGTACAGCGTTGAAAGAAGAAGCCGCATTGAAAGCGCGTGACATCTACTTGTCACTTGTCGCCAAAGGTTGGTCAGCGACTCTGGCGGAACTCGCCCCGAAGTCTGTTGTCGAGGCCGTGCGTAGCGAAGTCGGTCCAACCGTGGGAAACTTCATCGCTGAGGTCGAGAGAACATCGAATCTCAAGACGAAAACATTCCGTCGCTATGCCCAATACTTCCGGATGCTGGCGGCTCACATTCAGGGAGTGAAAACGGACGCCTCGCGCTACAATTACTACGGCGGCGGCTTGACCAGTTGGCGGGAGAGAGTGGATGCCATACCTCTTTCAGCCATCACGCCGGCCGCCGTAGCCGATTGGAAGATTGCCTATTTGCGGCGCGCCGGTAGTGACCCCCGCCGCAAACTTGAGGTGAATCGGTCTTTCAACAGTGCGTTGCGCCACTGCAAGAGCCTCTTCAGTTCGAAGATCATCAACAAACCGAACTTCGCAGTTAAGGTTCCCAGGTTCAAAGTGCCAGACGGCCAACTCGGGGAACGGGAGGCGTATTGGTTCGACACTGTGGACTTCGAGCGAGTGGGTTCAATGAAGTTCCAGACTCCTGCCGGTGTCACTTACGAAAAGCTCGTCACCAACGCCCGCACTGAGCTTCGCACAAACCATCCCGAAGCCTACAAGCTGTTCTTGTTGTGCCTATGTGCTGGCCTTCGCCGGGCCGAGGCGGATGTTTGCCTCTGGACCCAGTTAAGCTCCGAGGACAATTCTATTCGCATTGAAGCCAACGAGTTCATTGAACCCAAACACGGCTCTGGCGGGACCGTGTATGTCGATCCGCCGCTCATGAAGGAATTGTTGAGCTTCAAGATGCAGGACTCGGAAGCCTTTGTGGTAAACTCAACGCGCGGCTGGAAGCCGGTGATGTATCAGCGATATCGATGTGAGCCACACTGGCGGGTCCTGCTCGGCTGGCTGGAGACCAACGGCATCTCCGCCAGGAAAAAAGTCCACGAACTGCGGAAACTTTTTGGCGATGCCATCGTTAAGCGAAACGGCATTTTCGCCGGCAGTGCTCAACTCCGACACTCAACGATTCAAATGACGGCCAGCCATTACACCGACCCACGCCAACGTGCAGCTCTTCCTGTCGGGAATCTACTCTCTGACCAAACCACGGAAATCGTCCCCAACCAGGCGGAGGTTCCGGCGCAGAACCGCAGAACAAACAACGACTTTAATAACGGGGTCAAAATCGGAGTTTAATTGGACAAGGCGGAGGTCGGGATCGGACAGGAATTGGTGCTTTCAGTCCCAACACACCGTCCAATCACAACTCCCGCAATCTCAGGCCCATCGCCTGACAGGCAGCGAAATCGCCTGTAAAATGGCCCTTTCCTGAGCGTTTCGTCAAGTCGTTGATTACTCTGCCATTACTCAACAATTAGGAGGAAACAACCCGTTCAGTGAGACGTTGCTGGCACTTTTGCTGGCACTAAAACCCTCCGAAACCACGTGAAATCAGGGCAAGCCTGCAAGATGCGTCTGCAACCTCGCAACATTGCTTCAGTGATGGTCAGAGTGTCAGATTCGCCGAAGAGGATGCAGCGCATGCCTGGCATCCGCCGATGAGGTAATCCGTCGTGTTCATCCCGCCCGTGCCCGCGCCTCTGGTTGCTCCGCGCAACCTCGCGCCAGCGGTCGAAACATCTTTTCGCCCGCTGTCACTTCGTTGCTGATGCTCCGCCGCCCGGCGGCACGGGCACAGGCGGGTGCGTTTCGCCAGGAGCGGGGCTGCTCTCTCGGGGCAGGTGAAGAGAGCAGTCCCGCTCCTTCAGAACGAAACGCAAAACATGAACACAACGGAAAACCTCATCTCCACTGGATGCCCTGTAATCGCTCCACAACCCACGAACAGCATCGTCAAGCCGATCAAATTCCCGGCTCAACCGCAGGAATGGAAAATCGTTTCACTGCGGGAATGTCCCACGCCCGATACTATGCAACAGTGCGAAACACCGGATCAGGCAGCCGCCTATTGGAAAGCGCACATCGCGACCCATCCTTACTTCAATTCTGAATGTGAATGTTTGGTGGTTTTCATCCTCAACACCCGCCGCCGTATCAAAGGCCACTACCTGGTGTCCATTGGAACGATGGATACCATTCTCTGTCATCCCAGGGAGGTATTCCGTTTAGCCATCATGGCGAGCGCCGCCGCAATCATCATCGCGCACAATCATCCGAGCGGCGAGCCGACTCCATCCGAGGCCGACATCAAAATCACCCGTGACCTCATTCGAGCGGGCCAACTTCTCAAAATCGAAGTTCTCGATCACATCGTTGTTGGAAACCCAAACCACACCAGTCTTCGCAGTCTTGGCTACTTTTACAGCTAGCCGCCCTCGGCTTCCGCAATTGGAAGCCATTTTCATCCTCATGGCACATCAATCCTCAAAGCATTTGAGGAATTGTGTTCGGCGGACGGATCATTCCGAGCCGCTTGCAGGTCGCTACCGCTCCTTCTCGGCTTCGGTGACCACGATCTCACGAACTACGGGCTGACCGTCCGGCACGAGTGACCGTTGATTGGCTGGCAGCGCCATGAGGAAGGAAAGTTCCATCCGCTGCATCCCGGTTTCGATGCGGCGCAGGGAGTGGCCGCGAATCAAGACCTCGTGCGTGGCGAAGACCAATCGGAGACGCTGCTCCTTCCCTTCGTTCTTGAGTTCAGCGAAGGCGAACTGATCGAAAGGCAGAAGCAGGCTTTGTTCAGCCGATACTTCGATTTTGACCGCGCGAGCGTTCGGGTCGCTCGCCCAACATTCGGGTGATTTCGTGCTCATGGGTTTCAGTGGGTTGATGACGACGACGGGAAAGTCTCAGACGACAGAAGCTGTCAGCGGCACGACGGCCAAAGCGCAACATATAGCCGTGCAGCCGATCCCATAGGAGCACGCCGGAACGAGGAGTTAACCCGGCCGCGAGTTCCATTGCCAAGAGGCGATGTCCAGAGCGGGTCACATTCTCGCGCAACTGCTCTTTGTCCGGCGTGAAGATTTGGATGCCGCGCCGACCGCGCGAAATGGTCACATACCATTGCTGCGCATTCGTAGCGGCCTTGATGGTGGAGTCGGAAAACAAGACGTAATCCACTGTCTTGCCTTGTGAAGCATAGGACGTGATAGCGTAGCCCGGCAGGAATTCGCGGAAGTTCGCGTCCAAGACCCGACCGTCGGCGAGCTCGATGCCGCCATCGCCACGAACAGATTTCACCGCGACCAACTCTCCGTTCGTAACGCGGCCACCGGATGCCAGCTTCCGATTAGCCTTCAGATGCAGCCGGTCGCCGGGGGCAATCGCAACTTCGAGCATCTGACAGACCGAAATGCGGTCGAGCATCTTGTTCGACACGGTGACGAATCGTCCGCCGACGTCCACGAGCAGCCCGGTTTTGAGGATTCCAGACAATTTGCCTTTCGCCCCGGCGTCGGCTTCGCGCACCTTCTGGTTGAATACGATCACCGCGTCTTGCGGGTAGAATCGTTCATCGCGCTTCTGCGCATTGGTCAGGTCCACGCGTTCGAGCGCTTGAACCGTGGTATCACTCGCGCCGAGCAATCCCTTCGCCTTGAGTGCTTCGCGCACGCGCATATTCACGCGATGCACTTCACCCCAGGTCTGGGACACCACGACCGCCGAGGCGCTCTGTTCCGCGAGACGAACGTATTCGTCGGCGAGCTTGTCGGCTTGTTCGCCCAAGCTACAGCCGACGACAGCGCCCATCTGGTCGAGACGCTTGAATGATTCCGCCAATCTTCCCGCCGCCGCCGATTCAACCGCTTTTCGATACCGCTTGATGCTGGCGCGCTCGCTGTTGTCGCGACCAAGGCCGGGGTCTTGGCGGCGAATTGTATGCAACTCCACCGGCTTCACACCCGCATGACGCTCGATGGCGAGCAACGCGTCCGATGCTTCCACCGCACCGTGCTGCCGGGTGTCGCCAGAAAGGACGACGCGCGCATTCCGTTCCTTGGCGAGCCGGAGCAAAGCCAGCATTTGCCGCCCGCCAATCTGCCCGGCTTCATCAACGACGATTACGGCGCGCTCCGGCAATTCAGCCTTGGTGAGAAAGCTGGCGACCGTCGCCGGGGGCGGAAACCCCGCCTTTTCCATATCCACGACTTGCTGACGCTGCGGTGCGAGAACAGCCACGGGTCGTCCCGATTGCTGGATTTGTTGGGCCAACTCATGCAGCACAAAACTCTTCCCTGTGCCCGCGCCGCCTCGAAAGACAGAAACCAGATTCGTCGACCCGAGCAATCCATCAAGCGCCTTGCGCTGCTCGTCATCCAGCTTTGGATTGGCGGGCTGGGGATTGGGCACGAGCGGCCAGCAGTCACCGACACCTTCCTTGGCAGTGTGAACAATTTCCCACTCCCGCAACAGCACGTCGCGCTTGGTCAATTCACCGGGACGATTTGCGTCACGGATGTAACCACGCCGCTCGGTGAGTTGCTTGAGTTCAGCCAAGGAGAAATCCTCGCCGCGCGCCCGGCCCAACGCTTCCTGCCACACCTGGCATTCCAGCACGACCGAGTTGCGGTCAAACAGATGCTCCTCCGCCCACTGAACCGCCTCGACAACCGAATTGGACGCGCGTCGTTTCTCACCCTCGGTCACGGCTTTGGTCAACCCGCGCAAGAGTTCACGTTCAGCCTGACTCAATTGAGCGCTCCATAACGACCGCAGCTCATCGCGACTCAGATCCTTCTGCTTTCGCGTCCGTTTTTCCGTCGCCAGCCGCGCCCGCAGTTCGGCGATGTTTGAACCCGCCAGTTCGGGCTTGTCCGCAAGCAGCTTCGCCAGAGCTTTATCAATCTCAGCGTCACGCTTGGAAAAGCGGTCACACAGTTCAACGGGAATGCCCTCAATCTGGAAATCCCCACGGGACAGATTGCGAATGCGATACCCGGAACCGCGCAACTCACGGGCGAGTTCATGGTAGTAGGCATTCTCGGCGAACTTGCGGGCGCGCAGAAGTTCGTAATTCTGAAGCGCCTTCCAGCAATTCTCGGAAGCGTCGAAGGTGGCGTTGAAGACGATGCAGTGGGTGTGCAGGTGCGGATCGAGTGCTCGCGAGGTGTCATGAACGAACAAGGCGGCAGCAAAGTTCCCGGTGCGCCGGTCGGAATGTTCACCGCCTGCGCGGATGCGCGTGGCGGCGAAGGCCTCGAACTCGCGCAATGCCGACTTCACCGCCCGAGCATGAGCTTCCAGCACGCGCGTGTCCTCGCCGAGAAATCCAGCCAGTGAAACCGACTTCGGTGGGGAGAAAGTGAAGTCGTAGAATATCCTTCGGTTCGCTGCGTTGCCGTCGCCATCAGCCCGTGTGGTGTTCAGTCGCTGGGTCAGTGTTTCGCCCGTAGCGGGATGCTGATTCTCGCACAGGCGAAGAAAATCATCCGCACGAACTCGACCAACTAACCCAAGCTGCGCCGCGCCCAAACCCTGCCACTCGCCGGAAACGCGCTGCCCCTCGTCATAGTAGTCGCCGACACACAGGTGTTCCTCAAAGTATTGCCGCGCATTCTTGAGGTTGTATTGCGTCTTGGCCGTGACCACGAACCGAATACTGCGCAGTCCACTCCCTCATGCGGTGTAGGTGGAACACAGTGCCGCCGCCAGCTCAATGCCCGAACCGGGTAAAGGACGTTGAGCTAAAGGGCGGACACTACAAATTGGTCCAGTCGGGCGCGCTCGCCGGCAGGTCGCTAGCCAACCTCACCGTCAAGCCCTTGCTGGAGACGCTTCATGCTCCTTGTAGCGTTGGACTTCAACGGTGATGTGAACAAGTTCCTCGTGCTCGCGGAACAACTCGCGGTAAGTCTCCACGGGCTTCGCGTCGCGGGCCACGATGCAGACGATGGCGGCGAACTTGCCCGATGCCACCTGCCAGATGTGGAGATCCCAAATGCGCGAATCGCCATCGCTTTCGACCGCGCGGCGAATCTCCTGTGTCAGGTCGGAGAATTCCGGTGTGCGATCCAGGAGGATGCCGCTGGTGTCGCGCATTAATCCGTAGGCCCAAACGGAAACGATGACACTTCCGACGATGCCCATCACCGGGTCGAGCCAGTTCCAACCCAGGAACTTGCCGGCGGTCAAGGCGACGATGGCCGTCACGGAAGTGAGGGCGTCCGCGAGGACGTGAATGTAGGCGGCGCGCAGATTCAGGTCGCCATGCCCGTGCCCGTGGTCGTGGCCATGTTCATGTCCGTGCGCGTGGCTGTGGTGGTGAGGCTCATCCCTGAGCAGCCAGGCGCAGACCAGATTGACCACGAGCCCGATGATCGCCACCCCAATGGCCTGATTGAAGTGAATTGGCTGAGGCGCGAAGAACCGGTGGACGGACTCCCCGGCCATGAGGAGCGCGATCACCGCCAGCACCACGGCGCTGGCGAAACCACCCAGCACTCCCATCTTGCCCGTGCCGAAACTGTAACGCGCATCCTTCGCGTGTTTCCGACTGAAGTTGTAAGCCATCGCTGTGATGAGGAAGGCGGCGACGTGCGTGCTCATGTGCCAGCCGTCAGCCAGCAGCGCCATTGAGCCATAGACAATGCCTGCCGCGATCTCGACCACCATCATGGTGGCGGTGATGGCGATGACAAAGCGGGTGCGTCGCTCAGCGGACGAGGAGTCCACTGCGTAGTCGTGCGAGTGTTGCAGGTGATCAATGTTCATGTGTGTTATTGAAAGCTCTTCACTTCCGCCCACGCCTGCATTACCTCGCGCAGCGATTCCAGGTAGCTCAACTGAACCGCCGCCCAATCGCGGCGAACTGGTAGGACTTCGGTCAGGTTGATATCCCCGGCAGCATAGCGGGCTTCGGCCGTCTTCAGGACGGTGTCGGCCCGACCGAGGATTTCCGTCTTCAAGGTCTGACTGTTGGCCAGCGCCGCCGTGAGTTGCAGGTAAGACTCGCGCAGCCGCGCGCTCAGTTCATTCTGAGTCATGCGCGCCCGCGCCTCGGCCGCCGCCTGTTCGGCTCGGGCTTCGCGCAGTTTCCCCTGGTTGCGATTGAACAGCGGCAAAGGAATGCTCAGGCCCACGTCGAATGTATTGGCGCTGCTCGCCTCCAGACGGTGATAGAGCAGTTCCACCTTCACGTCGGGAATCCGCTCGGCTTTGGCCAAATCCACCCGCGCCACCCGCGCGCGAATGTCCGCATCCGCCTGCGCACTTTCCGGCTGGGCCGAAAGGTTAGCCACCAGACCTTCGAGGGCTGGAATCTCGAACGTGGCGTCCAGCGCCCCTGCGAGCGACTTCACCGTAAGTGTGGCATCGCCGATGGCTGAGGCCAACCCGACCAGCGCTTGCGCGCGTAATGACTCCGTTCGTTGCAACTCGACCTTGGCCCGGGCCAGTTCCATCTCCACGCGCGCCAGGTCGTCCCTCACGGTGTCCCCAGCCTCGACACGCGCTCCCGTAGCCGCCACGGCCTTTGCCGCGTTCTGCTGAATGTCGCTTTGCGCCTGCCACGCTTTCTCCTGGTAGAGCGCGGTCGCGAAGGCGTTGTGAACCCGCCTCCGAATCTCCCGCCGCTTTACCTCCAGACCACGCGCCCGGACCTCGCGGTCCAGGAGTTCCGCTTCGCGCGCCGTCGAGAGACGGCGGCTGAGCGGGATGGTTTGTCCCACGCCAGCCACATACTCTTTCTCGTTGGGTTGGTTGCCCGAAAGCGGAAGCTGCTGTGCGCCCACGATGGCTTCGGGATTGGGAAATGCGCCGGCCTGTCTGGCCCGCCCTTCGGCGGCCTCGACCAGCGCTTTGGCCTCGGCGATTTGGGGTTGCAGATTCTCGGCCATGTCCAATGCCAGGTCGAGAGTCAGATTCTCCACCTGTTTGCCGGGTGGCACGGGCGTGTTGGTTGCCGCCATGGCGGCGACGCTGCCAAACGCAAACACCAGATACAGAGCTGCGAATTGTTTCTTCATAAGCACCTCGTTCAATCCACTTCCACCGGCCGCCCGAAACGCAGGTAGAGCGTCGGGACGACAATCATGTTCAACAACATCGAAGACAGCAGGCCAAAAAGGATGACAATGGCCATTGGAGTTTGAATCTCGCTGCCGGGCTTGTGCCCGCCCAGCGCCAGCGGAATCAGCGCCAGTCCCGCCGCCAGTGCGGTCATCAGGATGGGCGCGAGCCGCTCCATCGCGCCCCGAAAAACGGCCTCGCGGAAGTCCGTCACCCCCTCATGTTCTTCCAGGTGCTTGATGTGTGAGACGAGCATGATGCCGTTGCGTGTGGCGATGCCGAACACGGTGATGAAGCCGATAAGTGACGCCACGCTTAGCACGCCGCCCGACACAAAGACGCCCACCACGCCGCCGATGAGCGCCAGCGGCAGGTTGAGCATGATGAGCGCTGCGTCGCGTGCCGAGCCAAACGCCAGGTGCAGCAGGAAGCCAATGCCAATCACCACTGCGATGCCGAGCAGGGCGATGATTCTCCCGGCCTCGGCCGCGCTCTCAAACTGGCCGCCGTAGTCCACCCGGTAACCCGGCATTTCCGCCACGAGAGGGTCCACCACTTTCTTGCAGTCGTTCACAACGGAAGTAACGTCGCGACCGGCTACGTTGCACATGACCACAATCTTCCGTTCCACTTGCTCGCGGCTGATGTAGTTGGGTCCGGTTTCCTTGCGGATGTCCGCCAGGCTTTTCAGCGGCACCTTCGCGCCCGCCGGAGTGTCCACGAGCAGTTCGCCGATGTCCCCAAGCTGCCAGCCTTCGGGTCCGGTCAGGCGCACGACCAAGTCGAAGGAGTTGCGGCCTTCCAGCACGCGTGAGACGGTCACCCCCTTGACAGCCGCCTCCATTGTCTGGGCCACTTCGCGCACGGTCAGGCCGTGACGCGCAATGGCGTTGCGGTCGAAGTGCGCCCGGAGGATGGGCACATCGGTTTGCTGTTCTATGGACAAGTCAACCACGCCGGGCACGGTCTCCATCTCCTTGCGGGCGCGGCTGGCCAGCAGGCGCAACTGATACAGATTGTCGCCGAAGATTTTCACCGCCACGTTGGCGCGCGTGCCGGAAAGCATGTGGTCAATGCGGTGCGAGATGGGCTGGCCGATGATGACGTTCATGCCGGGAATCAACGAGAAATCGCGCCGCAACGCTTCGAGCAGTTCCTTCTTGGTCCGCTTCTGCATCTTCAACGACACATCAATCTCCGAGGACTCCACCCCTTGGGCGTGCTCGTCCAATTCCGCGCGTCCCTGGCGGCGCGCCACCCCGGTCACTTCGGGATGTGAGAGCAGCGTGCGCTCGATGAGGTTGCCATACTCGTTGGCCTGTGGAAGCGAAGTGCCGGGCAGCGTGACTGCGCTGAGAGTGAGCGTGCCTTCGTTGAACTCGGGGAGAAAGGAGCGACCCATGAAGAACGTCGAACCCAGCGCCAGCACCAACGCCACCGCAGCGGGTAGCGTGACGCGCCACGGATGCGCCAGCACGGGGGTCAGGATTTTCGCGTAGTGCGATTTCAGCCAGGTCACCACCTTCGGCTCGTGGCCGGTGAGCACCGCGCGGCTCTTGGGCAGCAGGAGCGAGCACAGCACGGGTGACACCGTCAGCGCCACGAGCAGGGAAGCGCCCAGCGACACGATATACGCCAACCCCAGCGGCTTGAGCAACCGTCCCTCGACCCCGCTCAGGAAAAAGATCGGCAGGAACACCATCGCGATGATGATCGTGGCGAAGACGATGGATTTCTGGATTTCAATGCTGGCGTCGAAGATGACCTGCATCGTCTTCTTGCGCTTCTCCTCCGGGTGCAGGGTGTTGACGCGCAACCGGCGGAAAACATTTTCCACCAGAATCACCGCATCATCCACCAGCGCCCCGATGGCGATGGCCATGCCGCCGAGAGTCATCGTGTTGATGGTCGCACCGAAGGATTTCATCACCAGGATGGTCGTCACCAGCGAGAGAGGAATGGCCGTGAGCGTGATGAACGTGGCGCGGACATTGGCCAGAAAGAGCAGCACAATGATCACCACCAGCAGGCCGCCGTCGCGCAGGGCGGACTGCACGTTGTGAATCGCAATCTGGATAAAGTCCGCCTGTCGGAAGATGCGTTTATCAATCGTCATCCCGGCGGGCAGCTTGGCCGCGATGTCATCGAGCACGGCATCCAGTTCCTTGGTCAACATGAGCGTGTTCGCGCCCGGCTGTTTCTGAATTCCGAGAATCACCGCCGGTTTTTCCCGTGTGGATCCTTCGCCGCGCTTCGGTTCCTCCCCGATCACGACGTCGCCGAGGTCGGCGACTTTCGTGGGGATGCCGTTCGTCGCCATGACGACGGTATCGCCGATGTCTTCGAGCGAGCGCACGCGCCCGACGCCGGTGATTAGCCATTCAGAGCTGCGTTCGTTGATGAAACCGGCCGAAACGTTCTCATTCCCTTCCGAGAGTGCGCGAGTCACCTGGTTCAGTGAGAGCCCGTGGGCTTGCAGCTTGGCCGGAGAGAGCAGAACCTGAAACTGTTTCACCCCGCCTCCGATGGGAGTGACTTGCGACACGCCCGGCACCGAAAGCACGCGACGGCGGATCACCGTGTCCGCTGTGGTGCGCAGTTCGATGGGCGTGTGCTTGTCCGAGGTGAGCGAGATGAACAGGATTTCGCCCATAATGGACGAAACCGGCGCGAGGACCGGGCGGTCCACTTCCGGCGGTAGTTCCCCCGCCGCCACGTTCACCTTCTCGCTCACAATCTGTCGGGCGGCGTAGATGTCTGTGCCCCAGTCAAACTCAATCCAGACGATGGAGAGGCCCACCGCCGTGGCCGAGCGCACGCGCCGCACCCCCGACGCGCCATTCACGGCAGCTTCAATGGGAAACGTCACTTGGCTTTCCACCTCGCTCGGAGCCATGCCCCGCGCTTCAGTAATGACCGTGACGGTGGGGGCAGTCAGGTCCGGGAATACGTCCACCGGCATCTTGAGGGCCGTGTAACCGCCGATGACCAGCAACAGGGCGGCCATCACCAGAACCGCCGCGCGATTACGCAGCGACCAACTAATCAAGGCGTCAATCATGATTGGCTCCTAGTGAACGTGACCGTGCGCCGGAATTGCCGAAGATACCGAGGCAAGCCGGACGGCATACGCGCCCTTGGTGACGACGCGCTCGCCCGCTGTGACGCCGGAGAGAATCTGCACCCAGTTGCCATCCCGGATGCCGAGGGTGAGGTCGCGCTTCTCAAATGTCTCGCCCGCCACCTGCACGAACGCGATGGGCCGTCCATCTTCCTCGACAATGGCTGCGCTCGGGATGGCCAAGGTCTCTTCCGCGCGGGCGGTCTCGACGTGAAGATTCACCGACTGACCAACGCGCAGTGTGCTGTCAGGATTCTTCAGTTCGTAGATGAGCGGCACCGTGCGCGTGGCAAGGTCCACTTCCAGCCCGAACGACACAAGCTGGCCGCGCCCGTCCCCAGTGATGGAAAGGAACTGGCCCGGTTGCCCCGGCATTTCAACCGAAGCGTCTTTGCCCGTGCTCAAGCGCGCGATGCTGGCTTCCGGAATGCTCGCCTCAATCCAGACCGACTCCGGATTCAGGACGGTGAACACCAGTTGATTGGCGGACACCACTTCGCCCGGGCCGGCGGCCATCGAGTTGAGCACGCCCGCAATCGGCGCGCGCAGTTCCATCAGCAGCGGCGCGTCGGGCGACGAAACGCCACCGGCTTGTTTGAACGTGGCCAGCAACCCGGCGGCGGCGGCGTAACGCGCCTTAGCGGACTGGTAAACGAGTTGCGCTTCCTGCAACTCGCGCGGCGATTTTGCCTGCTCGGCGGCGAGCTTCTTGGTGCGCGTGTAGGCGGCTTCAGCCTGGTCAAGCGCGGCCTTGGCGGTGTTGAATTCGCCATCCGCTTCGGCCACCCGCGCCGCTGCCTCGGAAAAGTTCGGACGCAGTAGTGCAAGCAACTGGCCCGCCTCGACGCGTTTGCCCGGCTGCGGCAACGCCTGGCCGGACGGCGCCACGAGTTGTCCGGAAACCGGCGCTACGATGGCGGCGCTGAATCCTGGTTTGGCCCGCACGCGTGCGGCTACGCGAACGCGCTCGACCACCCGGTGCTTTGCGGCGGCTTCGGTCCCTGCAAGAATCTTCCACTGCTGCTCCTTGAGGAAGCTGATGCCCGACGGAGGCTCCGAAACCTCGGCGTGTTCGGCGTCGTGCGCGTTGGCGAAGACCTTCACCGGCGGGAAAGGAACGCTTTTCTCGCCGTCATCCGTGGGCACTACCAACGCGACACTCCATTCGCCCGCTTTCGGGAAAGTGAGCATGGCCTCGTAGATGCCCGCCCGCGAGGGGGCCTTTTCGACCTGCTCGATGGGGGCATCCTGGCCAAGCCGCATCTGAAATCGCACCGGACCATCCCGGCGCGGTTCCAGCGTCTTTATGTCGGTGACATGCGTCACGAACTTCGTCTCCGTGCCGGCCACCACCAAACGGTGTTCCGCGAAGATTTCGTGGCGCTCGCCAAACACGGTGATTTGCACTGTTTTGACCTCGCCCTCGTGAGCATGGGCATCGTCATGGGCGGCCTTGTTGCCGCCCTTACATCCCGAGAACACTACCAAACCGAGGCAGGCCACCAAGCCCAGCCCCACTTGACCAAACCGACCAAATTGAAATTGAATTCGCTTCATACAAACTGACCACCGACATGGATTTTGCCCCAAAGTAAATGTGCCCGGATTGGATTGAGATTCCGCCTGTGAGGCGTTCAGGCAGAGACGGGCCAAGCTCGCCGAAGAATGGCGCGAAGAACCGGAAGAAGGGTCAGGAGAGCGGAGGAGCGCGGGGCTGGAGCGGATCGGGCGGAGGCAGCCCGGGTGGATTCTGTCGCTCCGTCAGAAAGAGGGGAAGCAGAAGTTGCGGGCGGCAAATCTCGACCGTGGCGGATGGCGCGTAACAGTCGAAAGAGACGAAGCTGACCTGGGCCTGGGTTGCCAACCGCAACGAGTGATCCGACGCCAGATGCGGATCGTGGTGCGAATCAGCCGCCTGCCCGGTCGCGGACAGCAAGGATGCCTCCACGCCGACGCTCAGCGCTTGAGCTGGCAGATCGCCCAGGTGCGACTCCAGCGCCAGATGCACCGGGGCAAAATTCACCCCATACACAAACAGCAGCAGCCCGAAGAAGCGCATCCACCAACACCTGAAGAAGGTGCGGCGTCGCCGGGCTGTCTGGTTGTTCTGCATCATCAATCGCTGCTTGTCGGCCAAAACTGAACGCAAAGCTAATACTCGACAGCCCTGCGGCTGTCAAACTGGGCGACCGTCAAATTGCCGGCCGGCCGCTCTGGATCACGCCATGCTCTTGCGGGGAAGACCTTCACAAGCTGTCCAATCCCATGCATTTCTTAAGCGGAACGCGGTGCAACACGATTCGCAGCCGCCCGCCCGCTGGCGGGAGATTTTCCAAACGAAGCGTGTAGGTCGCCGATTCACGGGAACTGTGGCGGTTATGGCGGATGTAGGGTGCGGCGGTTTTGGTGTCGCTAATGACGCGCCCTTCCGCGTCCATCGTTTGCGCGTGCAAATGGCCCGGACCGGGATGATGCGCGCCAATGCCCCACCCGAGAAGATTCCCGGCCACCAGAAACCCATTTGCATCGCGATACACGCGCGGCGGGGTCACCTCAATGCCGCCGCTGGATTTGGCTTCTGTCGGCACGCTCACCCGTTCCATCTTCCAGGAGGCGCAGCCGCCGGCGACAAGGAGCAATCCAATCAACCCCATTGCGACCCCAGCCTGTGTGGCGCGATGTCTCAGAGGCAATTCGCAAGTCATCCCATTGGTCTTCACTTGGGTTTCAGGAGTCGAAGTGCATTGGCAATGACCACCAACGTCGCTCCGGTATCGGCCAGAATCGCCAGCCAGAGACTCGTGTGGCCAGTCAACGCAAGCACTAAGAAAACGGCCTTCACGCCGAGCGCGAAGGCGATGTTCGCCTGAATCACGCGCACGGTGCGACGGCCCATGCGGATGGCCTCGGCGACCTGGCTCAGGTCGTCCTGCATCAGCGCCATGTCCGCCGTTTCAATGGCGGTGTCCGTGCCCGCCGCGCCCATTGCGATGCCCACACTCGCCACAGCCATTGCAGGCGCGTCGTTCACGCCGTCGCCGATCATCCCCGTGTGTTTGTGGCGAGCCATGAGGTCGCGCACGCGCTGCACCTTGTCCTCGGGCAGCAAATCGCCGTGGGCCTGATCAATTCCGACCTGCTCCGCGATGGCGTCCACGGTGCGCTGATTGTCGCCGCTCAGCATCACGACCTGTCGGATGCCCGCGTCGTGCAAGGCGCGGACCGCCTGGGCCGCATTCGGGCGCACGGCGTCGCCGACTGCGAGCACGCCCAGCACTTCGCCGGGGCAATCCGCGTGCGGCTTGTGCCCGACCACGATCACGGATTGCGCCTGCGCTTCGATCTCGGCGAGCTTCTGTTCGAGTGCCGGAGAGCAGACGGCGAGTTCGTGTGCGAAGCGATGGTTGCCGACGAAGTAATGATGCCCGTCGAGTTCGCCTTCCGCGCCCCGGCCATTGCGGGCCTGATAATTCTCCGCGCGCGGGAACGCAACTTTCTGTTCCGTGGCGAACGCTACCACGGCTTGCGCGAGCGGGTGCTGCGAATGGGTGTCAATGGCGGCAGCCACGCGCAGGATTTCCCCGGCGGACTTGGAGTTGAACGGGATGATTTGCGTCACGCGCGGACGGCCTTCGGTGATTGTGCCGGTCTTGTCCGTCGCGAGCGCGGTGAGTTTGCCGACGGCTTCCAGCACCGCGCCGCCTTTGATGAGCACGCCGCGCCGGGCCAGCGCCGTGAGGCCAGAGACAATTGAAACGGGCGTGGAGATGACAAGCGCGCACGGGCAGGCAATGACGAGCAACACGAGAGCGCGGTAGGTCCAGACGGTCCACACCCCGCCCGCCAGCAGCGGCGGCGCGAGCCAGACGAGCAACGCCACAGCGAACACGGCAGGCGTGTAGTAGCGTGCGAACGTGTCCACGAACCGCTGGGATGGCGCTTTCTGCGATTGCGCCTCCTCGACGAGATGAATGATGCGCGCGAGCGTAGTGTCCGTGTGGGGCTTGGTGACGCGGACTTCGAGCGCGCCCTCGCCGTTGATCGTTCCGGCGAACACGGTGTCGCCGGGCTGCTTCTCGACCGGCATGGATTCTCCGGTGATGGGCGCTTGGTTGATGGCGGAATTGCCGGTGAGCACTTCGCCATCGAGCGGCACGCGCGCTCCGGACTGGATGGCGATGATGCTCCCAACGGCAACCTGGGCAACCGGCACTTCCTCGAACTGCTCGCCCCGCCTGAGCAGCGCGGTTTCGGGCGCGAGCTTCATCAGCGATTGAATCGCACGCCGCGCCCGTGCCAGGCTGAACGATTCCAGCAACTCCGAGAGCGCGAACAGAAACACCACCGCCGCGCCTTCGCTCCATTCGCCAATCGCCGCCGCGCCGACCACGGCGACGGACATCAGCACGTTCATGTCGAGGGAGCGCCGCCGCGCCGCGCCGAGCGCCTTGGGGAAGATGAACCAGCCGCCCGCGACGATGGCGCAGGCAAACAATCCGATGCGAACGGGCACGGGCGCGAGGTTGCTCCATTGCGCCACAAGTCCGACGCCGGTAAGCGCGCCGGACACCGCCACTGAGATGAGCCGCGAGCGTTGAGCATTGGCAGGCTCGTGCGCTTCAATCTGGTCGGGCGATGCCGTCAACCCTGCCTTGCCGATGGCGGCGATGAGTTGTTCGGGCGTGATCGTGGCGTCGTGCGCGACGACGACCTTGCCACCCATCAGATTCACGCGCACATCCCGGACGCCGGGCAGCGGCTTGAGGGCGCGTTCCACCGTCTCGACTTCATCGGCGCAATCCATGCCGGCTACCCGAAAGACGGTTTGGTTCTCAGCTTGAACAGGCGAATGCGGTGGAGTGCCCTGAACTTCTTTGGGAGAGTTCGGAGCTTGCGCCTGACACGCTGAACAACAATGCGGCTCGGAGGCGTCTTTCATAGCGGCCTAATGGTGATGAACATCGAAATGATGATCGTAGTGGTGAAGGCCGTAGTAGTGATCGTCCCACAATGAGGAATGAGGGTGGTAGAAGGAAAATGGGGAGTAGAGTGACCTGCGCCGCAGCGTTGGCGTCGCGAGGAGGTAGTCCAACACTTCGTCACTCACGGACGCCGTGCGCAGTTCATCAATGTGCTTTGTCGTCAGTGCGTACACCCCACCGGTCGAGCGCAGGTATTTCACGAGATTCGTGTCGCTCATCTTGTGCTGAGCGAGTTCCTGGATTTCGGCCAGGGTGAGAATCTGGCCCTGCAACATCTTCTCAACGAGGGCGGGCGAGACGCCGCTCTTTTCCACTTCTTCGCGCGCGGTTCTCTGTTCGGGCAATTGGAGGAAGGGCGGCGGAAAGGCGATAGTTGCTTGGTTGGTCTGGCTGAAGCTATTCTTTGTGGCAAATCTCTGGGCTTGGGTCGAAGTGACCGAGGGGTAACTAGCCATCATCCGCTTCCGGAACTCTTCAAACGCATTGTCTGCCTCAGATGGCGTGGACGTTGTGGTGCAGCCACTCAGGACCAGTGCCGCTACGCCGAACACAAACACAAACGGGGTGAGTCTCATGCAATTGTGGCACTTTTCAGTCATGGTTGGCCGTGTGGTTCTGTCCGCCATCCAGCGGGGTGGAAACAGGAGCGTTGGTCCTTCCGGCTCGATGGTAACGCTGCTCGTGCCGCTGTTTCGCCTGATGCCGCAACCAGAAATAATCGGCAATGCCAAACGTAACCCAAAACACTACAAGCCCTATCACGATCCGCCAACTGTTCCGATTCTGCCGGCGCTTTTGCTCGGCATCCTTCTCGGCGCGGGCGGCGCACTTGGCGGCTTTTTCGGGTGACATCCATCGGCTCATCGAGGTATCGGCGTTTTGAATACACCGTCCATTGCAGATTCCCAGCCGTCGGCACTTCGCGTGCATTTTCCGCGCAAGAACGGAGCGTCACCGGGTGGTTGAGGGTAATGCGACACATCTGCCCATTGCCTGCACCACCGTTGTGCCAGGAGAACTGGTGGAGCAAGCTTGCGTGGGGGAACATAGGTCCGCCCGTTCTGAGTAAGGAGGGCGAGGCGTCGGATCGGCGGTTGGAACGCCTCCGGTTTCAAGAATGTGACGTGGAGTAGAGTCTTCACGGAGTTTCCAGCCGTTCCTCAAGCGCGTCCAGGAGTGATTGAAGGCTCTCCGTCTTCTGGACGATCTTCTCCACACCTAATTCCCGCAAGCGACGCTCCAAGTCGCCTGGCAGGGAAGCGGCATACACGATGATCCTGCCGGAAAAGCCGCTTCCACGGATTTCTTTGAGCCACTCCTCGCCCGTCAGCAAGGGCATGGCTTGGTCGGTGATGATGAAGTCGTATGCAGCAGGCTGCGACAAGAGTTTTGCGAGTGCTTCCTGTCCATTGGCCGCAGATTCGACTTTGAATCCCTTGATGGTGAGCAACCGGACGATGGCCGCCGAGGTCAGGCGATCATCCTCTGCGTAGAGCACGCAAGCACGGCGTCTTGGATTCCGTTCCCGCTGGGGAGGCGCGTTCATTGTAGTCGTTGTCACTTTCCTACCTTCAGGGCTTCAGCTTGAACTGCGGCTCCGTCTTCAGGCGATAAAGGCCGGTCGCGTGGTGTTGTCCGACGACGTAATAGTGGGTTGGCATCTGAGCGCCTTTCTTCAGATACAAGCCCCCATCGAGTTGCCAGCCCACTGTGTCGTTCCTGATGAGCTTTGCCGGTGCGGCGTAGTAATAACCGCCGTTGTCCTCCAGCGTTGCCCGGTATTCCCCCGCCGGCAGAATCGTATCCCCTTGGAGCATGTAGCGGATGGTCATTGGCTCCGTAAGTTCGATCACGGCAGCGGGAGGTGTGGACGCGAGTGGTCGGAGCGAGGCGCAGCCGACCCCCAGTAGCGCCAGCAGCACACTGAGTGAAAGGACGGTTTTCATGGTTCAGTCCCTTTCGTGCCCCGCGCAGACCCCGGCACGTTCAACACCGAATTGAGGCTGCCGTAAACATTCGGCGTTTCTTCCACCGCAGCCGGGTCCGACTGCCATTCGCCGTCCACAATAAACAGGTATTCGTAGCGGCCCGGTGGCAACACCAGTTCTTTCACCCAGCGACCGCCACCTAGCGTGAGCATAGGCGTGGCATTCGGCCGCCATTCGTTGAACGTGCCCGCCAAGCTCACCTGCCGGGCGTGCTCATCGTGGAACTCGATTCGGATTCTCTGTGGGACTACCCCGTCTTTCTTCTGTTTGGACTTCCTGTTTGTTTTCATGCAGTTCAACACTTGTGCTTCACTTCTTGCCGTTCTCCCAGATGACCTTTGTGACATACGGCTTTCCGAACAGGGGCGAGTGATAATAGACTGTGCCTGACAAGCCCTCCCGGAGGGCGAGGGCGTTGGTCAGTTGCCAGTTGTGGACGAACACGGTGTTCCTGGTCCAGTCCAGCACCAGCGGTCGTTTCTTGTCCGGTTTGAAAACAAAGCTCCGGGTGTCGTGGTCCACGAACAAAATCTTTCCCTCTGCTGGTCGTGCGCGAGGCTGTATTGCGGATGCCGAGGGCGATGCCAGACAGGCGGCGCTCAGCAACACTCCAACCACAACTCTGGAAGTGGCGGTCGTCTTCATAAATCATGGCCTCGTTGACTCATTTCCTTTTTCGCTTCTTCCCTCGCACCACCTGCCCCACAACAATCCTCGTTAGCCTGGTGGGGCGGGCACGTGACCGTTCCATAGGAGCAGAAGACGCAGCAGTCGCCGGGTTTTGGCTTGAGCCGTGTCTCGCACCGCGGGCAATCGTAGAAATGGACGCAGGCATCTGTTGGCATCGTCTCCTCGACGCGGAAGCCGCAGTTCGGGCACTTCAAAATGGATTGGAGTTGGATGTTCAGTGAATTCATCTGCACTTCTGACGGCGGGTGATGTATGCGGAAGTGCCTTTTCATGGTATTGTTGCCACCACAAGCACGGAGTTGAAGCCGCCAAACGGATTGGGCACTTGCCCGACCGCCGCCGGATCGTGCCGCCACGCGCCGTCCACCACGACCTGATATTGGTAACGACCGGGCGGCAGGGCCAATTCCTTGACCCAGCGTCCGTCGTCCAGCGCAATCATCGGCGTGGCGTCGGGGCGCCAATCGTTAAAGGTTCCGGCGATGGACACCGCTTGGGCGCCCTCGCGCTGGAACTCGAGGCGGACGATTTGGGTTTGTGTGCGGTTGGTTCTCACTTTCTTGGCCGTGTTCAGTCCTTTCTTTGGAGGTTCAATGGTCCCCAACACCCGCCGCGACCTCGGTTCCTCTCGAACCGAACGAAAGTGCGCGGTTGGAGTGCTGGGGAAAGGGTCCGGGCAGCGCTCTGCTTCGACATGAGTGCGAGGACAACGCAAAAGGACAAATCGTCGTCGAACTCAATCGGAATCGCCCAGCGAGGCGGCTCGCGGACTGGCCGTTGCATGGTCGAGTTGCGGTCCATAGCTCTCAGCGCCACGCGCCTCGCTCGCCGGTGCGGATTTTCACCGTCGTCTCGACGGGCAGGACAAAGATGCGCCCGTCGCCGGGATTGCCGGTATGCGCGGCTTTCTGAATGACTTCGACGAGTTGCTCGACCTGCTCGTCCGGCACCATGATTTCAAGCTTGGTCTTGGCCACTTGGTCGAAAGCACCGCGCTCGACGGACAAGCCGTGCGCCGCCGAAATCGTCACGGCAGGCAGGCCCTTGATTTGATGCAGGGCGTTAATCACCCGCTCCAGCATGAACGGTTGAATGATGGCTTTGATCTCTTTCATATTATTGAGTTCTCCGGGGTCAGGGTCTGCGGCTCGGCTGGCACTTCAGCGGGCTTCTTGCGCCGGAACGTCGTGTAGAGCGTCGGCAGCACCAGCAAGGTCAGCAACGTGTTCGTGAAGATGCCGCCGATGACTACCGTCGCCAGCGGGCGTTGCACTTCACCGCCCACACCCACATTGACCGCCATTGGGATGAAGCCCACCGCTGCCACCAGCGCCGTCATCAGGACTGGACGGAGGCGCACCATACATCCCTCCCGCACGGCCTGCTCCAGCGGTTCGCCCGCATCGAGCTTCTGTTTGATGAACGTCACCAGCACCAAACCGTTGAGAATGGCCACACCGCTGAGGGCGATGAAGCCGACGGCGGCGCTCACGGTGAAGGGCATCCCGCGCAACCACAACGCCAGCACGCCGCCCACCGCGCCCAAGGGAATGCCCGTGGCCACGATGAATACGTCGCGCAGCGATTTCAGGCTGAAGTAGAGCAGCACGAAAATCAGCCCCAGCGCCATCGGCACCACAAACATGAGCTTGGCGTTGGCCCGCTGCATGTTCTCGAACTGGCCGCCCCATTCGATGCTGTAGCCTTCAGGCAGTTTCACCAGGTCGGCTATCTTCTTCTGTGCTTCGGCCACAAAGCTGCCCACGTCACGCCCGCGCACGTTGCATTGAACGGTGATGCGGCGCCGGCCCCACTCGCGGTTGATGGTGGACGGCCCCTCCGTTTCCACCACTTGCGCCACTTGGTTGAGCGGCAGGACCGAGCCGGTCGCCGTCGGAATCAGCGTGGCCGCGAGCGCGTCGGGGTCGGTGCGTTGCCGATCCGGCATCCGCACCACTAAAGAAAAGCGGCGCTGACCTTCACGGATTTCGCCGACCTTGCGGCTGCCGACGGCTTCCACCACGTTGAGCACGTTGCGCGTGGGCACGCCATAGCGGGCGATGGCTTGTGGGTCCACCCGCACCTGCAAAATGAGTTGACCAACGAGTTGTTCGCCGGTCACTTCGCCCCGCCCGGAGATGCCGCCCAAGATCGCTTGCACCTCGTCGGAGAGGCGGCGGAGCGTCTCCAAGTCGTCGCCATAGATTTTGATGGCAACATCCGACCGCACGCCCGCAATCATTTCGTTCAAGCGCATCTCGATCGGTTGGCTGAACGCCACCGTCATGCCGGGAAATTTGGTAAACAGCTCGCGCATCTTATCCACCAACTCCGTCTGGGTGCGGGCTTTTTTCCATTGCGCGCGCGGCTTGAGTGCCAGGAAGAAATCCGTCAGTTCAATGCCCATCGGGTCGGTGGCAATTTCCGCGCTGCCCAGCCGCGACCAGATGTTGGTGATCTCGTCAGGGAACTCGGCTAGCAGCAGCTTTTCAATGCGGGTGTTGTAGGCCACCGCTTCTTCAACCGAGACGCCCGCCAGCCGGACGGTGGTGCCCACGATGGCGCCCTCGCCCAGCTTGGGCAGGAATTCACCGCCCATGCGTGAGGCCAGAAGGAGCACGCCCACCAGCAGCGCCAGCGCGCCCACCAGGACGAGCGCGCGGAATCGCAGCGCCAGTCCCAGCGCCGGCTCGTAAAGACGATGCGACAGCCGCACCAGCCACGGCTCCTTCTCCTTGACCTGCTTGGGCAGAAACAACGCCGCCAGCACCGGCGTGAGCGTCAGCGCCAGAATCAGCGAACCGGCCAGCGCGAAAATCATCGTCAGCGCCATCGGCTTGAACAGTTTTCCTTCCACGCCTTCCAGCGCGAGGATGGGCAGGAACACGATGAGGATGATGCCGACGCCAAACGCCACAGGCCGCGCCACTTCCAGAGACGCGCTGGTCAGCGTTTCCTCGCGTTCCTCCTTGGTTAGCAGACGTCCCAGTTCATGCTGGCGCATCGCCAGGCGACGCATGGCATTTTCGACCATCACCACCGAGCCATCCACGATGAGGCCGAAGTCAACCGCACCCAGGCTCAACAAGCTGGCCGAGATGCCGGCCTGCAACATCAAATCACCGGCGAACAGCATTGAGAGCGGGATGGACGCTGCCACCACCAAGCCGGCCCGCAGATTGCCGAGGAAGGCAAACAAGATGGCGATGACCAGCAACGCACCCGCCAGCAGGTTGTGTTTGACGGTTTCGATGACGTTATCCACCAGTTCCGTGCGGTCATAGAGCACCTCCACCACCACGTCTTTGGGCAGCGTCTTTTGCACTTCGGCGAGTTTGTCTTTCAAGCCATGCGTGACCACCGCGCTGTTCTCGCCCATGAGCATGAAGCCCAGCCCCAGCACGATTTCCCCTTTACCCGCGCCCGTGACTGCTCCGCGCCGGATTTCGTGGTCCACCTTTACTTCGGCTACGTCGCGCACGCGCACCGGCGTCCCGTCGTACGACGCGATGACGATGCTGCCGATTTCCTGCACGTTCGTGGTCAGACCCAAACCATGCACCAGGAGCGATTCCCCACTGCGCACCACCTGGCCGCCGCCCACGTTCTGGTTGTTCGCCTCCAGCGCCTCAAAGAGTTGTTCCAGCGTCAGACCGTATTTCACCAGCCGTTGCGGCTCCGTGATGACGTGGAACTGCTTCTCGAATCCGCCCCAGGTGTTGACTTCCGCCACGCCCCGCACCTTGCGTAACTGCGGCTTCACCACCCAATCCTGAATCTCGCGCAATTCCAGGAGCGTCCGGTTGGTGTTGTCCGAGCGGACCACGTAATGGAACACCTCGCCCAACCCCGTGGAGATGGGGCCAAGCTGCGGTCGCGCAATGCCCGGCGGCAACTCGATGGTTTGCAGCCGCTCCGTGATTAGCTGCCGCGCGCGGAAGATGCTCGTGTCATCGTCGAACGTGGCCACGACTTGCGACAGGCCAAACTTCGACACGGAGCGGATGTTGTTCAGGCCGGGCAGGCCGCTGATGGCCAGTTCCACCGGAATGGTGACTTGTGCTTCCGCCTCCTCCGCATTGAGGGAGGGCAGCGTGGTGTTGATTTGCACCTGCACCGGCGTCGTGTCCGGGAAGGCATCAATCGGCAGGTTCGTGAGCGAGCGCCCGCCCACCAGGACGAGCACCGACGCCAGGATGGCGACGAGCAGACGGTTCTTGAGCGAGGTCTTGATGAGCCAGTTAAGCATGGTATAGGTCTTTCAGGTGATGGTCGCTCTCGGCCTAGTCATCCGCGCAACCCGCGCCCAGCCGGGAAATGAGGAAGGCGGACTTGAGCGGGAAGGCATGATTCACCGCCACCACTTCTTGCGCCTTCAGGCCCTCGACGATTTCCACCTTGCCGTCGAACTTGGCCCCGAGACGGACCGCGCGAGCGTCAAATAAATCGTCCTCCACTTTCACGAAGATATAGCTCTTCCCTTCCATGCGCTGAATGGCCGAGGACGGCAACAACAGTGCGCCCTCCGCGTTGCGTGTCAGGATGCGGGCTTGGGCGAACATCCTGGACTTGAGCAACCCATCGGGGTTCGCCACCTCGGCGCGAGCGCGAGCCATGCGGCTCTTCTCGTCCACTTCCGCCCCGATCCACGTCAGCTTCCCGGTGAACATCTGGCCCGGCAGCGATTCCACCCTCAGTTCCACCGTTTGCCCTACTTTCACGCGGGCCAACGCCGACTCAGGAAGGTTCAGCATCGCCCACATGGTGGAGCGATCCGCCAGTGTGAACAACGATTTGCCGGCTTCCACCAGCGCACCACGCACGACGTTGCGCTCGACGATTTCACCCGCAAAAGGCGCGCGCACTTCCAGATACACCGGGTCATTGGGCTTCCCCCCCATCCGGTTGATGTCTTCCTCGCTGAAACCGAACGTGCGCGCTTGCTGGCAGGCGGAGCGATGTTCCGCCTCGGCTTGTTGCAAGTCTTTCTCCGAGGTCACGCGGTCGGCGCGCAGCTTGCGCTCGCGGTCCAGCGTCTGATGCGTCAGCACCGATTTGGCCACCGCTTCCGCAATGGCCGCCGACCAGATGTTCGCCACGCACTGCTTCTCCTCGACCTTGCTGCCGAGGTCCACTTCCACGGCCTGCACGATACCGCCCACCGGCGCGGCAATCTGGGCCAGCTTGTTCTGATTGAACGCCAGTTCGGCGTAGCACTCCACCGCGTCGGCAATCGTCCCTACGGTCGGAGTGTCCGTCTGCACGCCGGCGATGGCGGCCGAGTCTTTGGCGGCCAGTCGCACCTTCGCCGACTCGCCAGGTTTCAGTGTCCCCGCCAGTTGCGGTTTGCAGATGCCGCATTGCGCTTCCGGCACGTTGTGCTCGGTACACATCTCCACGCCATCCTTGGTTTCGACATGGGCTTTGGCCTCGCCATGTCCGCCTGCGCCGTGCCCGTGTCCGTCATCTGCGGGTTCACTCTGCTTGGAGCAGGCCGTCAGTAGAGTCACCGCCGCCACCAGCGGCAGAACGGTCATCTTGGAAATCGTCAGTGTTGTCATAGTCTTTTGTTTGTCGTTCACTTGTTTACTTGGCGGGTGCAGGAGCGTGCTCGCCCGGGCCGTGGTTATGGCCCTGATGATCATCTGCGGCGGGCGAGTTGGTTTTGGCGGGAGCATGGCCGGAGTGGTCATGACCATCATGCTCGCTATGGGTTTCCTGCTTCTTGCAACCGGCGAACAGCGCCACGGCCACAACACTCGCCAGCGCGGCGAGTTTCAGAGTCATTTTCGTCTTCATGCTAAAATTCGAGTCAGTGTGTTAAGGGGTTCAGTGTGTCGTTTGAGAATTCCAAAAGACTTCGGTCAACAAGGGTCTTCCAAAGGTGGGCTTGCGGTAGTGAATCGAGACGGAAATGCCGCTCTTGAGTTGTGCGGCGGTAGTAGCCTGGCCGTCTTTGAGGAAATCGGTGTCCTTGTTCCAATCGAGCACCAGCGGCTTCTTGTCTTTCCCAGCTTTGAACACCAGCGACTGCGTGTCGTGGTCCACAAAAACCGCAGTGCCCGTCGCCTGAATGGGCCTCGGCAGGCGCGCCCATGCTGGGCTGGCCATCATGGTGAGGAACAGAACCGCCAGAGCAATGAAGGTATGTCTCGTTATGATGCGCACGGTGTCCTCCCTTTCACGGTTGAGTCTTGCCTGGTTGCGGTTGAATGCCTCCCGCTGCGAGCGACTCCAGTTCGGCTTGGGCGACGCTCAGTTCGAGCAGCTTCTGCTGATACGCGAGACGCGCTTCGGCGGTGGTGCGTTGCGTGTCGAGCAGGTCAATGAAGCCGAACTTGCCTTGCTCGAAGCCGGCCTGCACCAGCCGCAAGGCTTCGTCCGCCTTGGGCAGAATCCGTTCGCGGTAGCTGGCGACCTGCTCCACGGCGGTGCGAAACCGTTTGCTCGCCGTGCCCCACTCGCGCAACAGCCGTTGCTCGACGGCGACCTGGTCGGCCTCCGCGATGCGAACATTTGCCTGCGCCTCCTGCTTCTTCCCTTTCGAGCGGTCAATGATTGGCAGTGGCACGGAAAGACCAAACTGCACGATGCCCCCACCGGCCGGACCAGACTCTCGTCCACCTGCGAGGCCGAATCTGACGTCAGGATACGGTTCGAGCCGAGACCGGCGCAGTTCCAGTTCGGCGCGGTCACGACTGCTCTTCACCGCGACCACGCTGGGATGATTTGCGAGCCATTGCTCAGGTCCGTGTTCGAGCAGGTTCAGGTTGGCGGTTTCCGCCAACGAACCCGCCACGGGAGTTTCGCTCAGGTCCGGACGCCCGAGGAGCAACGCCAAGGTCTGCCGAGCTGTCACCAACTCGCGTTGAAAACCCGAAAGTTCGGTCCGGGCTTGCTCCAGCGGGATCTCCGCCCGCAACTGTTCCTGGTCAGCAGCCGCTCCGGCGGCCACCCGCTTGCGGGCGGTGGTGGCGGAGGACTCCGCCACTTTCACCAACTCACCGGCCACGTCCACCAATCGCTCCGCCGCGAGCACCTGATAAAAAGTCGTCTTTACGTCGCGGACCAGTTCGACGCGCCGGAGGCTCAACTCCGCTTCGGACAATCGGATGCCGGACACGCCGATCTGGCGGTCGAGCTTCTTCTTGCCGGGAAACGGCACAGTCTGCGCCACCCCCACCAGCTTCTTGGCATCGGAGAAACCCCCGCCGCTCGTGGGCCAATCCTCCGCGCTCAGGGTCAATTCCGGGTTCGTCCAGAGCTTGGCCTGATAGGCGCGTCCGGTGGCCGCATCTATGCGCCCGCTGGACGCGCGCAGTTCAGGATTGTTCTCCAGCGCGAGGCCGACCGCTCCGTCCAGCGTCAGGACATTGGTCGCCGAACTCACCGGTGGCGGTGGTGCGGGCGAATCAGCCGCTTGGGCAGCGAATCCCAAGAAGCAGCCGCCGCTGAATGCCAGCGAGCAGGCCAAGGAACGCAAAACTGTTGAATCAATTCTTTGCTTCATAAATTTCAAACAAGACACCGACACGAACGACCAACACAAAACGACTGGAGAACGGCAAATGAGAGTGCGCGGCGTGAGATCACACCACGACGGAGATAGAGTCCCGAACGGGACTACTTAGGAAGCAATGGAAGGCGCACGGGGAGGAAGGGCCGTGCGATGGGAGAACTGCCAGCCTTTGGGAAGTTCCGGCGGAGATTCCGAAGCAACCAACGATGCGACAGGAGGCTCAGGCAGCGGAACTTCAATCACCGAGGAAAGCAGGGCGAGGAGGAGCAGCGGTTGGGGCGCGGAGACAGACTGTTCTTCAGCCCGGTAATCTCCGCTCTCGACAACGCACTCATCGCTTTCGCAATCCTTCGGGCTGGAAGCCCCTGAGTCCACGAAGCAACAGGTCTTGAGGAAATCAAAACCGGGCACGCCCTCCAAAATGCAGTGCATTGACGCCAGTCCATAGAGGACCAGCGCCAACATCGCGGCAATTTTGGTGAGCTTGCTCACGGCGGATAGACTACACCACGGCGGGAATCGTGCAAACTTTATTCGCAAATCCAAGGTTCTGAACGGTTTTCTCGACTCCAAACAGGTTTGAATCAACGCTCCACGAGTCCCGCCGACTTCATGGCTTGACCAGCCGATAAAAACGCCGGCCCGTTGTCTCGCTGACTGTCACCGTCCAGCGACCGCCGACCAGGGTGGGGTTCTGGGCCACCAAATCCCAAGCCGCGCCACTCGTCTCAGCGGACGATTCCAATCGCCAACCTTGTTCCGCTTCCGGCCACGAGAGGGTCACACTTGTTCCGTCGCGTTGGACGGCGAGCGTGGGCGGAGGGAGCACCTCAAAGTTCTGCATCATCCCCGAGTCTTCGTGTTCGAGGTTGTGGCAATGATGCACGAACAATCCGGAATGGGTGTCGAAGCGCGTCAGGACGCGCACCGTCTCGCTCGGATTCACCAGCACAGTATCTTTCCAGCCGGCATCTTCGGGCGGCAGCGTCGCCGCGCTGCTGCGGCTCAACACTTGGCAAAGCGCCGCGTGCGCGTGCATCGGATGGGGCTCAGTGCCGGTGTTCCGGTATTCCCAAATCTCTACGTCACCGAACGGAACGCTGAAGTCGGTCCGCTGCATGTTGAAAAGCTGCCCGTTGATGGTGTGAACCATGCCGGACATGGCCAGCGTGAAGACACGCGTGCGGCGGGCTTGTGCCGGGTTGAGGGGCGTGAACGGTTGCAGCGTCGCCGGAACGGTTGCATTGCCGGTCGCGGCGCTATCCACGTAGAAGCGCAACAAGTCCATCTCCGTCCCCTGCTGCGGACCACCCATCATGCCTCCGCCACCAGGGAAGCTGAGGCTCTTCAGCACAACCGACGCACCAACCGCGTAAACCGAGAAATCCACGAGGACTTCCAAACGCTGTCCGGGCGCGAGCATTACCGAAGTTACGGACACGGGAGCGGCCAGCAGGCCGCCATCCGTAGCAATGAGGTGAAACGGTCGGCCATCGCTCAGCGCCACTTTGTAGATGCGGGCGTTCGAGCCGTTCAACAGCCGGAGCCGGTAGAGGCCGCGGTCAACTGACAGCCAAGGGTCAGGCGTGCCGTTAACGAGCATCACGTCTCCCAGATAGCCGCTCATCACGTCCATCATGGACGGCGCATAGACCAGTTGACGAGAGGCGCTGACCCGCTTGTCCATGAACACGAGCGGCACATCATGGCTGCCCGAAGGCAAACCAAAGGCCACTTCCGCCGGGTCTTCGATGATGAAGAAACCGGCCACACCCGCGTAAGCCTGCTCTGCCGTCAGTTGGTCCGTGTGCGCGTGATACCAGCAAGTGCTGGCGCGCTGGCGGACGGGAAATTGGACTTCGTAGCTTTGCCCAGCGGCGACTTGGTCGCGCGGGTGACCGTCCATCCGTTCCGGGGCTAACACTCCGTGCCAATGGAGCACCAAGGGTTCGCCCAGGTTGTTTTGGACGCGCGCCGCAAACTCCTCGCCGCGTCGGACGCGAATCGTCGGGCCGGGGACTCCCCCGTTGATGGCAGATACCGCCGTGGAATAGCCGGGCCAGATGGCGAGATTGGCGCGGGCCACGGTCAACGAGCCGCCAGCCCAGTCAGCGGGGAATCGCAACGGATTGCCCGAACGCACGGATTGCGCCCGCAACCGGGTAAGCGGCAGGAACTGCATCCCCGCCGCGACCATCGCCGCGCCTTGCGCTGTGCGCCCAATGAATTGTCTGCGGTTTGTCTTCATCTTGGTGCGAAGCGATGCCCGGATCGTCAGGGTAGAGTGAACACCAGGGCAGGATCAGTTCTGGTTCATGGGCTGGCCTGCAACCGCCAGAACATGTGTGGCCCTCCTGAATTGACCGTGCGAACCATCGTGCCTGGAGTGGGCATGAACATATCGGAATAGTTCGTCCAGTGGGTCAGATCGCTGGAGGACTGCATCTGGAATTGCCAACCCATCATCATCGAACTGAACTCCAGATTTGCAGTGCCTGCCGTGCTTCCTGCCATCATCCGGAGGGAGGGAGCGGCTTCCATCCCAAATAGCGCCGTGATTTCTTCGGCGGTAAGCGCCCGGTTGTAGATGCGAACGTCGCTCATTGCCCCGAAGAACTGATACGGGACAGATCCCTGCCCGCCGAATCCCCCGAGGAACGCCATCGGATGTGCGCTCCGCTGCACCATCATCCCCATGCCCATCGGCATCCCGCCGACCGTCATCGAACCCGTCATCCGCTGCCCATTGATGTAAAGCCCGGAGTTCATCATGTTCCCGTTGTTGAAAACTGCCGCCACCTGAACCCAGTGGTTCGAGAGCATCGGGCCGTAATCCGTGCCATAGACATCGGCCATGCCCCCGCTGAATCCAAATCGGCCGTTGCCTTCCTGCTGGAAGAGCAAACAATAATTCTGATTTGTGTTCCCCCAGCCAAACGGCATGGCAACAGGATTCGTGCTTCCGTTGACCCCACCGTCCCAGCGCATCCAGAGACAGACGGTGTTCTGACTGTTCGTGACCATGTTCACGTTCAGGTTGGTGAGCATGATCGCGTCCATGCCCCCGGCGAAAGCGATGCCGTGGCCTGGCTCTCCAAACCGGTTGGTGACCATCATCGGCGTCCCCATGATCCTCCCGTGCATCCCATGGCCGCTGACATCAGTGGCATCGCCATGCATGGGGTAGTGGGCGACCAGACCATTCGTCATCCAGTTCTGGCCGTGCGCCGATATCGTGAAGGCCAGAGCGAGCAACAGCGTCGCCATCGCTGGCCGGAAGTGAGTTGTGCCTGCACTCATACTGGACCGAGATTGCTGTATGTGCATAAGAATGCGTGTACACTATCATGGATTGGTTTGATGTCCAAAACGCTGGGGAGATCACGCTGTCAATGTTGATGCCCTTTGTGCTCGTCCATGCCTGGGGTCGGGCCAGCACCTTTCTTCATCACACAGCAGGACATGTCCTCGCTGCCGCACTGCTTGCAGGTGTGCTTTACCACGCTCTTGGCCTGCTTGCCCACGCCTTCGGTCACAATCTTCGTGTCGCAGCCAGGGCATTCGTGTCGTTGGATGTTCGCCGTCTCCTGCCGCCCGCCTTTGCCCATCGGCTGAACAACTTTCACCCAGGTGTCCTTGCACTTCGGGCAGGACATGACGATGGTGTCGCCCGCTTCCACCTTCTGCACGTCCGCCGCAGTATTGAGGCGGAGCAGCTTCATCATGCGCTCGCCGCCTTTCTCTTGGGCCACAGCGCTGTTGGCCAGGAGGGTGAGGCCGGCCACGGCCACGATGAGTGTTCCACGGGTCAGGTAGTTGCCAATGTTCTTGATGCTCTTCATACGATGGTCTCTTTCAATTTGTTTTCTGGTTTCACTGGCAGCCGCCGTGGCCGCCTTCGTTACTGCCTACACCGCAGCGGGTGTTTCCCCGCAAACTTTTTGGCCGAGATTGAGGCAAGCGCCTGCGCCGATCACCCGCTCAGGACCTTGACTCGGCTTGAGCCGGCAAGGACTCCTTGTACGCCTGTTTCTCCCACTCCATGAATTGCATGCTCAAATCCTCCCACTTCTTGTGAGGGGGTTTTGGGCCTTTCACCCATTCCACCTGCCGCCCGCGCCAGAGGGAATATATGGCGGGAACGATTTCGAGCGTCACGATGGTGCTGGTAATCAGGCCACCGATGAAGAATCCGACGGCCAGCAGCGGGAGCGGTCTGCTCCCGGGTTGGTTGGCAGGTTGTTTTGACATAACTGAGCAGTGTGGCGCAGTAGTTTCAGTGCGCGTGCTCATGCTCATGGCTCATGGTCGTGGTTCGTCGGCAGATCTGGAGGCACAAGCGTCGAGCCGAGGCGGAATGCCGGGTGCCGGACTTCGCCGCCCAGTTTGGCCACGACCCCGCCCGCCATCAGGTTGGCCGCGGCCAGCAAGGCAACGGGAATTCCAAACCACCGCAGTTTCTCAGGACGCTTCCATACCGCCAGAGGGGCCACGGCCGCAGCCAGGGGCCACGAGGTAGTAAAGCCACGCCCAGCGATCTGCGATGAGCATGTGCGGTTTCAAGAGCGACGCGCCCTCGGAGTCCGAGATGGCGCGAATGCGGTTGTAGGCGGACTCGCCGGACTTGATCACCGGCCAGACCGAGGTTGCCATCACCGCCACGAGCATCAAGCTGCCCAATACCGTCCCGCGGTTCCTGGAGGCGAGCGCAACGACGAGCGCCGACCCGGCGACCGCCAGCCCGATGATGGGCAGGTGGTTCAACAGAGCATGAGCGTATCCGGGCTTTTGCAACAGGTCATTTACGTTAAGTTCTACCGGGTTTCATTTCACAACCGCGTATGGCGTAGGCGCAGAGCATTGCTGATTACAGAAACCGAACTCAAGCTCATGGCAGCGCCCGCGATGATGGGACTGAGCAGCAGGCCGAAGAACGGATAGAGCAAGCCCGCCGCGACGGGAACCCCCAGCGCATTATAGACGAACGCGAAGAAAAGGTTTTGCCGGATGTTGCCCATCATGGCGCGGCCAAGCTTGATCGCTCGCACGATGCCGCGCAGGTCGCCTTTGACGAGCGTGACACCGGCGCTCTCCATCGCGATGTCCGTGCCCGTGCCCATCGCAATGCCCACATCGGCGGCGGCCAGGGCGGGCGCGTCATTGATGCCATCGCCAGCCATGCCGACGATCCGGCCCGCTGCCTTGAGCGTTTTGACTTTCTCGTGTTTGTCGTGCGGAGTGACGCCCGCTTGAAAATCAGCAATGCCGAGCTTGCGCGCAACGGCTTCGGCGGTGCGCGGATTGTCGCCGGTGAGCATCAGGACATTCACGCCAAGCTCATGCAATTCGGCAAGCGCCTGCGAAGTGGTGGCTTTCACCGGGTCGGCCACGGTCAAAACTCCGGCGGCGCGGCCATCAACGGCGACAAAGATGGCCGTCGCGCCTTCGGCCTGGTGGGGAGCGGCGAGCGATTCGAGCGCTGAGATGTCGGTGACTCCGTTCTCGCGCAGGAAGTCGGGTTTGCCAACCAGCACTCTGCGGCCTGTAATAGTGCCCGCCACGCCGCCTGCGGTGGTGGACTGAAAATCCTTCGCGGCTTCGAGCGGAAGTTCTTTTTCGCGAGCAGCCATGACGACAGCGTGAGCCAACGGATGTTCGCTGCCTTGTTCGAGCGAAGCGGTGAGACGCAGTAATTCCTGCTCATCAATCCCGCCAACGGGCAACACCTGCGCCAGTTTGGGTTTGCCCTCGGTCAGTGTGCCCGTTTTGTCCACGGCGAGAGTGTCCAGTAGAGCCAGCTTTTCGATAGCCTCGGCGTTGCGAATCAGCACACCCATTTGTGCGCCGCGACCGATGCCGACCATCACACTCATCGGCGTGGCGAGTCCGAGCGCACACGGACACGCGATGATGAGGACGGCGACGGCATTGGTGATGGCGAAGGCGAGTCGCGGCTCTGGCCCAAAAACGAACCACGCGAAGAAAGTGAGCGCGGCAATCGCCAGCACGGTCGGAACAAACCAACCGGCAACCTTGTCCGCCAGCGCTTGAATCGGCGCGCGGCTGCGTTGAGACTGGGCGACGAGGTTCACGATTTGCGCGAGCATCGTTTCTCTGCCGACACGTTCAGCGCGCATGACGATGCCGCCGGTTGTGTTCACCGTGCCGCCGGAGACTTTTGCGCCAACGGTCTTTTCCACCGGCAATGGTTCGCCAGTGAGCATGGATTCATCAACGGACGTGCGGCCTTCGACTACTTCACCGTCCACGGGAACTTTTTCACCGGGACGCACTCGCAGCAAGTCACCCGGATGCACGGCATCGAGCGGAACGTCCTCGTCGCCGTTTGCGGTGACGCGCCGGGCGGTTTTTGGCGCGAGGCCGAGCAAGGCTTTGATCGCGCCGCTGGTGCGCTGGCGGGCGCGGAGTTCCAGCACCTGACCGAGCAACACCAGCACTGTAATGACGGCAGCCGCTTCAAAATAGATTGCCGGTTTGCCGCTGTGGCCCGCTGCGGGCGGAAATGCCTGCGGGAAGAACATGGCCACGGCACTGAAGGCGTAGGCCGCGCCGACACCGAGCGCGATGAGCGTGAACATGTTCAAACTGCGGTTCACGAGCGAACGTCCGCCGCGCACGAAGAACGGCCAGCCTGCCCACAAGACGACTGGCGTGCTGAGAATGAATTGTCCCCAGCGCGAAATCTCGCCGCTCAACCATTCGGCGTGGCTCCACGCGGGAATGAGATGCGCCATCGCCACGATGAACACGGGCAAGGTCAACGCCGTGCCGATCCAGAAACGGCGGGTCATACCGCGCAACTCGGCATTGTCCTCCTCCGCGTCGCTCTCGGCGGCGACGGTTTTTGGCTCAAGCGCCATGCCGCACTTGGGGCAATCGCCGGGATGATCCTGCTCGATCTCCGGGTGCATGGGACAGGTGTAGATGGTTTTCGGCGCGGGTTTCCACGCGGGGTTGCGTTCCAACGCCATGCCGCATTTCGGACAATCGCCCGGCTGGTCCGACTCGACGCCAGGGCACATGGGGCAGAAGTATTTCGCGGCGGCGGAGGGCGTCACCGCTGGGTGTTTGTGGCCGTGATGGTGGTGATGATGAATCGCGTGCGGGTCGCCAGACTTGCCGTGGCAGCAAGAGTGTCCCTCTTTCTCGTGAGCGTGCTCTGGCTCATGGCGGCTGCCGCCATCGCAACAAGAAAGTTCGCCATCGTGTGCGGATGTTGTCGCATGTTTCTGTGCGCGGAATGTCTGGCGGCAATGCTCGCTGCAAAAAAAGAACGTCTGTCCGTCACGCACCGCTTGAAGCGGCGAGGATTCATCCACCGTCATGCCACAGATTGGGTCTTTTGCCATAATCAGTCTTTCGTTGGGGACGCTCCGTTCGCGCCCTCATCCAAGCTAACGCACGACCTTTGGATTCATTACACCAAATCTTCACTGGCTCGACTCCGTTGCCGTCTCGTTGACGGAAAGCTATACTAAACCCCATGGAATCGGCGACCGATGCGATCCTCAAGAACCTGCAAACCTTCGTGGCATTCGCGAGAAAGCGGCTCGCCGACCCGCATCTGGCGGAAGATGTCGTGCAGGAAAGCTTGGTTAAGGCACTGGCCTCAGCCCGCCAGCCGGTCGGCGAACAGGACACTGTCGCGTGGTTCTACCGGATTCTGCGCCGTTCCATCATTGACCTTTACCGACGCAATGACGCCCGCGCCCGTGCGTTGGAAAAGGTTCAACGCGAATTGCCCGAAATCCCGAGCGCGCAAGACGAGCGGTTGCTCTGCCAATGTTTCAGACGGTTATTGCCTGCCGTGCCGGAGCAATACCGCGAATTGCTTCAACGCGTGGACTTGGACGGAAAAGATGTCGCGGCGGTCGCAGCCGAACTTGGCGTGTCCAGAAACAATCTCACCGTCCGCTTGCATCGCGCCCGCAAACATCTTCGCGAACAACTCACCCGCGACTGCCGCGCGTGCAGCAAACACGGTTGCCTCGACTGCACCTGCGACGACAAGTCGGCTCATTAAGTTTCGTTGCCGTCTCAGCTTTTCACTGCCGTTTTCAACGCGTCCTGGAATTCGACTTTTACGAGCCGCGCCAGATAGGGAGAAGGATCGCTTTGAAATGTTTCCAGACAGTGCGGACAGCAAAGATTGAGCATCGTGCCGTGGTGGTTGATGCGAGCGAAGCCCCGGTCACCCTGCACATTCTTGCCGCACACCACGCACGTCGGCACGTCCGGTTGGTAGCCGATGGTGTCTTCAATGCTCATGTGAGTCAGGATTTGAGGTCGAGTTGTTTCAATGTGCCGGCTCCGGTTGGGCCGCGGTCGCTGCCGCTGGCGGCAGTTGGGTTTGATGCCGGATCGTCCGGGAGCGCCAGATGTAATAGATGGCAGGATAGACGAGGAGTTCCATGAGGGTGGAGGTTATGACACCGCCAATCATCGGGGTGGCAATGCGCTTCATTACGTCGGCGCCGCTGCCGTGGCTCCAGAGAATGGGGGCGAGACCGGCGACGATGACGCAGGCGGTCATGGCCTTGGGACGGACACGCTTGACGGCGCCGTGATAGATGGCGTCCCGGAGGTGAGCGAGGTTGCCCATGAGGCCGCGTTTCTTCCAGTCCTCGTAGGCGAGGTCCAGGTACAAGAGCATGACGACGCCGGTTTCGGCGTCGAGCCCGGCCAGGGCGATGATGCCGACCCACACGGCGACACTGAGGTTGTAGTTAAGCAGGGCGAGGATGCCGATGGCGCCGACGAGCGAGAAGGGGACGGCGAGCATGACAATCGCGGTTTTGATGGCCGAGCGGGTGTTGAGGTAAATGATCAGGATAATGAGGAGGAGGGTGAGCGGCACAACGATCATGAGGCGCTGCTGGGCCTTGAGCATGTATTCGTATTCGCCGCTCCAGAAGATGTTGTAGCCGCTGGGGAGCTTGATCTCGCCCTTGGCGACGGCCTCATTGACGGCGCGCATGGCCATCTGCACATAAGTGCCGACGTCGATGCCCTTCACGTCCACGTAGATCCAGGCGTTGGGGATGGCGCCTTCGCTCTTTACGCCCATGGGGGCGCGAACGGTCTCGATTTTCGCGACCTGGCCGAGAGGAATTTGCGCGCCGGTGGGGGTGGGGATAACGATCTCGCGCAGGGCGCCCAGGTTCTCGCGGAAGTCACGGCTATAGCGCAGGTTCACGCCGTAGCGCTCGAGGCCTTCGACCGTGGTGGTGAGCGGCATGCCGCCGAGGGCGACTTCAAGAACGTCCTGGACGTCGGCGACGTTGAGTCCGTAACGGGAGATGGCATCGCGGTCGATGTTGAACTCGATGTAATTGCCGCCCATGGTGCGCTCGGCAAAGGCGCTGAGGGTGCCGGGGACGGTTTTGACGACGGCCTCGACCTCGGAGGCGATGCGTTCGAGCTCCGCCAGGTCCGAGCCGGCGATCTTGATGCCGACAGGGGTTTTGATGCCGGTGGCCAGCATGTCGGTCCGGGTCTTGATCGGCATGGTCCAGGCGTTGTTGAGGCCGGGGAACTGGATGGCGGCGTTCATGGCGTCGCTCAGCTCGTCGGGCGTGCGGCGGCGATGGGCGATGACCTTGCCGTCGGCGTCCTTGATGTCCACGACCGGCCATTCTTTCTCGGGCTTGAGCATGATGGTGGTTTCAATCATGTCCATCGGCGCGGGGTCGGTGGCGGTCTCGGCCCGGCCGACTTTCCCGAAGACGTGGTGCACTTCCGGGAACGTCTTGATGATCTTGTCGGTCTGCTGGAGGATGGCCCGCGCCTCGGTGACACCTAGGCCCGGGAAGGTGGTGGGCATGTAGAGCAGGTCGCCTTCGTAGAGGGGCGGCATGAATTCCGAGCCGAGGTTCTGGTAGGGGAATATCTTGCCGACCTTGAAGGCCCACTCCTTGGCGGGACCGTCCGGCAGCAGCCGGGCCGCCAGTTTGTTCCAGGGGAAAAAGACCCAGACGATCAGCGCGGCGGCGAGCGTGACGACCGCCCAGCGCCACTTGATGACAAAATCAATGACCGGATGGTAGAGCCAGATGAGGAAGCGGTTGATCGGGTTCTTCTCCTCGGCCGGAATTTTGCCGCGGATGAAGAAACCCATGAGGATCGGGGCCAGAGTGATGGAGAGGATGGCCGCCGCACCCATGGAATAGGTCTTGGTGAAGGCGAGCGGCTTGAACATGCGGCCGGATTGCTCGGTGAGCATGAAGATCGGGAAGAACGAGACGGTGATGACCAGCAGCGAGTAGAAGAGCGTCGGGCCGACCTCGACGGACGCGTCGCGGATGATGTCCCAATGGGGCTTCTTGCCCTGGTCATGCTCCATGTGTTTATGGGCGTTCTCGATCATGATGATGACGGCATCCACCATGGCGCCGATGGCGATGGCGATACCGCCGAGGGACATGATGTTGGAGCTGATGCCCTGGCCGAACATGACGAGGAAGGAGATGAGGACGGCGATGGGGAGGATGACAATGGCGACGAAGGCGCTGCGGAGGTGCATGAGAAACGCGAGGCACACCAGCGCCACGACGATGCTTTCCTCGATGAGCTTCTCCTCCAGCGTCTTGACGGCGCGCTCGATGAGGGCGCTGCGGTCGTAGGCGATGGAATAGGTCACGTCGGAGGGCAAGCCCTTCATGGCCTGATCGAGCTTCTTCTTGACGTCGAGGATGACCTGGCGCGCGTTGGCGCCATAGCGGACGACTACGACACCGCCGACAGTTTCGCCCCGGCCGTTGAGTTCGGCGATGCCGCGGCGCATGTCCGGGCCGAACTGCACGTCCGCCACCTGGCCCAGGAGAATCGGCACTCCCTTGTCGCCGAGGCCCACGGTGACCTTGCGCAGGTCGTTCAGCTTGTTGACATAGCCGCGCACGCGCAGGATGAACTCCTTTTCCGCCAGTTCAATGGAGCGACCGCCGACCTCGCCGTTGCTGCGCTTCACGGCCATCGCGACTTCGGAGATGGAGAGGTTGTAGGCGCGGAGCTTGGTTGGGTCCACGGTCACCTGGTATTGGCGCACGAAGCCGCCAATCGAGGCCACCTCGGCGACGCCTTCGACGGCGGCCAGTTGGTAACGCAGATACCAGTCCTGCATGGAGCGGAGTTCGGCGAGGTCGCGATTGGTGGAATTGATGGAATACATGAAGGCCCAGCCGACGCCGGTCGCGTCCGGGCCGAGGCTGGGGGAGACTCCGGCAGGCAAGCGGCCACTCATGCCGCTGAGGTATTCGAGCACGCGTGTGCGCGCCCAATAGGGATCGGTGCCGTCCTCAAAAATGACGTACACGAAAGAGAAGCCGTAGAAGGAATAGCCCCGGACGACCTTCGCCTTGGGGACGGAGAGCATCTTGGTGGTGAGGGGATAGGTCACCTGGTCCTGGACAATCTGCGGTGCCTGGCCGGGCCACTCGGTGTAAACGATCACCTGGACGTCGGACAGGTCAGGGATGGCGTCCAGCGGGATGTTCTTCACCGCGTACACCCCGCCCAGCACCAGGGCCAGCGTCCCCAGCAGGACGATGAACCGATTCTTGAGCGAGAAGTCTATGATGCCTTTGAGCATGGTAGTCCTTGGCGCTCAGTGTTGGTGCTCGGGAGCCGGCGGCGCGCCGGGCGGATGCTGCTTGCGCCAGTTCTCCTCCGCAATTTTGCCGTGGGACACGGTGCTGGTCGGCACGAGGTCCATTTCGCACTTGGGGCACTTGCCGGGCTTGTCGGAGACGACGTCCACGTCGGACGCCATGGGGCAGGTGTAGAGCAGAGTGGTTGGGGGTTGAGGGTTGAGGGTTGAGGGAGCGACCGGCGGGGCTTCCATGACCGGGATTAGAGTCATGCCGCATTTGGGGCACTTGCCGGGTTTGGTCTCGTGAACGTCGGCGTGCTCGGGCATGGGGCAGGTGTAGAAAAGCAGCTTGCCGCCGGGTTGGAGCTTGTGGAGGGCCGCGCCCGAGACTGGGACCAGGGCCATGCCGCAGATGGAACATTTGCCGGGGTGGTCGTATTGGATGGAGACGTGTTCGGGCATGGGGCAGATGTACTTGAAGAGGTTAGTTTGCGAGCCGGCGGTGCCGATGGCTGGCGGCGGAGGGGTTGTCGCGGTGACTCCCATGGTGCCGTGACCTTCATGGCCGTCGGTCGCAACGGCTGCGGCGCCTTTGGGACCGCTCATCTTTTGGATGGCCTGGCGGAGCTGGCTCTCGGAATCGAGGAGGAACTGGCCGGAGGTGACTATGCGCTCGCCCTCGGTCAAGCCGCTGAGAATCTGGTACGTGTCATTCTCGGCCTGCGGTCCAAGCACGACGGTGCGCGGCTCGAACCGGCCGCCTTCCAGCGCGAGGAACACTGTGTTCTTCGCGCCGCTGCGCAGAATCGCCATGTCGGGCACCAGCAGGACCGAAGGGGCGAGTTCGGAGAGGACCTGAACGGTGGCAAACATGCCGGGCTTGAGGAAGTAGCCGGGGTTGTGGAACTCCATGCGGACGCGCGCCGTGCGGGTCTTTTCATCCACGCTCGGATAGATGTAGGTCACTCGGCCCCGAAATTCGCGGTCAGGCAGGTAAGAAAGCGTTACCGTCGCCTCCTGTCCCAGCTTCAGGTAGTCGAGATCCTGCTCGTAGATCTGCGCCTGCGCCCAGACCAGCCCGAGGTCCGCCAGCCGGTAGAGTTTCATGCCGGCGTCCGCCATCTGGCCTTCCACGACCAGCTTCTCCACCACGAAACCGTCCTGCGGGGCGACGACGCGGAGCGTCTTGCGGGGCTCGCGGGTGCGTTCGAGGTCGGCGATCTGCTCGTCGGAAATGTCGAAGAACTTGAGCTTGGTGCGGGCGCTGGCCTTGAGCGCGGCGCCGCCGGGGGAATTGGCGCCCTCCAGCGCGAGCACATATTCCCGCTGGGCGCTGTAAAGCTCCGGGGAATAGATCTCGAAGAGCGGCTCACCGCGATGAACCTGCTGGCCGGTGGTGTCCACGTAAAGCTTCTCGACCCAGCCTTTGAACTTGGTGGTGACATCGGCGAGGCCGGCCTCGTTGTAATCAATCACACCGACGGTGCGCACCAGACGGCGCAAGGGGCCACGCGTGACCGTGGCGGTGTGGATATTCATATCCTGCATCGTCATGGGCTCAATGCTGATGATCTGGGAGTCACTCGCGCCGCCCTCTGTTTCGTACACCGGCACCATATCCATGCCCATGCTGTCCTTGGCGGGCGCCGGGCTCGTCTCGCCCGGATTCATCGTGGACTTGTAGAACTTCACCTTGCGCTGGCCCGAGGGCGTTGCCGCGGGCGCGCTGCCCTGCTTGCGCACGGGCGTGAGCTTCATGCCGCAGATGGGGCAGTTGCCCGGATGGTCCTGGATGACCTGCGGATGCATGCCGCAGGTGTAAAGCTGCTCTGCCTTGGCCTGGCCGGCGGTCCCGTGATCGCCGCCGCACCCGGTCAACAGCACGCCCGCGCCGCCGCCGATCAGCAGCAACGCCACGAGAAATGCAGCCACACGGCCGCTTTGGATTCGAATCTTCATAGGTAAAATCTTCAACCCACTCATTGGCTCATCCCTCCCTGGTTCATCTTCTTCGGAGGCGGTGCGGAGTTTCCGGGCAGCATGGTGCCGCCGCTGGAACCCATGCCGCTGGAGGACGCCCCGCCGCCCATATTCTTGCCAGCGCCAATGCCCGGCGAGGATATTTCCATGCCCGTGGCGCCTCCGCCGGAGGGGGGCATGCCCTGCATGATCAGGGAAAGCTCGGCGAGCGACAGCTCCCGCTGCGTGCGGGCCTCGACTTCGTCGAGGTTGAATCTCAGCAAGGTCTGCTCCGCTTCGGTCACATTCAGAAAGTCCACCTGCCCGGAGAGGTAGGCCGAGCGGGCCAGTTCCAGGGACTGGCGCTGCTTGGGCAGCAACGTCTTCTGGAGGACGTTCAGATTGCGCGTGGTCTCGCGATAAACAAAGGCGCGTTCGGCGACGTCCACGGCCAAGCCGATCTGTTCCGCGGTGAGGCGGGCCTCGCCCGCGCGCTTGTTGGCCTGGGCCTCGGCCACCTGGGCGGCGAGCTTGTCGCGCCACAACGGGATGCTGACGGTGCCCCACGGGCGGTAGAGGACCGGACTCATCTTGGCGTCGGCCATGAAACCGACGCTAGTGTCCGGCATGCGCGCCTTGTAGGCGAGGCGGATGGCGGCCTCGGCGGCGTGGACGTCGGCGGCCATAGCCTTGAGGCGAGTGTTCTCCGCCAGCGCCTGCTCCAGCCACTTGTCCGCCGCCACGTCGAGCGGGGTGGATTCAAAGCGGGTCGGGACTGGAGGCGCCGGGTCGTTCGGTTGGATGCCGAGAGCGGCCTGCCACTGGGCCAGCAGGGGCGCGCGGGAATCCTCAAGGTTGGCGATCTCGTTGTTGAGGCGTTCCTGTTCGATTTGCGCGCGCAAGACATCCTGCAAGGTTGCCTTGCCGACTTCATTTTGAGAGCGGGCCAGGCGCTCCAACTCTTGCAGGAGGCCGAGGTTTTCGCGGTTGACACGAATTTTTTCATCCAGGAAATAGAGGCGGTAGTAAGTCCGCTTCACGTCGTAAGCGCTCTGGAGTGAAGCTGCCCTGAACGTGAAGTAACCGCCCTGGCTGGCCGCCGCGGCGACGGCTCCGGCGGCGCGGAGCTTGCCCATTCCCGGAAAGCTCATCATGAGGCCCGGCATGAGGGAGGTGACCACGTCCTGGATGTCCATCTGGAAGGTGAGTTGCGGGTCCGGTTTGGAGCGTTGCACCGTAATTCGCTCCACTGAAGCGACCCAGTCGAAGTACGAGGCCTCGACCTTGGGTTGATTCAGCAGCGCGTAGGTGAGGAAGTTGCTGAGGCTGGACTGGCTGGTCAGAGCGGGCAGTTCCGGCTTCTGGCCCTTCGGGCGGTATTGCTCGCTGACGTCCTTGACCTTCTGCCGCGCCTCCTTCTCGCCCTTAACGGCGAGGCCCCTGCAGCCGGAAAATAGCATCGCTGCGGCAACAGTGCCGACCCCGGCGAAGAGCCAATACCATTTGCTCTTACTCATGTTTGTGATGAACTGCATGGAAATAGTGATTCACCGGTGATGATAGGATCATACCACAGCGGCTTAAGGACTAAACTCCTTATTTTGACGGTCAGTGGCTGTGGTCGTGATCGCCGTCCTCGTGATGTTCCGGAGCAGGCGGGCCACTGCGGAACTCGGGATGCCGGACCTTGCCACCCGCTTCTGCAATGACAGCGCCCGCCACCAGGCTGGCCGCGGCGAGTAGTGCCGCCAGAACAGCCAGCGCGTGGAATCCGCGCGGCCACTTCCATGCCGCCAGCAATCCCAGCACAGCCACCGCCGCCGTTGCGTAATACAACTTGTCCCAGCGCTCCGCCAACACCATGTGGTGTCGCAAGTGGGCCTTCCCTTCCTCGTCGGCCAGTTCCCGCACCCGGACATAGCTGCTTTGGCCGGACTCGATCACCGGCCAGGCTGTCCCAGCCGTCAGACCAACCAGGGCCAGGCCCAAAACAATCGTCGGACGATTTCGGAGCGCGAGCGCAACGACCAAGACCACGGCTGCCAGCATCAGCCCCACCAAGGGCAGGTGGTTGAGCAGGACGTGAAGATGTTCCGAGGAGAGGTTCATGGTGCTGGTTCAAACACCCTAAGTTGTGGCCGACGCGACAACGACCGAGTTCACGCCCCCGTGCGGATTGGGCACAGACTCCGACGCGGCCGAATCCGCCACCCACACACCGTCCACCACGAACAGGTATTCGTAGCGGCCAGGCGGCAGGGCCAGTTCTTTCACCCATTTTCCACCGTCTCCGGCGATCATGGGGAATGTGGTGGGATGCCAGTCATTGAACGAGCCAGCCAGGAAAACCGCGCGGGCTTCGGGGCAGACCAACTCAAAGCGAGTAGCGCTCGGCGCTTTCGCGCCCGCGCCGTGCTGGTGGGTGATTCGCTTCTTCATGGCTGACTCGCTTGTGTTTGCGCAACCGCTTTGCCGTCAGTGGTGGTGCTGCTGGCTCGGCTGGCTGGAACTGCTGCCAGCGCTGCCACTGTCACCGCTACTTGCGCACCCGGCCAGGAACAGCGACCCGACCAAGACGATCAGGACAGCCGCCGCACCGAAGGTGATACTGCGCGAGATGTTTCTGGTGTTCATTCGTTCGATTCTTTCTGCGTTGTTTTGGTAATGAGTCGTTGTGCGCCACGGACGGCCACCGTAGCCGCCGGAAGAGCACAGGGGGATGATGTTGCTCCGCCCTACAGTGGGCTTACTCCGCAGCGGGGGAAAACCCTCAGAGAATCTTTTTCAGTTCCTGCCTGACGTCGGCAGGAAAACCGTCGGCGCGACCTTATCCACCATCGCGCGAAACGTGGCTTCCGTCCGGCTGCCAATCACACGGCGGCGCAAATTGCCTTGAGCGTCCAGAAGCACATAGGCGGGCAAATCGTTGACGGCATATCGGAGTGCAAGCGCGGCGGTCGTATCCACGAGCACCGGATGGCGCACCGCCAGACGCGCGGCGAGCGCACGCGCTGCGGCTCTCGTCCCGGCCAGGTCCATCCGCGCTTTGTGGCAATGTGACTGTGCGGGTTCGTGGGCATCCCCATGTTCGTCGCCGTGTCCGCCACCATGGTCACCGCAACTTTCCTCGGGCCACACGGCCGGGTCTATGGCGATGCTGAGGACGGCAAGATCGTTGCCGCGATTTTGCAGCAAGGCGCGGAAAGCCGGTTCATCTACCGTGCTGAGATCGTTGGTGAGATTCCAGAAACTGACGAGCACTACCTTGCCGCGAAAATCGGTCAACCGCACACGCCTTCCATCGAAGTCCTCCAATGCAAAGTCGGGCGTCGGACGTGCGAAGAAGTGAGGCGCTGACTCGGCCGGGTGCTCTTCGGACGGGAAGCAGGCTTGGTGCTCCGCCCACCATTCCCGCCAGGCATCGCGTCCACGGTTGAGTCCCGCCCAGTCCACGGGGACGGGAGGTGTCGAGAGCGGCCAGGCGAATTTGGGCAACGCCTGTGTGGCTTTGAGACCGAAATCTTGCCCTGTAACCCGCTTCAAGAGCGTGCCGGTGACTGCCACGACTCTGGGATCAGGATCGTCCAGCAGACGGACCACTGCGGGCACGTCGTTCGAGCTGGCAATGCGTGACAAGTGCTGCACCGCCAGGGCACGCACGGCCGGATCAGCGTCACTCAATTGCTGACGCAACCAGCGGCGCAATGACGGGCTCTTCTGCTGCTCCAGCACGCTGAAGGCAGCCTCCCGTGTGTCGAGGTCCGCATCCCACGCAGCTTGCTCCAGCACGGGTTGCATTTGGCGGACCAGCAAGGCATCGGGCTTCTGATTGCGTTGCAAATAGCCGATCACAAAACCGCGTCCGGAGAGACTGCCAGCTTGCCAGATACATTGCAGGACTTGAGTTGGATCAGATGCGCCTTCGACCGCCTCTGCCAGCGCGGATTCGGAAGGCGCGTCGGATCGAAGGATACCCGCCGTCAGCACGTAGTGGCGGACCGGTTGCCAGAACGAGAGTGCCGCCAGGGCGATCACGGCCAGGAAGCTGAACGCCCGCCAATTCCGCACGAGCTGCGAGGACTGCGCTTTGCTCGCGGTATCTGTCTTGCCGCATGGAAACCGGATCATCTTGGTATGGGGCTGTTCAAATCCGTCACCTTTTCAGACTCGCCGACGGAATGAAGGATTGCAGGAAGGTCGGACGGGCAACGCTCCAACGATCTCTCTGCCGCCCACCGCAATCCTAGAGCGAGCGCTTCAAGCAAGGCATCCCGCCGCACTGGCTTGTTGAACACGGCAACGGCGTGGCACGCAAACGCCGCCTGACGCACGTTCTCCGAGTCCTTCCCGGTGACAATGATGACCGGCAACCAGGGCAAACGATCATGGATGTAGCGCAGCAGTTCCAGGCCGTCCATCCGGGGCATGTCCACATCCGTGATCACTGCGTTAAAGGGCTGGCCAAGAAGAATGCTCAACGCCGTTTCCCCGTCAGCCGCATACACCGTGGTGTATCGCGGACACTCCAGGAACAAGCCCACCGCCCTGCGGCTAAGCGCATTGTCATCCACCACGAGAATACGCGCGGGTTGCATGATCAGGTTGCTTTGCTTACGGCGGCCGCACCTTCATCCCTCTGCAAAATGGGATCGAAGGCAGCCCAAAGCGGCACATCGCTGGACAGAGTCCGAGGTCGGAGCGCGCTGGCGGGCCGCCAGGGAGGTCGGGGGTGGGGAAACCCCCGTGGGGAAACGGCACTGCCAGCGCGCCAAAGGCGCACGGCTGAATTGGACACAGGCTGTAATCGGGATGTTACACCGCTCGACCACATGTTCCGTGCGGTTTCGTCCAGTGGATGCGCTTTAGCCCTTGATCTGTCCGCAATCGAGCATCGCCTGCCCGAAATAGGGATTGCGCACCGTTTTGTCGGCTTGCAGCCAACCAGCCTTGGCCATCGGGCAATAGACCTCGTAGAGCGTTCCCGCCGGGATGTTGCCATTCTTGGCGTAGCGAATGAGCGACTCGCTCAGGGGTTGAAACGCCTTCCGCGCGGCAGCCAGGTCCTTCGCCTTGGCCAGCGCCTCAGCTTGGGTCGCCACATCAGCAGGAAAGCTCTTCGCCGTATCTTCGCGCACGGCCAGAGCGAGAGCCAAAGCACTGGACGAGATCGTAGCCAACGAATCGCTGGCCAGAGACGCCTGCACCGCGAGGTAGTTCTCGAATACGGGTTTGGCCGCTCCTTTCAAGTCGAGCTTCGGCAAGGCGGCCTTGGCGGGGGCGCTGGCCGTGGCTTGGCCGTGTCCGGCGTGCCCCGTCGCGCCCGAAGACGCACTGCAACATCCCTGGGCGTGCAGCCCCGTGGCAGTGGCAATGAGAATTGTGGTTCCGATTAGCAGTGTCGTTGGTTTCATTTGTTTGTTTTACGTCTATGGTCTTTCTGTTTCGCAACCTGCCGGGGCACTCGCATCTTTGCCCACAGAAGGCGGCTTCCTCTTGAGCCTACGCCGGGGAAGATGAAACCCCTCAGACTTTCTTGCGCAGCTTTCCAACGCGTGAAGCACCTGCTGCCGGGCGTGATAAACACGGGCTTCCACGGCTTTGGTGGTGCAGCCCAAACCCGCCGCAATGTCAGCCTGCCCGCGATCCTCGAAGGCGAACTGTTCCAGTGGCTCGCGCAATTGAGGCGGCAGGGCAGCGAGGGCGGCGTCCAAGCCCGCCAACCACTCGGCTCGCGCCAGGACTTCCTCTGGTGCCGGACTCGCATCGAGCAAGTCGGCTGCGGTCACGACGCCGTTGCCTGCATCGTCATCAGGCAGCGGGACAATAGTGGGCTGGCGGCGGCGGGTGCGCAGGCAGTTCCGCGCCAGGTTCAAAGCGATGGTGTAGAGCCAGGACTGAAACCGCGCCCCCGGGCGGAAAGAATGGCGATGGCGATACACCCTGAGAAAAGCCTCATGGAAAAGTTCGTCCGCTTCTGTGGCATTGCCCAGCATGCGCGACAATCGGTCCAAGAGCGGGCGTTGATGCCGAAGCATCAGCCGGCGAAGAGCCTCATCATCACCCGCCGTCAAGCGGTTCATGTCATCCGCATCGGCCGCGTCCAGGACGGCGCGGGAAGGTTGGAGCGCGGCAACCATCGGGAGTCAGAGCCTTGTTGACACCACCCGCCGTGGTTGGCGTCGTCTCCTGGACCAGCCGGAGCACTGCGGTTTCCTCCCGTAGGAGCAACACCGGGAGAGGGTCGTTCGCCCACCGGCGAAAGGCATTTTCACGGCGTGGAGCGGCGGCGCGGCGACCGAGGTTTCCCCAGAGCCGGGCGGCATATCGGTATCAATAGGCATGGCCTGCTACTCATTGATGCCCCAACACCGGGTGGATTCGGACGAGCAAAGCTGCTTGGCGGCGAGCCTTCGCGATGCGTGGCTTCGTTCTATCAACGAGATCGGCGGCGCATTGACGAAGAAGTCCATTGGGGCAATTCGAGCCGCCTCGCGCAGATACACCTCAATGCTGCCGAAGCTGCTGGCTTCCGCACTCGGCGTGGGCAGCAACAGCACGAGCGCACCCTCATCCGCCTCTCGACGGTTGGACCATGCATCCACCCAGGCGCGCAGCATCAACAGCGGGTCGGAGGCGTTGTGCAGGGCAATCAGGATGATGTCCGCCCGGGCCGCGTCTGCCACAGTGACATCGCGCAATGAGGGATGCGCCAGCGCGTGAAAGTTCCACCACGACTCCTCCACCCTGAACTCCGGCTGAAGCTGGCGGCAGATCATCTCGTACGCATCGAGAATTGGATGGATCGCTGAATAGCCTGAAAGGGCCAGAACCAGCCGCACGCCGGGTGCGGCGGCGGAAACGTCGTTGCGGCGGTCGGGACTGATAATGTTACCCAGGCGTGTGGTCTTCGGAGCGGGCACGTCCGGCACGGCTGCCGAATTGGGTTGTCGGACCTTCGGTCGTCCAGGGCTCGCGTGAACCGCGTCTAAAACATTGAGCGAACTCATTCGAGGAATCGGTTGGACCTATTTCGCCTTCTCCATGCCTTTGGTGAGGGTCGGCTTGGCCTTGCTGGTCGAGCAGCACCCCTCGTTTTCGCTGCCACAACTGGTGCAGGTGTGCTTTGCCAGCTGGGTCTTGGCTTTCCCATGCCCCACGACTTCGAGTGTGGTCGCGCAGCCTTCGCACTGGTGCCGCACCACTGGCTTGGTCGGACGCCCCCCGGCCATCATGATCTGCCCGCCCTTGGCGCTCCAGTCGGGCACCTGCGTGACCACGTCCCTGCATTTCTGACAGGACATCGGTTTGAAATCCGATTTCTCCGGCACCGGTTCGGGCCGGCCCATCCGCATCAGCCGTGTGGCTCCCTTCTCAAAGTCCGCTGCCCGTAATCCCGTTGCGGCAAAGAGCAACAGGGCGATTGCCACCCCCGGCGCGAGGCGCTGGCTCGTTGTGATAACAGTTCTTGTATTCATACGGTGTGTCTTTCCTTTGGTTGGTTTATTGAACCCGCCGCCACTAACTCGCACCGGCGTGGGCCAGTGTGCCGAAACATCTCCGGCCAAGAGTCGAGTGATCGAGCGACGGTGTTCATGTCTTTCACAAACTGCTTACGAGCCGGAAGCTGAAACCCCTCAGCACTTCCGCCGGCATCACCGTTCGCTTCCAGTGAGATCCTGCCGCCGTTTCTCAGCGTCAGATTCACCCAGTTCCCGGCGCATGGTGCCGGTCGTGAGGGAGAAGGCCTCGCCGCGCCGTAGTAAAAATGAACACGGTGCGCGGATGTCCGCCCAAAGAGACAGACTGGAGCGATGAATGATGAGTAAACTGGAAACACCAACCTACGAGTTGCCTTTCGTGATCCGACCCAATCGCTACTCGGCGAAGCACAACATCAAGCCAGTCAACTTCTACTGCATCGCCCCACAGGCCGCCTGGGTTGCCCTGATCGGAGACTTCAATGGCTGGCAGCCTTGGGAAACCCCGATGCAACGTCAACCGGATGGATCATGGCTGGCCCATGTCCAACTGCATCACGGCTATCACCAATACGTGTTTCTGGTGGACGGTGTCCCGGTGCTGGACCCTAACGCCCATGGCACCGCTCGCAATGAGAAGGGGGAACGGGTTTCACTGATCGCCGTGAGCTGACCTCCCCCGTGATGGGACTGCGCGGGTGCGGGCATCCACGATTCCTCGTCAACTGCGGTCGCTCTGCCCGGATGTGTTGCCACCCACGTTGCGCAGTTCCTGCAAAAGAGTCCGTCGCGCCAATCGCTCCAGATAAGGCTTTGGATCCTGTTGGTATGCTTCAAAGCAAAGCGGACAACAGATGGGCAGTTTGCTCCCACTCCGATGCATCGTGGCTAACGCCTCCCCGGGCTTGAGCGCTTTTCCGCACACCGCGCAGCACTCGCCTTCGTGCTGGTAACCAATCGTGTCTTCAATGCCCAGACTCATGTGCGGATGACCGAGTGTGTCTAGTGCGTGCCGAGTGGGGCATCCTGCCAGTTGCTCCGGTGCAGGTATTCCTTGAGCTTGCGCCGTTCATAACGGTTCCGATGCCGCTTGGCAGCATGCGCATCGGTCTTGCGGAAGAGGTGCTTGGGGTTACGGAGGATTTCAAGGATGGCTTCGGTGGTCTTGCTCATAGGTCAGTCCATTTTAGTGTTTGCGATTCAATTCGCACTGTGTTTGCGGACGCTGCGCGATCAGGTCTCGTGTGGCGGCGCTCATGAGATAATACGCGCTGCCCCTTGCAACCCCTCGGAATCGCAGCGACTTGATCGCTTTGTGATTCTGCGATTGGGACGGCTAGAAACGCAGAAGCCATCTGCAACCAAGCGGGCATCTCCACCCTCTTCATAGGCGTGATGTCTGGCAGACTTCAGCGTCACGGGCACTTCAAACGAAATGCTGGTCCAACTGTGTAGCGAAATCTGTTTGGCAGTTGCGCGCATGATTCACCCTTGAATACGGAGCAGCCGGCTCAATCCCTCCGCCACGCTGCGTTTCCGGGATGCCGTCAGTCTGGCGAGGGACGTGTCCGCACGCGGAAGCGGAGCCGTAGGCAGGCGAGTCACGGTAATACACGTGAATGCGCGCCGCCGCGACGCCCCAGATTTGATCAGCGGGCCGAGGAGAGAAACCGTCAAACCGCAAACACCAGAGCCAGGCGCTTTCGCAACTCGTGCCGGGCACGGTAGAGTTTCATCTCGACGGCCTTGGCGGTGCAACCGAGCACCGTGCCGATCTCTGCGTGCGACTGTTCTTCATACGCGGACAGGACCAGAGGCACACGCAAGTCTTCCGGCAAGGCACTTACGGCCTGTCGCACAAGATCGCCGCGCTCTTTCACGACGAGACTCTGGCTGGGATCAGCGTTCGGCTCGGGAAGACGATCCCGGAAGCTCTGCCCCGTTTCGGCATTCTCATTCTCCAGAGAAACTTCCGGGCGCCGATCCCGCCAGCGATGGCGGTCCCGCGCCAGGTTGGTCGCGATGGTGTAAAGCCAGGTGCTGAACCGGCGCTCGCCATCGAATTCGGCCCGGTGTTGATAAACCCGGACAAAGCTCTCCTGAGCGATGTCCGTGGCGTCAGACTCGTTCCGTAGCAACCGCAGCAAGTAATGAAACAGCCGCTCCCCGTGCCGGTCCATCAACTTGTTGAGGCTCGCGTCATAGCCGGCAGCCAGCCGGGCCATGTCCTGCCGGTCCGCATCATCGGTGTTCGGGGGTGCGGGTGTCATCGGAGAGCTTGGAACCGGCTTGCGGAACCATCGTTGAATGAGTGGATGTCAGCGTTTGCGCTTGCATCCACTGGCGGTAGCGTCGGCCCTGATCAGGTGCCATCAGGCGGCTGATCTCGAAGAAGTGCCCCAGCATCTCCACATGGCACTGTTTCCGCAGCACTTCGGCGTCCGTAAGCAACTGCTCGATTTCCGGCGTGACGTTGGTTGAAACCGAGAGGAGGGCCGACAGCGCGCGGTTCTTTTCGTCAATCTGCCGGCATCGTTCCAAGCAGGCCGCCTTGTATTTCTCGTGCAACGCGCGCACCCCATCGAAAGCGGGGCCTTCGACGTGGAATTCTTTCTGAATCCAGGCCAAATCGGGGCCGCAGGACGCCTCCAATGCGCGATACGGTGCGGTCCGGCTGACGTAGATCACGCCAGTCGTGGAAAGTGCGAGTGCCAATCCCAGCAAAGTGATGAACCACGGGCGTTTCATCGTTCAGGCGCGGTGGAGTAGGGATTCACAGCCTGCACATAGGCCGAGCGCCACGTTTCTTCCGTGTGGTTCGCGAATCGGGCGGAACTCCAGTAGCCCATGCCTGCTCCCGCGATCAATAGTGCCAAAAGATAGGTGGCCGCACCCACCGGTTGACGCAGCACCCCGGCCGCGCGGCCCACAAACACCTCCCAACACTGCTGCCACAAGCTGGGGCTTGGTGCGTTTTCCCGTTCAATCCTTCGCCACACCCCTTCTTTGAAGCGCGGCGGAAGTGGCGTATCCACCCGCCAGCTCTGGAGCAGCCGGCTCAGATCCTCGTCGTTGACTGAATGTTCTGAATTCATGTGTCTTCGCTGTTCACAGACTCGGCCCGCCAACCCGGCGACGATTTCCGATTGGGCTACCGCCAACGCCGGTCGCTGAATTGTCAGGCTCATCCCCTACTACGCCAGCGCGGGCGAGAACCCTCCGACGGCCATCCTCCCCGGGGAGGATGGGCTTCAGTGCTTGTGCCCGTCGTGGCCCGCATGTCCCGACTGCCCCTGCGCTGTTGAACCGCCGGCCTTTTTGTCTTTCGCCGCCTTTTCCGCTTCTTCGAGCTTCTTGATGTATTTCGCGGGCTCCTTGTTGAAGTCCTTCAGGCAGCTTTTGCAGCAGAGTTTGATTTCGCGGCCCTGGTGGGTGAAAATATAGGGATCGCCCATGTCGCCGCCGAACTTCTCACCGGAAACCACGCAGGTCTTCAGCGGATAGGGCTTCGGTTTCTCAGTCTTGGCTTCGGCAGCCTGAGCCGCGCTCAGAGGCAGCAGAGCAGCCATCGCGAGTGCGTAACCGGCGGGGAGGAGTCGTTTTAATACGTGGTTCATAATGTTCATGTCGGCTTGTTTGCTTTTAATGTTTCACGGTGAAAACCACTGCGGTTTCCATCCTCTCTGCTTACGCCGGAGGAAGTGAAAACCCTCAGAAGAAGTGGAACGGGTGAGCTTCGGTCGCCGTTGGCACGTTCACCAATGGCCAACACCAATCTGCACTGGGGTGGAATTGGTCAGGTTGTCCGAGACGGGGCAGCGGTCCTTCACCGCCGCCAGCCAGCGTGCCAGAGTGGCTGCGTCGGCATCTGAGTCCACTTTTAATGCCACTCTGATTTCCTGAAAACCGGCCCGCACGCTCTTGGACTTCCCTAAAAGACGGTCCGTATCCAGTTCACCCGACGCCTCCACCTCCAATCGCCGCAGTTTCACGCCCATTTCCCCGGCGATCAAGTGCGCCATGACGTTGAGACAGCCTGCGAATCCCGCCAGGATGTATTCCACCGGATTCGCCCCTTGGTCCTCACCACCGAGCGCCGGGGGTTCATCCACCACCAGTTGGAACTGTCGCGCCTGAACAGCGATGCGGGCCGGGGCTTCCGAACGCCCGGCGACCTTGAACGTCATCTTTGCCATGATTGGTATCGGTAATGTGCCTCCAGCTTGTGGGTATTCCGGTGGGCTTTGAACGTGATGCGGTCGCATCTATCTGGCCGACTCGAGATAACGAGGTGATCCCCACGTGGGCGACTCGGTCCGGCTATTCGCCCGCCCCCGTGCATTCCCCAAGATGGCGTTCCTCACAATCATGTCCTTCTCGCGGGTGGAACTCCGGCGCAGTGACTGTTGCAATGCGAACTGTTTTGGCGACAAAGCTTTCACGGATCGGTCAAGCATGTCCACATCTTCACCCGGATGCCTGCGCAGACTGTCCTGCAATTGACGCGCCTTGGGGGACAGGAGCGCGTTATCATCTGCGTTTGCCTGGGCGGCGAATGAGAGAGCGACCGCGATGGCGCTCATAATCAAGAATGTCTTTGAATTCTTCATATTGGCTCTTTTGATGGTGCTGCGAGTCCGCTGCGTTGTTCTGTCCATCTCTTACGCCGTGGCAGTCGAAAACCCTCAGAAAAGTTCCACATCGACTACCATTCCGATTCCCGCTCGCACGAGGGATTCAGACCATGAGCAGCAAAATCCGTGGAACACATTGAAGTGGAGCTTTGAGGGATTCGGACGGGCGTGGTGTAAACTGGTAGTGGCAAGCAGCGACAGAAACGATGGCTGAACGAACAAAACTGTGATTGGTTGGAAAGGCCAGTTCATGACTCTGGGCCTTGCGGTAGCTTCCGCGTTCCGGTGAACGGAGTTGTGCCAGCGCCCCCGTCGGGGATACACTCCGTTATTGATGCGTCGTTGATGCAATTGCCACCCGAGTCGCAAAACCTTAACCTCTGCTGGCGGATGATCCGCCAATTCGATGACTATGAACGACGACCGTCAAGAGATGGATGATGAAAGCCTGCGAGCCCTGCTCCTGGAAGCCAGGCCTGTCGCGCAGTTGCCGCCCCGTTTCCAGGAATCCGTCTGGCAGCGCATTGAAAAGGAGGACGCCGCGCTCATCCCGATGGCATCCCCAGTCGGGTGGCTGCAACGCTGGACCGAGCGGTTGCTTCTCCCGCGCTTCGCTCTGGCGGGTCTTGCGCTGCTGTTGGTAGCGGGAGGATTGACCGGCTTTGTCTCCAGCGCCGACGTGGTGAAGCAACAGGCGCAAGAGCGTTACCTGTCCACCGTCGCACCCAACATCTTGCACTGATCCCATGCGCCGCCCGCTGCTCATCCTCGTCGTCATGCTCCTGGCCGGTGCTGCCGCGTTCCTCGGCGGACAGCGGCTCGTGGCCTACTGGTGCGCCAAGCACATGGCCCGCCCCACGGACGATCTCGCCTGGCTTCGCCTGGAGTTTCGCCTGAACGATGTCGAGCTTGCCCGCGTCCGCCAACTCCACGATGGCTATCTGCCCAAGTGCCGCGAGTTCTGCGAACGCATTGACACTCGAAAGCGTGAGTTGCAGGCGTTGCTGGTTTCGCCCACCAACGCCACCGCCACTGTTGAACAGAAGCTCATCGAAGTCGGAACGGTTCGCGCCCAGTGCCAGGCGGCGATGCTCCAGCATTTTCGCGAAGTCAGTCAGATCATGCCGCCCGAGCAAGGCCGGCGCTACCTCGCCGAGATGCAGCGCCTGACGCTCGGATTCCACGAGCAAATCGAGCGCACCATGTCTCCCGCCGCCACCGACCCGCATGGACACCGCTAACACCGAAGCCCTGGACCGGGCGGACATGGCAAGGCTGGTGGGCGGGCACGATGCGGCGCTCAACGACCTCATGGAGCGGCACGCCCCGGCGGTATTTCGATTCCTCTGCCGGATGCTGGGAAACGAGGACGATGCCAACGACCTCGCGCAGGACACTTTCGTCCGCGTCTATCGCGCCCGCGAGAGCTACAAGCCCGACCAGAAGTTCAGCACCTGGCTTTTCACCATCGCTGGCAATCTGGCGCGGAATCAGTTTCGCTGGCGCTCCCGCCATCCAACCGTCTCGCTCGACGCCGAATCCGAAACCACCGAACAAACCCTGGGCGACACGCTCCAATCCGGCATCGCGACTCCACATCAGGCGACCGCTGCGACCGAGCGCGCCGAAGCCGTGCGCGTCGCCGTTCAGAACCTCCCCAACGACATGCGCGAAGCCATCGTGCTGTGCGAATGGGAAGAAATGGCGGTCGCCGAAGCCGCTGCCGTCTTGCAGACCACTCCCAAGGCCGTCGAGTCCCGTCTCTACCGCGCCCGCAATCTGCTTCGCGAGCGGCTAAAGGCATGGCTGTAGGGGATACTCCAACATTCAACCTTTGGAAGCGCCGCTTCCCAACCGCACAACCAGCAGTGCTCCCGTCGCAAACAGCGCCGCGCTATAACCAAACGCCACGCTTGTCCCAAAGACCGTCCACAGCGCACCCACGATGATGCTCGACAGGAAGTCCCCCACGCCGTTCACCGTCGCCAGCGTGCCAAAAGCCATGCCGTGATGTTCTTCGCTTACAAGTTCCGCGCAGAATGAGTCCTCCAGCGTTTCCTCGATGGCCACATACACCCCGCCGAGAACAAAGATTCCGCCGAGCGTCCAGACGGTGAGGGGCAGGAAAATGATCGACAGCGCCATCACCGCCGCCAGCGCGTAGCCCGTTGCCAGCACCAGATGTTTGGGGAGGCGATCTGCCAGCCAGCCAGCGATGAACGCGAAACCGGCGTAGAAGACATTGTGCAACACGTAAAACCCGACCGCGAAGCTCGCCGCCTTGGCCGCGCCCAACTCTGGCGTGAGCTTTTGCGTCGCCAGCAGAATTAGCAGAGTGTGCGCGAAGTCACCTGCGCCAAATAGTCCGACTGCGACAAGGAACTTCCGGAAAGGCGGCGGCAACAATCGCAGCCGTTCACCAAACGAAATACGCGGCACGGGCTTCCGTTCCTTCTCGCGCACGGCGAACGCGATCAGCGCCACCGCGATGAGACTCGGAATGAGCGTCACCGCAAAGAGCGTCGGGTAATGGTGATTGAACACCCCGAGCAGGAAGAACGCGCTCGCCGGGCCAACGATTGCACCCAAAGTGTCCATCATTCGCTCGAATCCGAACGCGCGACCGTAGGTTTCCTTCGTCACTGCCCCGGCCAGCAACGCCTTGCGCACGGGCGTCCGCACTCCGCGACCGAGCCAAGCAAATGCTCGCGCCATCAGGACATGCCAGGCTGCCGTCGCCAGCCCGAAGGAGGCCGTTCCCAGTGCCGTGACCAGATAGCCAATGACCGCCACCGGCTTTCGGCGGGCGAGCTTGTCGGTGTAGTAGCCGCTCGCCATCTTGGCGAACGAAGACAGCCCGTCGGACACGCCCTCGATCAAACCGACCCACAACGCCGCCACGCCCATCGTCGCCAGAAACGCCGGCATGACCGTGGTGGCGATCTCGTGCGACCAATCGCTGAACAATGACGCCAACCCGATGCCCAGCACCGTGCGGTTGAGCCAGCGAGATGAAGAACGCGGCGTGTTCATCCTTTCGGCCAGATGGTGTGTCGGCATTTCGGGAAGTTGGAACAGCCCAGGAATTGCTTCCCACTGGCTTTCGCCGTGCGGGCGACCATTCTCCCTCCGCATTTGAAACAAACGTCCATTGACCCGTGCCGTTGGTTCAATGATGCAAGGTGGTCCGCCTTGGTGAGTCCACCTTTGGCTTTCACTGCTCGAAGCCTGGCCTCGATGTCGTTCACTTGCGGCTGCGCGAGCAACGTCTTGTTGAAGCCCTTGATGTAGTTCCCCAAGCCCGAACAAAGCACGTTTTGCGGCATGGGGTTTTTGAACTCGCATTCCCCGATGAAGAAGACGACGGAGTGAAACACCTGTCGGTCCAGGTGGAGGAAACCAGCGAGACATTCGACATGGCGGAAGTTTTGGTGAAGCGGGTTCTGAAACCGGGTCTTGTGCCCGTAGATGCTTTGACACCAAGTGCCGTCCTGCTCGCCGCCAAAAATCCAACCCTGCATGTTCTTCGTTTCAATGACGAAAATGCCGAAGGTCGAAACCAACACGTGGTCAATCTGCGTCGTGCCGTTGGGCGAAGGAAGGATGATGTCGTCAATGCGCCGGTAAACGCCCTCATCCAGACGCAACCACATGCCGAATGTCGTCAACTTCTCGCCGAACCAGCCTTTGATGATATTGAACATTGAGCGTTCTAGTGTTTCCAGCGACCCGCGACATGACAAGCGGGATTGGGGAGGTGTTTGGAGGCACGTTGGACGATTGCCGACCCGTCGCGAGGCATTCTCTGGCCAATAGCCGGACACGGATCGGACTGATTGCGCACTTTGTGTTCATGCTACATCCACCCCCTCGCGCCTTGTGCTGAACTGACGGTGTGAGCACGAGAACGACTGTAGCGGCTGGCGACCAACTCTGGGGCATCTACCACACGGACCGGGAACACGCCCGCATCATGGGCGATCCTTTGCGCACGGTTGTTGAAGCGCCCACCAAGCTCGCCGCCGAGGAGGCCGCCGCACGTCTCGGATTCAGTGAACCCTGGGCACATCCAGTCCGCCCGGAGGAAGTCCAACGGGCCGAATGGTTGCCCAAGCGTCGGCACAGTCATCGTCCCGAACTCGGCCGCAAACCTTCGCGCGGAATCCACATCTGATTATGCACACACCGACGATCGGTCAAATCCGAACCGCCATCCAAGTGCTGAAACGGTTTGGCGAACACATCAATCGCAACGCAGCAAATCTCATCGTTGAGCTGCCGGAGACCCGACTCGGCGCTCACGTGGAAGCGCGGGCGAAGGTGGTAAGCATCGAGCAAATTACCCGCATTCAAGCCGTGACCGCGCAATTGGAGCAGTGGCGCAACGAACTCAACCAGCAACAGAGGAATTGCGTTTCACATCATGATTAAGACAGGACAAGCCTTACCCCTTGTTGCCACAAGGATTCTGCGTCCGCGAATGAGTCGCGGAGCGGCCGCGAAACAGCCGTGCAACAGCAGCGCGTTGCGGCCACGGCAGTGGCCTGTCCGCGAACCCGATTCGGCCACGTTCAGGGCACAGTCGCGCAAGAGCCCAGAACGCGAGCAGTCCGCAGTTGCGTTCTCTCCGCGCCCGCAGTCGTGGCAACGAATTGTCCGTGTCCACGAACCGGCAACTGACCAAAGCGGCCAAGGTCAGGCAAAAGCCATGTCTTCGATTTGTCCCTGTTTAGTCCGGGATGCCGGAATGTCCGCGTCCACAAACAGGCCGCAACCGCGGGCCGACCGGGAATCATCCTCGACCCGGTCACCGGCGCTCCATCGCCTTTGCGTGGCTACTGCGCCGACAACGAAGTTCCCCGTCCACATCCACCACACTCCCGCGTATGACCTCATTTGATCCAGCCACTGTCCGGCAGGCGGTCGCGGAGTTTACGCCGCGCCGTCCGGAGAAATTCCAGGACCTGATCCCGGCCAAGGAAGTCATCGCCGAACTCCGGCAGAAGCGCGCATCGTATCGCGCGATTGCCGAACTGCTCACGCAGCATTGCCTGCCGACCAGCAAGACGGCCGTCGCCGTGTTCTGTCATGAGGTGCTGGGCGAAATCGTTCGTCCGCGCCGGCGTCCCGGGCGCAAGCGGCCCGTTGTCCCCAGCGTGTCCAGCCCTGAAGCCGTCCAACAACAGCCACCGGACGCACTCCCAGCCGCCGAACCACCAGCCAATGGCAACAGCGACGACTCCCAACAGCCGCGCCCTCGCGGGCCGCGAATCGCCCAAGTGCGGATGCTCAAACCCCAAACCACATGAAACGACTTGATTTGATCCTCAACGGCAAAGGCGGCGTCGGCAAAAGCTTCTTTGCCGTGAACTTCGTCCAGTTCCTCAGGGACAAGGGCATCGCGCACGTCGCGATTGATTCCGACAACGAGAACTCGACGTTGAAGCGGTTTCATCCAGACGCACGGTTTCTTGATCTGGACAATCGCCGCGAACTCGACGGCATTTTTGCGGCGCTGGAGAAATCGCAACTCGTCGTCATGGATTGCCGGGCGGCCTCGACCGACCTGTTCATTGAATACTTTGCCGAGATAGACCTGCCCGCCGTTCTCGCGGCGATGGGTGCGCAACTCACGCTCGTCATGCCGGTGAATCACGAGGCCGACAGCGTGGACCAGGTGCAGCGGCTCGCCGACCAGTTCGGCAAGCAGTCCGGTTACGTCGTGGTGCGCAACGCGGCACACAGCGACAGCTTCGCGCTGTTTGAATCCTCGGAGGTGCGGGCGCAGCTCAAGGACAAGCTCGGCGGACGCGAAATCGCGATGGCGCGCTTGCAGGATTGGCTCGTCGAAATGCTCAACGCTGAGAACGTCACAATCACCGCAGCGGTCAAGCACGCCGCGTTCAGTCTCCTCGACCGGCAGCGTCTCCAGACGTGGCAGCGCAAGCTCTACGGGGAAATCGAATCAGTCGCCGAACTCCTTCTGCCAACGAAGTAGCCTATGCCAAACATCGAACCGGACTTTGACGACGACTTCGAGCGGGCCGTTGCCGACTGGCGCGAACGCTACCGACTGCGCGAGGACGATGCGGTGTTGCTGCTGGTCGAGTTGTTCCGCATCCACCAGCGCCATTGGGATGACTTGAGGCGGCGCGAATTGCCGTCGTTTGAACTGGTGCGGGCCGACATCGCCAAGCTCGCGGAAACGACACGGGCATTTCAGGCACAGTCGGCGACTCTCCTGGACGCCCTGAAGAAGCTGCCCTCGACGCATCTTGCCGCCCGGATCACCCGGACGGCGGCATTCTTCGCGGCGCTCGCCAGCCTGCTGGCCGGTTACCTGATTGGGAGGGCGTGGCCGTGAAACTGGATTTCATGCCAATCAGTCCGATCGCATTCCCACCGGACCTGGAATTGATGCTCCGGCAGCCCCAATACCTCCTGCTGGCTGGCGCGCTTGGATTGGCGCTGGTAGCCGCGTGGCTCTTGTTCGCACCAGCGAAGCGGGGATTTGTCGTGCGCCTGGGCGGGCTGACGTGGCGGCGAAACCAGTTTTGTCGCGGTTGGCTCATCACCGGCGACACCGGGTCAGGCAAGACGAGTTCCGGCATCAACCAACTCGCGCACCAGGTCTTCCGGAATGAGCTGACGTGGGGCGGCCTGTGCATCGACGAAAAGGGGATCTATTGGGAGACGCTCTCGGCGATGGCCCGGCACTACGGCCGGGAACACGACCTGATCCATCTGCAAATCCGCGCCAACGACGCGGATAGCCAGTGGACGCCGCCGCATCGCTACAACCTCACCGGCGACCGGAGCATCCCGTTCACGACCTACGCCAAGTTCGTCGTGGATACTGCCACAAGTCTTGGCCAAGGCGGCGACAAGGGATTCTTCAAGAGTCAGGCACAGACGCACATCGCCCATGCGCTGGAAATGCTGTTCGAGTTGAACCGACCGGTGACCCTGCAAGGCGTGTTTGAGCTTCTGTCTGACCGCGAGATGCTGGAGGAAGAAATGGAAAACCTCGAATCGCTGCTGGAAACGCCGCGCCGCGAAGCCGTTTACGCCCACTTCGCCAACCGCTTTCTCACGCAACCGGACGAACAACTCGGCGGTGTCCGCGAAACCATCGCCAATTACCTCCAATACTTCCTCACGCCCGAAGTGGCAGAAGTGTTCTGCACTGGCGAGAGCACGTTCCACTTCAGCACGATTGACCAGGGCCGAATCATCCTCACCACGATGCCGCAAAAGTTCCAGACTGAGCGGCGTTACGTGAACACGTTCCTGAAACTGCTCTACTACAACCATGCCCTGCGCCGATTCGACCAAGCCAAGGCCGACCGCGCCAAGAACAACCTGCTCATCCTGTGGGCCGACGAAGCGCAGCGGTTCATGACCGCCAGCGAGGATGGCACGAGCGATTACAACTGCGTGGACGTGATCCGCGAAGCGGGCGCAACCATCGTCGCCGCTGCCCAGAGCACGACCTCACTTGTGCCCCCGCTCGGCAACGACAAGGCGAAGGTGCTGACGCTGAACCTCCGCAACCGCCTCATCTTCCGCGCCGCCGATGAAGCCGACGCCGTTCAGGCCGCCGATTTCCTCGGCAAGAAGCGCGTCGTCAAACGCTCGTGGGGCTACAGCGCCGGAAGGGCAAGCAGCAACTACTCCGAAACCGAGGAACACAAAATCAAGCCACACAAGCTGCGCAATCTCCGCGACCACGAGTGCGTCCTGGTTCATTGCGAACGCGGCTTCCGCCGCGTCACCCTGCCGCCGTTAGAGTCAGACGGGACGGTTGCAAAGTGGTTCTCCGTGATACGGCGATTGGTCTGACCCAGATTGCCCTTCATACAAGTCGCGTGCGTGCATCTTGCCACCAAGATTCAAAATTATCGCGATTCCAAGCCAAGACGGCGCAACCTTGCTGTATTGCATCCTCGAAAGACAGGGTCTGTGCTGGTGTGAACGCGACCTTAACATCGGGCGGGGGCGCTTCGTTTTTGGGAAGGTTGGGCATTTCCGACGCAAGAGTGGCAACTACCGTCTTACCAAGCTGTTTGAGCACATTGTTCCCGCACGCATCTCGATAGAATTGCGAGTCGCTAAATTGTTGCGCGTATTCCTCCCATTCGGCCAACAGAAGCTCGGTTGAGGCTTCAGTTGCTTGGGAGGTTGTGAGTGACGCGGCGCATACTCGCACTCGGGCCGCGTCAGGCGGATAATCCATGCTGTCCATGTCGTATGTCGGGCGACCTTTTGCCATTGAAAGGTCAATCATCGAAACAATGTTGGCGCAGCCTCCGATGTATTGTGCAAACAGATCACAGAATAATTCCTCCAGGCATCGGTCAGTCCAAAATTCTTCTGCCAGCTCAAACCGCTTCAGTTGCGCAGCACGTATCGTTGGCTGCATTGGTCCGAGTTGCTGAACGAGGTCTTGAAAGTGGACGCGAACCATCCGTTGCATTGCGGCCAGGATGGACGGAAAGCGGGCGAAGACGCTGTGACCGAATTCATGATACACACCCGGAAGGGAGAGGAATGAATCGAGCAATCCCGTCGGGACATGGAAAGCGGGAATGGCCAGCGAACCGGCAAGTTCCGGGTAAATGGCAAGCTCACCCGAACCCTGCACCGCCATATCCTCAATCCAGTCCAGGCCCAATCGCTTGGCGCAGTTCAGAAAGATGGAGCGAAGAAAGAGTTCCTCGCTTGTAGGCATTACCAACCCACGCAGGTATTGCATCTCGACGATAAAAAGAAAAATGCTGATCCGGTTCAGCGTATAATCAACCAGCGACCGAAACGCCGCATCATGGATGACTGGTTGGATGGTGAGCAGTTCATTCGCAAACGTGCCGAGCAATGCCTCAAGCCGTTCCAGGACGATGACGTGTTGACCGTTGGCGCGCGGACACTGCTCCAACCGCTCTTGCAATGCCGCAAGAGCGAGTTCGACCTCCTTAGCCTTCAGCGCCCGGTATGAATTCATTCGGTTTACATCAGCGTGAGCGGAGTCGCCGAACGTCTTCAGCCGCCTCACCTTGGAGGAAGCCGACAACACGCATGATTTTATCCAAATGCGCCGACTCGACCGGCGTGCGGGCTTGCAGTTGTTCCACGATCTTGCCGAAGTCCTCCGCCCAATCTGCGAGCGGTTCACCGGACTGCGCCAGTTTTGCCAGAAAGACGCGCTGCTCCTCAGATGCCGGGGGCGCGCCGTTGAGGACCGATGTGAGTCCGGTCAAAAACTCGATAATCCTCACGCGCGCCGCTTCAACATCGGCTGTCGTGAGTTTGAGCGCATCAAGTTTGCCCGTCAGTTCGGCGCGAAGCGCAAGCAACGCCTTGGTAAGTTCCCCCACCACTTGCAAGCGGCGGTCGAGACGGGTCGAGAGTTGTCCAAGTGAACTCATACAATAGTCGCCTCCTGCGGCTCGATCTCGGTGTCATCAGTCGCGCTGGGGTTGGTGACGATTTCGCGCAGCCGCTCGTCGCTCCACCGAATAGTGACGGGCAGCGAGATTTCGATGTCGGGTGCATTCCAATTGAGATGCGTAAGGCCGTAGGCGTCTTCGGCAATTTTGCGGATGTCCAGCGGGCGGCCAGCCGGATTGCGCGCAATGTGAAGCAACAGCGTGCCCGCAGTTCGTCCCTGCCTGTCCCAACGACCAGGCTGCCCCGTGGGAGTCAAAATCGCTTCTGCGTTGTTCAAAATGAGATGGCTGCCCGGCATCGGATTTTCCAATGCGTCGCGTCCAGCGTTCAACACGCTGAATAGTCGGACTGGCAGATGGCTCTTACGAACCTCCACCACTCCTACCTGACAATCCTTGGACAACGTGCCGTCGCCCTGCAACTCGGCGATGGCTTCCGTTATCGCGAGGTTTTCGTTAGACCACCAGCGGCCGTCGCGATGCACGACAAGACTGTTCAACGGCACACCCAGCCGCTTGGCTTCCCGAACGCCGGTTTTGAACTGGTCGGCAAGCTGAACGCGGTCAATTTTTTCGGTGAGGCCGCGACGGCGAAGCTGATCGCCGCGTTGCACCCACACATTGCGCCCGCCCTTGCCGCAAACGAACACGTAGATGACCTGATTCGCCAACAGATCCACGCCCATGTAGAAATCGTAGTGCAACGGTTTTGCCAACACCCACGGCTGAAGTCCCGCCGCCGTCAGAATTCCGAGACCGAGATTTCGCAACCGGCTGCCACCGACCGCCTGCTCATCCCGTGCGACACGCAAGACGGTTCGTTCGCGCACGCATTGAGAAGCCAGCGAACTAAGACGCCGTTTCAGCAAATCGTAAATGTGTTCACGCAGCGCATCCGCCAGCACAATCACGGGAAGGAATGTTCCGTCATTGTTCCGAACAAGATCGTCCGCCGCTGCCAGCAAGCCCGCGCCGGCGTGTGCTTGTTTGCCCAGCGGATAGGGAATCTGCCGCGCGATTCGCGGAGCGACACCACACAGTTCCTTGATTTCTTCGCCGAGCCGCTGTCGTAGTTTGTCGCGGACGTTTCGCTCCAAGTTGTCGGGATAGAGCAGCACCAAATCAGGCAGACTTTGCCCCGAAAACGGTCCGTGCTCGTAGAGCATCGCCATTTTCCCGTGCCGATACCGGTCGTAGCCGTCTTCAACGGGCAAAGAAGTATCCACCGTGAGTGTCTGGCCATTTCCAAACTCAAGCGAGGGCGCAGCAAAAACAGACCGCTCTGCTGTTTGGAATGAGTTGTGACCAATCGCAAGCGTGCTGCCAGCAAAGCGCACATCTTTCAAATCCTGGAGAAATGCCCGAATTGTTTCGACCCGCTCATCCGGTGGCATTTGCGGCAGAACGGAACAGTTCCTCACTTCGTCATATTCAGTATTGAACAAAGGATAAAGTCGCGAAGCGGGCACAGGCCAGGAATCGCCTCCTTCGCGGTCACGCACGAACACCGCTTCATCGTGCTCGGAAACGAGGATGCCGTAGCGTTGTTCGTAATATTCGCGAACACTTTTCCGCCCGCCATTGTGCAGAAAGGTATATTGCGTAACGGTCTGCCCGGTCGGACCAACGACGCGACAGGGTATTTTGATCTTGCCATTGTCCCGCAAGAAAGTCGCGCGGTCGTCCGGCTCGATCCGTTCGCTCAAATGAAAATAGAGTTCACGCTGGCGTTGCTCGCTCGAATACTCCGAGAGCGAGCGTTGTCCGCGATACGTTGTCAGAATGTCGGCGGCCAGCCACGGCTTGTCGCCCAGGAAGACAACGCTAAACTTCAGCCCGCGATAAGCGAACACTCGGTCATGTTTGTTTTCCCAATTCTCCGGTTCCAGTCGGAAATAAAGATTCCAGTGCTTGCGCCAGTACTTGTCGCTGTTTCGCCCGAAGGTATCGCTGATCGCGCGTTTGACCATTTCTCCGGCCAATTGGAGTTCCTCTCCGCTGGCCGAAGCCGGAGCGACTTCCGCGGTTTCAGCAGTGACTTCGATGGAATACTCGTGATCCGGAACGTCCTGAACCGTCAGCACGCTCCCCACAGTCAACGACTCCACATCCGGTGTCAGGAACGCCGGCGATCCAAAGCGCCCGGTGGGGACCACGGCCTGCTTGAGTTCCTTCCAGAGTTGCGTCGCCCAACGATTCAGGCGAACGGGCGTCTGCGTATCCATTGGGATGGATTCCCGCACCCGCAGGACGCGCAAACGGAATGCCCGTCCCGGAAGACCGGTAATCGGGAAAAGTGTTGCCCCAAGTTGTTTCTCGCTCATAGCTCATTCTCCGGTGTTAGGTTCGCGCGGCACACCCGTTTGAAGTTGCAGCGGCGGCATTCTTCGACCGACGCCGCATAATCGAGATCGCCCAGCTTCAAGCGGCGTTTTGCAAAATAACTTTCCCACTGTTGAGCGAGGCGCACGCTGTCTTCTATTATCCGATAGGTCTCAACCGCACGCTCCTCGTCCAAATCAAAGCAAAGTTCTTTGCCCTGGTCGCCACCGAGATAGACCAAGCGGCTCGTCACCCCATCCAGCGGCAACTTCAGACCGAGATTCGCCCACAACATATAGACACTTACTTGCAATTCGTTCTGGCTCGGCTCGGTGGCTTCACGCGGTGGTTTGCCAGTCTTCCAATCATAAACGGTGAATGAAACGCCACGATGATGCAGGGCCAAATCCACCTTGGTAATAACCTGCACGTTGTTGGTCATGAAACCGGGGGCTTCCACACCCCACGCGGGCGGCTCGATCCAAATGCGGTCGGCGGTGCGGACTTTCTCGGCCAGTCCGCTCTCGCCTTCCGCCCATGCGTAGAATGTCCCGGTCATCTTCGCAGCTTTCTCGATGAGAGCCTCAACCGATGTCTCGGGAGGCATTTCATCGTATTCATGCTCGAACAAGGCCACGCCCATTTTGCCGACCGCCGCGGGTTCTTCACGGAAACGGCGTTTTTCGGAGAACTGCCATTCGCGTTGCATTCGTTGTCGGAGTGACTGGACAAGGCTTTCAAGTGCCGGTGAATGACGCTGACGGACTTGGTTCAAGTATTCCGCGATGACCAGATGCACGCACTCGCCCTGCCACATGGGGATATTCTTGAGCTTCTTGAGCAGGGCGATACCACGCAGCCACGGGTCGGGACTGTTGATCTTTGCTTCCGCAACGTATTGGAAGAAATACTTTCGCTCGCAAGATTGAAGCTGCTGGTCACGGCTGACCGACCAGGTAGGACCGTTGGTAGTCGTATAGAAGCTTCGTTTCATGGGGTTGTCACCGCCAATTCAATTGCCAGCCTTCCCACCACCCTTGCCGCGCGAGGATGCGCTGGATCGTTTGTTCCGGCGACTCGAACGCCCATAGGCGGCGGCGGGCATGTTTGCTCCGTCACCAGTGTTCAACTCGCCCAAGAATCCCTTCACCTTGTCTCCGGCGCGGCTGGCAATGGCTCGCAGTCGTTCGGAGGCCGTGGGTTTCTTGGTTGTCGCCGGTGACGGCTTGATGTCTGACTCCTTCGCCATTCGGGCAAGAAAAGCCTCGACGTTCACGCCTTGGGCCGACAATTCCGCGCGGAGTTCCGCTTCGGTGCAGTCCGCATCGTCCGCCGCGAATTTATGCAATCGCTGCGCCGCGTTTTGGTAATGCTTGTTCATAACTATCTCCCTCACGATTCATCTTGTTTAGCACGGGTTCAGCGACTGCCTTCAATTGTCGCCGCAGTTCATACACCCGCGCGGTTTTGAGTCCGGTTTCCTGCACAAACTCTGCCACGGTCTGCGCACCGTTCTCCAACGCCACAATTACTTTCCGCAACTCGCCGTTCGTTTTGACTCGGAAGTCGGCATAGAGCAGTTCAAAGAAGCGCTTACAGAATTCTTCGCTGCGAAGGGCTGTTTCTGGTCCGGGATTCCCGTCTGCCATGGGCTCGAAGAACTCCGGATCTTCGGCGCGCGTAATCTTGCCCTCTTTCAGCTGGTGCAAGTTCCAGAGCACACTCTTCACCGAGCTCTTCAACTGAATCCACATCACAGTTTCGTCGCTGAAATTGCGTTCTCCGCGCGCGTAGGCTGCATACACTTCGCAGGCAACGTCTTCCGGCGTCTTCCCGGCGGGCAAAAGTCGTCCGTCACACCATCCGTAGTGAGCCTTTGCCCAATACCGAGCAAAGACGAGCAGCCGTAACCCAACCGCCCTCCAGTCGGTGTCTCGGAATTCGCATTCGGCGCGGTTCTGTTTCATGCCTTCAATATCAATAGGCTACGAACTTAGCCGGTTTTGGGAAAAATCTTTCACGTCAGACCAGATTTTCCGCCCAAATGGGGGGCGAAGGTTAGCCATAGGTGGTAAGCGGATATGCCAACCGCCGCGTGTGCGGCAATCGGCAAAAAGCCGTGAACAGACTGACACATAATAAATATGAGCAATAAACTCATTCTTCCAAGATCGGGCCAGGGCGATGCTCTGGCAAAACAATCTGAACCCTGCCAACGCTCTCCAAAATGGGCAGCGTTGGTGAACGACGCTCTCGTCCTTCTGCCGAATCAGCGGGTCACGGCACGCCTGATCAAGCACGAGGCCAGCGCTGCGGCAGACTTGACGCTTGTCCGCGACCATGGATCGCCAAACGACGTTCCGTTCGAGGACGAGGCGCGACTCGACCTCTCGGAGGGCAACGTATTCTACACCCTTCCGCGTTGTGAAGTGAAGCCCGCAAACGGTTGCGTTGCGCCGCCGAAACTCGCGTTCATCGTCAACGACCATGCGGAGCAGACGTTGAATCCTCAGCAGAATGGACGTTCGCTTCGCGAACTCTTCGGCTTCGCACCGACGGTGCGCCTGTTCCGGGATTACGAATCCCCGAGCGACACCGCCATTGGTCTCGACGATGCGGTGCGGTTCCCTGATGGTCCAGTGTTTTACACGCGCCGGGCTGAAGTTGGACTCACCATCACCGTTAACAAGCAGACGTTCGGTGAAGCTGACGGCGTGAAGGATCGGATGACTGGCCGTGAAATCGCCAGCCTTGTCAGCCCGCAGCCCGACAAAACCGAAGTCACGCGGCACAAGGGAAAGGAACGGATTCCTATCGCGCTCGACGAAACGGTCGAGATCAAGGGCTGCGAGGAGTTTTCGGTGATTCGCACGAACGTCGTCGGCGGATTCGAGCCGATCCGCCTGACGCGGGAACTTAATTCACTGCGCGAGAACGGCGGTGAAGTCACGTTCGTCGAATCACCGGTCGCATGCGCCGTGTATCATCGCCTGCCCGCCCGCAATGGGTATCCGCATCTCGCCGAGACGGACGTTCTCGTTCCGATTCCGTCCGCCTATCCCGGCGTGATGCTCGATGGAGCATACCTGCCAGCAGGTTCTCCCTTGCTCGGGCGAGTCGAAGGATCACCACAAGGCCAAACGATTCAAGCGCTGGGTCGCACCTGGCAGTTGGTGAGTTATCATCCTCACAACGGCGGTGGAGGACCGGCATGGAACAAAGACCGCCACGGTCTTCACACCTATTACACGGAAGTCCTGTCGTGGATTCAACGCGCCCGAGTCTGATGAAACCGATTCCTCTCATCCAAGCCGGCCGTGAAGCTCTGTGGCGCATCACAGAAGCCGACCGGGAGAAGTTGTTCCGCCTGCTCTTTCATCGTTATCCCGATAGCGAGTGGGGCACTTTCTTCCGGTTCGGCTACCGGCGCACACGTTGGGGCATTTTGGTCACTTGGGTTGACACCCTGAAACCGGAGTCGGGCGATCTTGACCGCAACAGTTCGCTCGTGGAATTTCGTCCGGCCTACATCCGGCGCGCGTTGTCAGCGCTGGAGGGGGACGAACTCGGCGTTGGCGTGATTCACTCTCACCCCGAAGACTGCGCGCCATTCCCGAGCCGTTCGGACGACGACATGGACAGCTACTTCGCCGAGGAGTTCGAGCGCTTCGGAAACGGACGCCCTTACGCGAGTCTGATTGTGGCTCGCAATTCGAACCGTGAGTTGTCTTTCAGCGGGCGCGTATTCGACCGAGGAAACTGGCTGCCGCTAAAAAGCTGCTTGGTTGTGGGCGAACGATTGCTCCGCGAGAAGGCACGACAGGAATCCAGCCTCTTTGCTGCGACTCGCAATACCGCGGCGAACGGGACAACTCAGGAGCGACTAGCACAACTTCTGGGCGCAGACGCACCACACCGGCTTCGGAATTCGGTGGTCGGTGTGGTGGGATGCAGCGGAACAGGCAGCCCTGCGATACATCTGCTAGCTCGCGCCGAAGTGGGCGAGCTTGTGATTGTTGACCCAGGACCGTTCAGACCATCCAACCACCAGCGAAACCATGCAAGTTGTCATGCCGATCTTTCCGCAGACCCCGCCCCGACGAAAGTCGCGCTCGCCGCTCGTCTTGTTCGAGAAATCAGTCCCGCCACAACAGTGACCGGCTTCATCGGCGATCTGCTCGACGAAGTGGTCCTAGATGAATTGCTCCGTTGCGATCTGATTCTGGGTTGCACGGACTCCAATTATGCCCGCGCAGCATTAGGCGACATCGCGGCGCATTACCTTGTGCCGGTGCTGGATCTCGCTGTGCAGATGCGAGCCAAGTATGGCATCCTTCGCGAGCAACTTGGAGAAATCGCCTTTTATGCGCCGGGACTTCCATGCCCCTGGTGCATGGGCAGAGTCGATGTGAACGGAATCCGGTATGAAACCGTGACCGAAGAAGAGCGGCAATTCAGGGCCGACGCAGCGGCGGCAGCCGAACAATGCGGCGTGGACGGCGCACAGTATTGGGGCGGCAGGCCGCCGCCAGAACTCACTGTCGGCTACCTGACGACGACGGTCGGCGCAATGGGCGCAGGTTACGCGCAAAACCTCTTGCTCGGATCAGCAAAATTGCCTCACCACCGCTTCCAGTTTGATCTCGGCTTCCCGTTTCTTGGAGTCGTTGCCGATGAGCGCTTGCAGCGCACTGATTGTGCCTGTCAGCGATCCATTGGCCGTAACGACCAAGCACGGGCTGATCGTAGCGTCTCGCATCCGGCTCATTGGCCACAGGCAGTGGGAGTCCACGATGACCAAACACCGCCGTGACCAACGCGCGGTTTGCTGCGCTCCACGGGCTGTCGTCGCCCCGCCCCCCTCTCGACGACGCCCGCTCCACTTCGCAAATCGCGCGCTCGTCACGAGCGGCATCCGCAGAGGACCGCAAGAGCGGCTCGCTTCCGTCTGGCGGTTGTCGTCTTCGCTCCGGCTTCGGGGCTCCACTCACTCCGTTTTGCCCGCTACGCCATTCGCTCAAGCCGCCACCTCCAGACCGAAGCGATTCTTGTCTTTCGCATCGGGGGAAGCAAAATGTTGGCAGTGCAACCGAGTAAACTTGAAACTCTCGATGACCTCCTCGCACAGGCGGAGCACTACGCCAATTATTCGATGCGCAACATGGGGCGGATGCCGCCCACGGTTCTTCTGGTCAGTCCAGACGGGCCGCTCATGTTCATGCCGGAATCACTTTCCGACGAAGGCGCAAAGGACGACTTCGCGACCAATGCCCGCCTCATGTGCATTGCGCACGCAGCGACATCCGTTGTCATGGCACTCGAAGCATGGGCCAAGTTCGCCACGCCCGGCGAAAAGTTCGATGAAGCCGAAGCGCCGTCCGAAGCGCTGGATCGGCGCGAGATGATCGTGCTCATGGGCGAGTCCCACAGCGGCCAGAAACAGAAGTTCCTGCCCATCATCCGCAGCGGCAACGGCAAGTTCTTCGGCTTTGGCGAATCCGAAGCACCCACAATGGACGAAATGAAGGGCCGCTTCGCGCAATTGCTTCCGACGAAAGTTCCCGACGCCGCCATGTGTGATCTCGCTCTGACTATGCTGAAAGTCAAAGGCGTTGGCCGTGCCACACCCGGCGCGATCCCGCGCCTCCATCGAAATCGCCGCTAGTTTCCGCTTCTTAAACGACTCGCCACCCGGTTCTGTCAGTTCGGGGCGACATCCACCGCTTTTTTCTGGTCCAATTGGACAGATCCCGCTAACCTTCGGCCGTCCTCGGATTAGGCGAATTCGGTTAATCGGAGCACAGAACATGAAAGAACGCTGGTTGTCGGTAGCGGAGATTGCGGCGCACTTGGGCGTCAATCCTGACACGATCTACAAGTGGATAGCGCGAAAGCAGTTGCCGGCACACAAGGTTGGGCGGCTGTGGAAATTCACGGCAAGCGAAGTGGACGCTTGGGTTCGGGCCGGGAAAGCAGCAGGAGACGATCACAATGATTAGGTCAATTGCACCAGGCAGCCTCCGCCGCCATCACGCGAACAGGCAGGAAGAAGGCATCCTGCGAAATGTTGGTTCTTCACCCGCCCAGGACCGCCGTGCCGGATATGAAGGAATAATCAGCACGCTTAAACTCACATGAACGTATTCAACTTCCGCAATCGAATCATCGAGGACTACAGCGGCTACGTTTCGAGCTTCATCTCCATCGCCCAGCCCCGCCTGCGTGAGTTCGTCGACCGCTGCTTTAGGTCCGGTTCCCTTTGGCCCGATCCCCTGATTCAACTGAACCCCACCTTCAAGCCGGGCAAGACCGTGGCAGAACTGGTGCAGGAAGGTGTGCTTGCGTCAGACTGCACCCAGGTTTTCCGCCGTGAGAAAACAGCGGCGGTCGGCAGCGGAGAAGACCTGCTCTTTCACCAGCATCAGGAAGACGCGATTCGGAAGGCGAAGGAGGGACGGAACTACGTGCTGACGACCGGCACAGGTTCCGGCAAGAGCCTTTCCTACATCGTCCCGATTGTGGATCACGTTCTACGCGCCGGCTCGGGGCGCGGCATCCAAGCAGTCATCATCTACCCCATGAATGCCCTGGCCAACAGCCAGTATGGGGAACTGGAAAAGTTTCTGAAGTTGGGATTTTCCGGAGGAAGAGGACCGGTCACCTTCGAGCGCTATACCGGACAGGAGGACGAAGAAACGCGCACGCGGATCATCGCGACGCCTCCTGATATCCTGCTGACGAATTACGTCATGCTGGAATTGATTCTCACCCGGCCGCGCGAGAAGAAGCTCATCGCCTCCGCAAACGGATTGAAGTTCCTAGTGCTCGATGAACTTCACACCTACCGCGGCCGCCAAGGCGCGGATGTGGCGCTGCTGTTGCGCCGCGTGCGGGAATTGCTCAACGCAGAGGCGATGCAGTGCGTTGGCACCTCCGCAACGTTGGCGGGGCGTGGTTCGTGGGAGGAGCAGTGCGCCGACGTCGCCCGATTGGCCACTCGCCTGTTCGGCGATACCGTCGAAGCCTCCGACATTATTGGTGAAACCCTGGAGCGCGCCACTGCTCCCATTGACGAGAACAGCGCCGCCGATGTCGCTGCCCTCAGTGCGGTGCTCGCGCCAGACGCCAGACATCTGCCGGAGACCTTTGAGCAACTCTCGGCTGATCCGGTTGCCCGGTGGGTCGAAGGTACTTTTGGCATCGTCCCGCGTGCTGGTCGGCTCGTTCGTTCGCCCTCCATCCCCTTGACCGGAAAGAATGGCGCCGCCGAGCGTCTTGCCAAACTCACCGGCGCATCCCCCGAACGCTGCAAGGACGTGGTTGCAGAAACACTGCTGGCCGGAGCCACCCGCATTCGCCACCCGCGAACGGGATTTCCCGTTTTCGCATTCCGCCTCCACCAATTCATCAGCCGTGGTGACACGCTCTACGCCACCGTCGAGTCGCCTGAACAACGCTTCCTGACTATTCACGGCCAGATCTACTCGCCGGAGGACCGCAACAAGGTTCTGCTTCCACTCTGCTTCTGTCGCGAGTGCGGACAGGAATATTATTCGGTGTATCTCGCCAATGACCCGCAGACCGGCGCGCAGGAGTTTCTCAGTCGCGAGGCCCACGAGCGCACTGAGGTCGTCGGCCAGAAGCAGGGGCTGCTCTATATCAATCCGCAGAAGCCGTGGCCGCGCGATACGGAAATGGAAGCGCAGCTTGCCTGGCTGCCCACGGACTGGGTCGAAGAGCGCAACGGCAAACGGCAGGTCATCGCCTCCCGGCGCGAACGCATGCCGAGACATTACATGGTGAAATCGGATGGCTCAATCGGGGCGGACGGCTTGGATGCCGCGTTCATCCCGGTGCCCTTCATGTTTTGCCTGGGTTGCGGTGTGTCGCACACAGCGCGTCAGCGTTCCGACTTTTCCAAGCTCGGCACACTCGGCTCGGAGGGCCGGAGCACCGCGACCACCATCCTGACCACTTCCGCCGTGGCTGGCCTTCAACGCGAGGAGACAATCAAGCCCGAAGCGCGCAAGCTGCTCAGTTTCACCGACAATCGGCAGGATGCCTCACTGCAATCCGGCCATCTCAACGATTTCATTGAGGTCGGACTTCTCCGTGGCGCGATTTACAAAGCTGCCGTGGCCGCTGGTGCCGACGGCCTGCGGGACGACACGATCAGCCAGAAAGTCACGGCTGCTCTCGGCCTGCGGTTCGAGGATTACGCCAAAGACCCAACCATCAAATACGGCCGGGACAAGGTGGAAAACGCCCTGCGCGATGTCGTGGGTTACCGCGTCTATCGCGATCTGCGCCGTGGTTGGCGCGTCAACGCGCCGAACCTGGAGCAATGCGGCCTCATCGAAATTGACTACGCTGAACTCGATGCCGTTTCCGGCGATGCCGCTTTGTGGACCGCCCTGCATCCGCTGCTTGGCAATGCGAGCGCCGAGACGCGCAAGGGCATTTGCCGAACCCTACTTGATTTCATCCGACGCGATCTCTGCACCGAGGTGGACTACCTCGACCGCGACACTCAGGATCGCATCAAGCGCAACAGCTTTAACGAGCTTCGCGATCCTTGGGCGTTCGATCCAGTCGAGAAACTCGACCAGCGGAAACTGGCATTTCCGTGCTCGAAGTTGGAGGACACTTCAGAACTTGAGGCCTCATATATTTCCGCTCTCGGCGGGTTCGGCCTGTTTCTGCGTTCCGCGAATACTTTTCCGGGCCAGTCCAAGCCCGACGTGGCCACCACCAAAGACCTCATCTGTGCGTTGTTCGAGGGACTGCGGCAGGCGAACATTGTCCGCGAGTGCGTGCCGAAAGGCGAACGTGCGCCAGTGCCCGGCTATCGGATCAACTCCGGCGCCCTCATCTGGCGCGCAGGAGATGGCACCAAGGCTTACCACGACCGCATACGCATGCCCACTGCTTCGGCTACGGGAAACACGCCCAACCGATTCTTCGTTGAACTGTTTCGCTCGCGCATCCAGCAGTTGCGCGGCGTCTCTTCACGTGAGCATACCGCGCAGGTGCCCAGTCAGCTTCGGGTCCAACGTGAGAACGACTTCCGCGCAGCCAAGCTGCCCATTCTGTTCTGTTCGCCGACGATGGAACTTGGCATCGACATCAAGGATTTGAACGCAGTCAATCTGCGCAATGTCCCGCCCACGCCGGCCAATTACGCGCAGCGCAGCGGTCGCGCCGGTCGCAGCGGGCAACCCGCCTTGGTGTTCACCTACTGCTCATTCGGCAGCCCTCACGACCAATACTTTTTCAAGCATCCGGAGTTGATGGTTTCCGGTCAGGTGCAAACGCCGCGCCTTGATGTGGCAAACGAAGACCTCATCCGGTCCCACATCCACGCCGTCTGGCTGCGTGAAGCCGATCTCGACCTCGGCAATACACCCGGCGACCTTATCGCGCTCGGCGGCGAACCGCCTTCGCTGGAGTTGCTCCCGGACGTGAAGGACAAAGTCCGTAGCCGCACCGCCGCCCAGCAGGCGCGTGTTCGCGCCAAGGAACTCCTTGATGCGCTCAGCCCGTATCTTGCCAGCGCCCCGTGGTATTCCGAAGGTTGGCTCGACGAAGTGTTGCGTGGCGTCCCGCACGCCTTTGAGGCTGCGCTCGAACGCTGGCGCTTTCTCTACCGCACGGCGCGCAATCAGGCTGACGAACAAAATCGCATCATTCTGGATCATTCCCGTCCGCAGGATCACGAAAACGCGAAACGTCTCCGCCAGGAGGCGGAAGCCCAGCTCAAGCTCCTCACCGACAAGCAGAGCGTCGTTCAGTCGGATTTTTACAGCTATCGCTACTTTGCCAGCGAAGGTTTCTTGCCCGGTTACAACTTCCCGCGCCTCCCGCTATCCGCCTTCATCCCCGGAAGGCGCACCGCACAGGAAGCCGAGGAGTTCATCTCCCGTCCGCGCTTCCTCGCCATCTCCGAGTTCGGCCCCGGCGCGCTCATTTACCACGAGGGCGCTCGTTATCAGGTCACGCGCGTTATGATGCCGATTCAGGAAGGTGCCACCGGCGACCTGCCAACCTCGAAACTCATCGTGTGCAGCGCTTGTGGCTATCTCCACCCCGTGCTGACCGAACCCGGTCCGTCCAACTGTGAGCGGTGCAAACAGGCGTTCGAGGCGAAGGATATTTGGAGCAACATGTTCCGACAGCAAAACGTCGTCACCCGGCGGCGCGAACGCATCAACTGCGACGAGGAAGAGCGCCTCCGTCTTGGTTACGAGGTCAAAACCGGCGTGCGCTTCGCCGAGCGCGATGGCCGTCCACTGTTCCGCACGGCGCGGCTGCTCATTGGCGGCAAGCTCTTTGCCGAATTGCAGTATGGCGACGCCGCCGAATTGTGGCGCGTGAATCTTGGTTGGTCCCGCCGGGAGAACAAAGAAGACCGCGGGTTCTGGCTGGATGTCGAGCAGCGGCGCTGGACCAAGCGCGCCATTGACCCGGACGACGAGGACGAAAACGGCGGCAAAGCGCCCGCCCGCGTCCAGAAAGTCATTCCCTATGTCAAAGACCGTCGCAACAGCTTGGTTGTTGCGCTGGCTGACGAGTGGGATTTGAACGTGATGGCTTCGCTGGAAGCTTCGCTCAAACGCGCCATTCAGATCGAATATCAGCTCGAAGATGCCGAACTCGCGACCGAGGCGCTTCCGACGCGGCAGAAACGCCGCCATTTACTCTTCTTTGAAGCGTCCGAAGGCGGCGCCGGTGTGTTGCGGCAGTTGGTGGAAGACCCTGGAGCCTGGACACGCGTAGCCCGCACTGCGCTCGCGCTTTGTCACTTCGATCCCGACACCGGTGACGACCTCGGCAAGGCGGAACACGCAACGGAGAAATGTCAGGCCGCCTGCTACGACTGTCTGCTCAGTTACTTCAATCAGCCCGATCACGAATCGTTGGACCGGCACTGCGTCAAAGACCTGCTGCAACAGATCATGACGGGCACGATGGAGCCGTCACCGGTTGAGATTCCCCGTGCCGAACACCTCGCGCAGTTGAAGAAGCTCTGCGATTCGGGACTCGAAAGGCAGTTCGTGGACTTCCTGGATCAAAACAACCTCCGGCTGCCCGAGCGCGCCCAGCACTATTGCGAACAGTTCGGCACGCGCCCCGATTTCAGTTACACGGGTGAGAACCCGGCGTTCATCTACGTGGATGGCCCGCCGCACGACTTTCCGGAGCGCCAAACCCGTGACACAGCCCAGAACGCCAAGCTCAAGGCAGAGGGCATCACCGTCATTCGATTCCATCACGCCACTGATTGGGCGTCGGTTGTCGCCCAGTATCCGAGCGTCTTCGGAAAACCTGTTACCCAACACAGGCTGGAATTTGAAGCAGCGGTTTTCATGCTCCGGTTCGACAAGCCCGGACATGCAGCTTTTACCGATGCCGACAAAGCCACCTGCCGCGCGGAGGCAGAACTGGCCTTGGGCAAGTTGTTGAAGGACCACTGCGCGATTTCTGATGCGGTCCTGTCCCTCCGTTTTGCCGGCGACGGCCAATCTTCATACTGGGTAGAGTTTACGGTCATCGCTGGTGTGATTGCGGCAACTCCCTATGTTCTCCATCTGCTCGGCAACTGTTTGAATGCGGCAGGTAACATTGCGGCCCATCTTTCCGTGGGGATGTCCTTGGCCGGCGGTTGGCTCAAAACCGTCGCGTGGCGACTCACGCCTCAGCCTCAACCAGCCAATGCCCCGGCCATGCCAAAGCCGGGTTGTTTCGGCAATCCGGATGTGCTCGACCGGCGCACCAGGCTTTGTCGGGACTGCTGGGCGCGCCCGGACTGCGAGAAAACTGTCGCGGCAGGAGGCGGCCAATGAGTTTCGCTCCGGGAACTCTCGTCAAGGCGCGCGGGCGAGAATGGGTTGTCTTGCCGGAATCAGAGGACGATTTCCTTGTCGTTCGCCCGCTGGGCGGCACGATTCAGGAAACCGCCGGCATCCATTCCGGGCTGGAGGCCGTCACCCCGGCCACCTTTGCCCCACCGGCTCAAAACGATCTCGGTGATTTCGTCTCGTGTCGCCTGCTGCGAGATGCGGTGCGCTTTGGCTTCCGCTCCAGTGCCGGTCCATTTCGTTCCTTCGCTCGGCTCGCGGTGCAGCCGCGACCGTATCAGCTCGTGCCGCTCCTCATGGCGCTCAAGCTCGACCCGATCCGGCTGCTCATCGCGGACGACGTGGGCATCGGCAAGACTATCGAGGCGTGTCTGGTCGCGCGGGAAATGCTCGACCGTGGCGAGATCACCCGGCTGTGCGTCCTGTGTCCGCCTCACCTCGCCGAGCAGTGGCAAAAGGAACTCGCAACCAAATTCAACATCGCGGTCGAACTGGTGCTTTCGAGCACCGCACGCCGGCTCGAAAAGAATCTGCGCTCGGATCAATCCATCTTCGACGCGCATCCGTTTGTCGTCGTCTCGATGGACTTCATCAAGGCCGACCGCCGACGCCACGATTTTCTGCGCACCTGCCCGGATTTCGTCATCGTGGACGAAGCTCACACGTGCGCGTCATCGGCTGAGGGACGTGGCGCGGCTCATCAACGGCACGAACTTTTGGCGAAGCTCGCGGAAAAGCCGGACCGCCATCTGGTGCTTGTCACCGCCACGCCGCACAGCGGCAACGAGGGCGCGTTTCGTTCGTTGCTAGCACTGCTCACGCCCGACTTCAACAATTTGCCGGATGACCTGAGCGGGCCGGACAAGGCCGTCCACCGCCGCCGACTCGCCGCCCATCTGGTCCAGCGCCGCCGCGCTGACCTGCGCCATTTTCTTCAGCGCGATACGCCCTTTCCCGAGCGTAAGGACACGGAAGCGCATTATGAACTCAGCCCCGCTTACAAGGCGCTTTTCGAGCGGGTGCTCGACTACGCCCGCGAGACCGTCACCGATGCTTCCGGCGGTGCGCTTCATCAGCGCGTCCGCTGGTGGTCTGCTCTCTCGCTCCTTCGTGCGATGGCCAGTAGTCCTGCTGCGGCTGCCGCAACGCTGACGGAACGCTCCAATGTGCTGGAAGCGAGCGATGCAACTTCCGCCGACGAACTCGGACGCAAGTCTGTCCTCGATGTTACGGAAGACCTCGGTGACGAAGCCTCGGACGTGGTGCCGGGCGCTGTCCCCGAAGCGGAGGGCGACAATCCCGTGCGCCGCCGGCTGCTCGCCTTCGCCCGCGAAGCCAGAAAACTCTGCGGTGACGAAGACCACAAACTCACCACACTTCTCCCTCGTCTCCAGGCGCTGCTCAGTGATGGCTTCAAGCCGATCATCTTTTGCCGCTTCATCCAGACAGCTGAATACGTCGCGGCGGAATTGCGCGCCCGGCTCAAGAAACTGGAGGTCACTTGCATCACCAGCCAGCTCCCACCCGAGGAGCGAGCTGCCCGAATCGAAACTTTGGGCAGCGACGATGGTGGTGCCCGCATTCTCGTCTGCACCGATTGCCTCAGTGAAGGCATCAACCTCCAGGAAAAGTTCGACGCGGTGGTTCACTACGATCTCTCGTGGAATCCGACCCGTCACGAGCAACGAGATGGCCGCGTGGACCGCTTTGGCCAGACCAACGAGAAAAAGGAAGTCCGCGTCCTGACTTACTACGGCACGGACAATCAGATTGACGGCATCGTCCTCGATGTCTTGCTGCGCAAACATCAGAAGATTCGCAATGCACTGGGCATCTCCGTGCCGATGCCCGTGGACAGTGAGCAGGTCGTCAAAGCCGTGTTCGAGGGCCTGTTGCTGCGCGGCCAGACGGGTAAACAGTCCGACGCTATTCTGCCGGGATTCGACGAATACTTCCGCCCGCAGAAACAGCAACTCCACGAGCAATGGCAAGCCGTAGCGGATCGCGAAGAGAGATCGCGCAAATCGATGTTTAGGCAGGAGACGATTAAGTTTGATGAAGTCGGCGCGGAGTTGGCTGCCGCCGAGCACGCGATTGGCTCGCCGGCGGAAATCTCCAATTTCTTCCGCTCCACGCTCACGCTCTCCGGCGCGGTGGTGAATGAGGAAGCCATCCTCAAGGCCGACTTGGCGGGCCTCAAGCCCGCCGTTCGCGAAGCTCTCGGTGGGATCACACGTCTCGAAGTGGCGTTCGAGTTGGTCGCCGCCAAGCATGTGACTGTGCTTCATCGCACGCATCCGCTCGTCGAGGGACTTGCCACCTACGTGCTGAACTCCGCGCTCGATCCGCTGCTTGGCGGACTCGCCCGGCGCGCGGGCGTCATGCGCTCGAAAGCCGTGACCACGCGCACCGTGCTGATGCTCCTGCGGCTTCGTTTCCACATCGTCACCACGACCCGCGAAGGCGAGCGCCACTTGCTCGCCGAAGATGCGCTGCTCACGGCTTTTACCGGCGAACCCGCCACGCCGCAATGGCTCGCCGAAGCGGAGGCGGAAAAGCTCATCGGCTTGAAGCCGGACGCCAATGTCCCGCCGGACATCGCCGTTCATCAGCTTGTTTCGGTCACGGACCATCTGCCCGGCATGATTCCGAAGCTCGACGAGTTCGCCCGCCTCCGGGGACAGCAACTTCTCGAAGCCCACCGCCGCGTCCGCAGTGCCGCTGGCGCGAAGGGCAGCTACCGAATTGACCACAGCCCGCCGGACGTGCTTGGCATCTACATCTTCCTGCCCGTTACCAAGCTATGAAGTCGCCTTCCTCCTTCATCGCCATCACCTCGGAAGGCGGCCTGCTGCCGGCAGACTTTCTGCACGAGTTGCCCGATCCCAAGACCAGCATCGAGGGCGTCACGCCCGTAGCGTATCACCTGGCTGAAGGTGAACGGCTGAACGAGCAGATCAACCGAAGCTGGAATCGCCTGAAGGGCTGCTGGGAGAATTTCAAAAAAGCCATCGCTCAAAAACCAGCCGGTGAGCCCACCACCACCGATACGCGGGAGCGCTGGCTGTTCCCGCTGTTTCAGGAGTTGGGCTTCGGTCGCCTGACCGCCGCCAAGCCCATCGAGGTGGATGGCCGCAGCTACCCGGTTTCCCACGGCTGGAATCAAGTCTCCATCCACCTGGTCGGTTCTCATGCGGACCTCGACTGCCGCACGCCCGGCGCGATAGGTGCGGCGAAGGCCAGCCCGCACTCGCTCGTTCAATCGGCGCTCAACGCCAGCGAAGCTCACCTTTGGGGCATTGTGTCCAACGGCCTCAACCTTCGTTTGCTCCGCGACAATGTAGCCCTCACCCGTCTGGCTTACGTCGAATTCGATCTGCAAGCGATGTTCGACGGCGACCTCTATTCCGAGTTCTTCGTCTTGTGGCTCGTTTGCCATCAGTCCCGGTTCGAGGGCGAGAAGCCCGCGCAATTCTGGCTCGAACGCTGGAAGAAAACTGCCGAGGACAAAACCCTTCGCGCCCTCGACGACCTTTATCCCGGAGTCAAAAAAGCCATCGCCGTGCTGGGGGCGGGACTCGTCTCGAATCACGCCAACAGAGTCCTGCTCGAAAAACTGCGCACCGGACGGCTGACCACTCAGGAATTTTACAAGCAGGTCTTGCGCGTCATCTACCGGATGCTCTTCCTGCTGGTCGCCGAAGACCGGGCGCTCCTCCATGTGGAAGACGATAGCGAGGTCGCGCTCAAGGCCCGCCGCCGCTACCGCGATTTCTACTCTCTCGCCCGCCTGCGTGCGCTCACTCTCTACCGCGCGCGCACGCCTCATCCTGATCTCTGGCATGTCTTTCAACTGGTCACCGCCAAACTCGGCAGCGACGCCGGTTGCCCGGAACTTGCGCTCCCGCCCTTGGGCAGCTTCCTGTGGACGACGGCCCAGTCCACGCCCGACCTGCTCGACAGCCTCATCTCCAATCGCCACTTCCTCGAAGCCGTTCACGCGCTGACCTTCGTCCAGGATGGCAACGTCCGCCGGGCGGTGGACTACAAGAATCTCGGCTCGGAAGAACTCGGCAGCGTCTATCAGGGATTGCTGGAAATGCATCCGCGCATCAACGCGGACGCCGGCAGCTTCGAACTCGACATTGCCGCCGGCAACGAACGCAAGACCAGCGGCAGTTATTACACGCCCGATTCCCTCGTCCAATGCCTGCTCGACTCCGCCCTCGAACCCGTCATCGCCGAACGGTTGGCCAAGGCCAAGACCCCGAAGGAAAAGGAAGCCGCGCTGTTGAGTCTCAAAGTCTGCGACAAGGCCGCCGGCTCAGGCCACTTCATCATTCGCGCCGGACACCGCATCGCACGGCATCTCGCCCGAGTGCGCAGCGGCGAGGAAGAACCCAGCCCGGCGGTTTATCGCACCGCCGTACGTGATGTCATTGGCCATTGCCTTTACGGCGTGGACATCAACCCGATGGCCGTCGAGTTGTGCAAAGTCACCCTCTGGCTTGAAGCTATCGAACCCGGTAAACCGCTCTCCTTCCTTGATCACCACATCCGCTGCGGCAACAGCCTCCTCGGCGCGACACCCGAACTCATCTCCGCCGGTCTGCCCGATGACGCGTTCAAACCGATTGAAGGCGATGACCAGGATGCTTGTTCCAGTTTGAAAAAATTGAACAAGGCGCAACGCGAAGGGCTTCGTCATTTGTTCATTGCCGAGGACACTGCGATTCGTGAACGCATGCACCAGGCGGCGGCAGCGATAGACGAAATCAGCGATAGTCGGCCCGAGGACATCCACCGCAAGGAAGCCGCCTTCCGCAATGCCCAACAGAACTACGATTTCCAGAAAGCTTGGGACTTGGCCAACCTCTGGTGCGCCGCCTTCGTCATCAAAAAACATTTCCCTGCCTCCGCCGGTCAGACCCCTGACCTCCGGCCTCCGACTTCTGCCCATCCCGCCGCTCCCGCGGCAACCCAAGCCGGCTTGTTCGGCGGCACAGAAGAAGCCCCGAAAGCAAAAACGAAGAAAACCAAAGCACCAAGCCGCGCAGGTTCTGAAACTCCCATCGGCATTACGACACAGCATCTCCGCAATTTTGTGGCAGGCGGAGAACTGCCCGATGGCCTAGTTGCGGAAGCCAAACGACTCGCCGACCAATACCAATTCTTCCACTTCCACCTCGCGTTCCCTGAAGTGTTCGCTCAGGGCGGGTTTGATGTCAGTCTCGGTAATCCGCCATGGGAGCGCGTGAAATTGCAGGAAAAAGAATGGTTCGCTGAACGCCGGCCCGACATCGCCGACGCGGCCAACGCCGCCGTGCGCAAGCGACTTATCGAATCGCTTAGGACTGAATCTCCAACGCTCCACGCCGAGTTTCAGAGGGCTCTCCGACAAGCTGACGGGGAAGCTCACCTAGTTCGCAGCAGTGGTGTCTATCCTCTTTGCGGTTGCGGGGACATGAACACTTACGCTCTGTTCGCTGAGCGGTCATATCGATTGCTCTCAACACGCGGTTATTATGGTCTAGTTCTGCCCACTGGGCTCGTGACGCTCGACAATACCAAAGCGTTCTTCGTGGAACTGATGAAAAGCAACCGACTTCGAGCATTCATCGGTTTCGACAATGAGGAAAAGCAGATTTTTCCTGACATCGACAACAATCTAACATTTGCCGCCGTCGTTGTTGGTGCAGACAACGGGAAAAAGCCGAAGTTCTGTTTCAACATCCGGCGATTCGACCAACTGCGAGAAGCTGACCGGTTTTTTGAGTTAGCTGAGGATGACCTCGCTCTCCTCAATCCCAACACGCGGACATGCCCAGTCTTCCGCTCCTCAGCCGACGCTCGCCTTGTGCGTGGCATCTATACTCGTTTACCTCTGCTGTGGCGGGAAGTTCCTGCTGAGACAAACCTCTGGGGAATCAAGTTCATGACGATGTTCCACATGGCGGGAGACTCTGAATTGTTCGAGAGCGAGTCACAACTTATGGAGAAGGGTGCAACTCGCGACCTGAACAAATTCATCCGTGGTGCAGATGAATTCAGTCCGCTTTACGAAGCCAAGATGATTTGGCACTTCGAGCACCGATGGGCTGCATTCTACGGCCGTGAAATATTTGATGGTCGCCCATCGCGAAAATACGTTGGCTGGTATGGTGTCAGATACGAGCGGCCTGACGACTTGGGCTTTGGTAGGTATTGGGTTGCCGACCGATCTGTGCGGGAAAGAATCGGCGAAGAAGTTCGTTACTTCATTGCGTTCCGGGACATCACAAACCGGGACTTGGAACGCACGGCGGTATTCACGATCATGCCAATAGTCGGAGTTGGTCACCAAGCACCGATCGTATTCCTTCCCGGCAAATCAGCCGCTGATCTCGCGAGCTTTACCGCTGAGCGCAATTCACTCGCTGCTGATTTCGTTACGCGAAACAAACTTGATGGTAGCCATCTTACCTATTTTATTCTGAAGCAGCTTCCAACCCTCCCTCCCGAAACCTACTCGCTGTCGTGTGCGTGGAACGTGGCGCAGACGCTCAAGGCATGGCTGCTGCCGCGCGTTCTGGAACTGACCTACACGTCGTGGGACTTGGAGGCGTTCGCGCAGGACTGCGGCTGGTCCGGCCCGCCGTTGCGTTGGGACGAGGAGCGCCGCTTCCTGCTCCGCTGCGAGCTGGACGCCGCCTTCTTCCACCTCTACCTCGGCTCAGAAGAAGAATGGGCCAAACAACCCGAAGCGTTGACCAAAGCTTTCCCCACGCCCCGCGCTGCCGTGTCCTACATCATGGACACCTTCCCCATCGTGAAGCGCAAGGACGAGGCCAAGTTCAACGGCGACTACCGCACCAAGCGCGTCATCCTGGAAATCTACGACGCCCTCGCCGAAGCCATCCAGTCCGACAAGCCGTATGAGACGCGGCTTGCTCCCATTCCGGCGAGTTTCCGTTCCGTTCACATGCCCCGGTTTCCGAAGGACAAGCGCATCGCCTTGGATTCGGCCGAGAAAGTCCTGGTCAGTTTTATTTACGGGTTTTTGCACCAGACCCATGCGGAGGCCACATTCGACCTCCTGGACTCCGTGTTTCACTTGCTGCGGCATCGCGACCTTCACGCAGATGAATTTGCCGCCGCCATCGGTGATTCGGCCAAGACCTGGCTTTCGTCTTTCAACGACAAGCTGCCCAACAAGGATTTCTTGCCGTTCCTCAAGCGCCTGGAGGCGGACGGATGGATCACGGCAGACCGTCGCACCGGCCACTTGAGCATTACCGAGAAGTTTCCAGCCGTGCCATTTGATGCGTGGCGGAATTACGACATCAGTGCCGCGCTCCGCGTCATCGCTCAACAGCCAGAAGTGGCCAAGTTGGTTCTCGCTCAACCAGACACGCCCCTGGCATCGCGCGAGTTCCAACTCCAGAAAACCGGCTGATGCGTTCCACTCATGAACCCCAAACTCAATCTCTTCAATGAGCGTGATTGGTTAAACCCCAACGCCACCAAAGAGCCGGTTCTGTGGGTGCGGGAAGTGCGGTTGCTTTACCGGCTTGAGCCGGGTGACCAAGCGGAGATTCGGCGGGTCGTTCTACATCGTGGAGTGAACATCATCTGGGCCAAGCCCGCTGATCCGGACGAGGCTGACCCAGCGGCGCGCGGGCGTGGGCATGATGTCGGCAAAACCTCCTTCTGCCGCCTGATCCGGTATTTGCTCGGCGAGGAACACTACGGCAACGAGGAACTCAAGGCGGCAATCGCGGCTAAGGAATCACTCAATCGTGCATGGGTGCTCGGCGAGGTGATCCTGGATGGCGAGCTTTGGGCTGTGGCCCGGCCGCTCTACACCGGCGCTCACCATTTTGCCATCAAGGGTCATTCCATTGACCAGGCCATTACCGCTTCGGCAGCGGATCGTTTGCCGTTCAAGGAGTCCTTCGTCAAAGCCATCGAAAATAAGGTGGTTGGCAATTTCGCGGTGCAAACCTTTGACGATGAAGGGCAGCGACCCATCCTGTGGTTGCATGTTTTGCAGTGGCTGGCTCGCGACCAGGAATCGCACCTTGCCGGGCTGTTCAAGTGGCGGGATGTCAGTTCGGACCACGGGTCACCCGAGCTTTCCGCGAATGAAGCGCAGTTTCTGGCACGGTGCGTTCTCGGAGTGACTGACGTTGAGGAACGACGGCAGATCGAGCGGCGCAATCAATTGATGCGGGACAAGAGCACCCAAACCGAAAACTCCCGATATTACGAGCGCCGAATCACGGAGGCGTTGGAGCGCGCCCGAAAGGAACTGCCTGACGGGGACAAATTGCCTGCGGTTGGCGAGGCTCTGTTTGTGGATGCCGTGGTGAAGCACGCGAAGCAGTTGGTCGCCGGCAAACGCGCGCAACTGGAGGAGCAGCTTGCCAAACTCAAGCTGGACGATCTCGAATCGGCTTTGGAAGCGACCATTGGAGCGACGGCACTAGCAAAGAGCCGATACGATGAATTATCACAACTCGTTCAGGAAACCAAAGATGCTCTCGCGCGTGTCACCGACAATAAGAAGCCAAGCCAGCAAGACGTGGATGCGCTCGATGCGATTGTCGCGAAGCTGAAACCGGATCGGGCCTTTTGCGAAATCCCCGTTAACATCGCGCTTTTCCAGTGTCCATTGCTTCAAGAGAAGCGCCTTTCAGCGGAAAGTCCGAATGCGACGCCAGAGAATGTCGCGAAATTAGGAGACGAAAAGAAACAGCACCTCACCAGGCAGCTTGAAGGAGTGAAACGAAACCTTCAGCAGATTACGCAGCGCTTGGCCGACTGCCGGACAAAGGAAGCAGCGGCCCGAAAGCGGCGGGATGATGTTCGGGAACGCCGGACTGCCTTGCGTGAACAAATCGCCACGCTCGATGATGCGTCCGCTTCGTGGCGTGTTCGAGCCGAGGATGCGGAGCTGAGCCACAAGCGGCTCGAAACGGCACGCAGCGCCCTCAAGACCGTCGAAGAAGGACTTGAGATCAGCAAGGCCAAACAGGATGAAGCTCAGAAGACCGTCCGCGACCGTCAGATTGAACTTGTAGAAGTGTTTATGGCGGTCTGCCGCTTCTTCAAGGGTGACGAAGCCGATGCTGAACTGAAGTTTACCCGCGACGAGATCAATGCCCGAATCGGATCGGGCGGCGGCGCTTACAACGCACTGAGCAGTCTGGCCTTTGACCTCGCCGCATTGATCGCCCGGCTGAACGGCATCGGCCATCATCCGGGGTTCATGATTCACGACAGTCCCCGTGAGTCGGACATGGAGTTGAGCCTTTATCGCCCACTGTTCCGGCTGGCGAAGCTGCTTGAGGACCGGGCTGCCGCGTCGTTCCAATATGTCATCACCACAACAGAAACGCCGCCGCCGGGAATGACAACTCCGCCGCATCTGTGCCTGATGCTTGATGCAAGCACTCCGGAGGGAAAACTTTTCAAGGAGGACTTGTGAGCACCCCCACTCGACCACCCCTTCATCTTTACCCCAATCTGGAATTGCTCCGCCAGGAATACGTGCTGGTTCAGGCGTGGAAGAAAACAGTTTCACACATTCGCTCGCACAACTGGTATGCGGATACCCTCGCCCTTGATCGCGCTGCGGTGAACTTGACGGATTTCATTCACGAATTGGGTGAACAACTTCAATCTCCATCACAGTGGACGAACGATCCGCTGCGGATTGTTCCGGCGCCGAAAAGCCAAAAGTGGCGCGTGGACGCTACAACAAATCGTTGGGAACCCGTCAACAAAGGCGAAACTGCCCGTAAACTTCGCCCTCTCGCCCACGCCAGCCTGAAAGACCAAGTGGCTGCGACGGCACTAATGCTGTGTCTTGCGGATCGGGTGGAAACGGCCCAGGGCGATCCAACGAGTTCAATAGAAATCCCACAAATCAGGCAGGCGATTATTTCCTACGGCAACCGGCTATTCTGCGACGCAAACAAAGCTGATTTGCATCATCGCTGGGGCTCTGCAAAACTCTATCGAGGCTACTTTCAGGACTATCGGCGTTTCCTGTCTCGACCAGAAACGGTGGCGGAGCCACTTGTCCGCGATGCGAAGGGGAAGCCGGGCCAAAACCTTGCCGTGGTAATCGTCCATTCCGACTTGCGGCAGTTTTACGATCGCGTCCGGCCAGAATTGTTGACTGCCAAGATCAACGCCTTGCGAATGCCCGGCGACGACCCTGCCTTTTTCGACATGGTTCGGCGCGTCCTTTGCTGGGGATGGGCCGACAAAGATCAGCACGAAGTTGTGGAGTATGCCACCAAAGCAAATTTGACAGACTTCACCAGGGTCGCTTTGCCTCAAGGTTTGGTGGCGGCAGGGTTCTTCTCAAATGTAGCTCTTTTGGACTTCGACGCTCAAATCCGTGCATCAATCAACCACGAGATCGCTCCCGGTGTGATGCTCCGAGATGCTTGCCGTTACGTGGATGATATCCGATTGGTTGCAACCGTTGCAGACAAGCCTGATCTGAAACGGCTCAAGGAAATTGAAACACTTGCAGCACAGTGGTTGCAACAACTGCTGAATCAGCACGCGACTGGTCTGATTCCTTCCGGGGAAAAGACAAAAGCCGCACTCTTCCGAGGCGATGAGCGGCCATTGGTTCGTCAGAGCCGTAAGATGGAACGGATTCAACATGCGATCTCTGGGGGCTTTGACGCGATCGGTGGCGAGGACATACTTGATGCAGTCCAAGGGTTGGTCAGGTCCCAGGCCAGATATTCAAAGGACAGGACCGAGATCCAAGGGTGGTCGCTTGCGCCAATCCCAGATGTGCGAGACGAAACCGTGGCGCGATTTGCGGCTGCGAGGTTTCGATCCACCTTTCGTTCTCTCCGCCCCCTGCTTGAGGACGAGGTGGATGCCGCCAACACCGCCGGCGACAGCAATGAGGCAGCTTCCGGATCACCCCGTCAGGCAAGGTCGAGAATTGATCTTGATGATGAGGCGCGGGCATTTGCTTTGGGACTCATAGAAAATTGGGTTGAAGATCCATCAAATGTTCGCCTGTTGCGCATCGGGCTGGACCTCTGGCCTGCAGCCGACGTGCTTGAACGTGTTCTCCAACTGTTGCGTCAGTATGTGGAGCCGGGGGGAAGAAAAAAGGAGCCGCGGCGAGTCGCGTGGTATTGTCTTTCTGAACTTTTTCGTGCGGGTGCGACAGAAACAGGTTTTGTAGAGGATCAAGAACGGCTTCCTGAGGGGATTGATATCGCCACCTATCGTGGAGTCCTCACCAAAGAAGCGAAACACCTGCTGACATTGCCGACAATCACGCTTCCTTGGTATTTAAAGCAACAGGTTTTCCTTTTCCTGGCGGCAAACAATCCTGGCCTTGCACCCGTGTTGCGGAAAGGAAGCAATCCCGAGACGAAACACTATCGCGCCTTGATCCGATTTCTCAAAGGCGATCACCGGGATCAAACAGACCGCGAGTTTGCAACCCTTTCGATATTATCACGGCGCTCATTCCTCGACGCCGAGCATGCGGTCAGACAAACAAACGCGCACATCACGCCACACCGGGCGCAGCTCATTGCGGAGCGCGATCCTTCGTTCGCATTGGAGCTGTTTGCCGAAAGTTCAAACGCAACCCCAGCGGTCACACCACGAAACCGCTACGATCTTTGTTTAGGTCCGCATCAAAGCCGCGAAGGATGGATGTCCCTTGCTGAACTTGTGCTGGCCCGAAACGAAGCGCTCAGAAACGAGTTGGCGATTCTCCAGTTCACAATGACATTCTTGGACCGACTATCTATTGTGGATACTTCGGAGGCAATTACCCCGGGAGAAGTGCTGGTTCGATTCGAATCAGATGGTTCTCTGGCTGAGGTGGACATTGTGCCAAACAAACAACTCTCACCAGCAGGTTCACTCTATCAACCGCCGCCGTGGTCGCAGCCACGGGACCGTTGGCGCCATCAACTCGGATATCTCCTGCGATTCATCCTTACGGCTCAGCAAGATTTTACCAAATCAGTTCGCCCCACACATTGGAAGGAAGGTTTGGTCATCTACCGTGTTCCTCAGAGTCATTGGTATCAACGAGTTTATGGTTTTCATAGCGGCCATTCAGCATTTGGAGCGGATTGGTTGCCTATCACGGATTGGACGGAGCGACTTCTCTACGCACTGCTGAGTTGGCCGGGGTGTCGGATATCAAATCTACACAATTGGGTCGAGGATGGCGCTGAGGCAGCCCTCGGTCGCATCGGGGAGAGAATTCTCGAACTCAAAACGCTCCGAGGTGAGCTGTCAAACACCTTGATGCTGCCGCTGTCTGCTCCCTGGCCCGAGAGGCCAAGTAAATCCCGTCCTTTGAGGGTCTGCGTTGTGCAGACAGTCATTCCTGGTCCAAGCGAATTCAAGCCGGCTGATCTGTGCCTGTCTGATCCAGCCACTCGCAGGCGACACCGCAATCATCTTTCGGCTGCTCTCGCGGCAGTCGAACGGATGCTGGATCTTCGCGAGACCCATAAGGAGAGATCGAATCGCCTTGATTGGCTAATTCTCCCCGAGCTTTCAGTTCACCCGAGCGACGTTGAAACACATCTCGTCCCCTTCGCACGAGCGCACAAAACGATCATCCTCGCTGGATTGACCTACGAAGAAGTGTTGCCAACTCAACCTCTGGTCAATTCCGCCTTATGGTTAATCCCGGTTTGGTCACAAGAGCGGGGACTTGAGGTTTTGCGGCGTAGGCAAGGAAAGAAGCACTTAGCGCTCGAAGAGCAAAGCCTGAATGCGCCCGTGGAACTGGTTCAAGGTTTTCGTCCTTGCCAATGGTTAATTGGCTACGAATGGCACACGAACGGTCTTGACCGCCCGTTGTGGCTTACAGGATCAGTTTGTTATGACGCAACGGACATTCGACTCGCTGCCGACCTCCGCAATCGTTCTGACATTTTTGCCGTGCCAGCCTGCAACCGCGATGTAAACACCTTCGACCAGATGGCGTTGGCCCTTCACTATCACATGTTCCAGATGGTGATAGTTGCAAATAACGGCACCTTTGGCGGGAGCAACGCTTACGCTCCCTATCGCGAGCCCTACATCAGACAGGTTTTTCACTTGCATGGGCAGCCTCAAGCCTCAATCGCCTTTCTCGAAATTGACGACATTCGCGCGTTTGTGCGCCGCGGCGAACAGAGCGGACCACCCGGTGGAACTTGGAAACATGCGCCAGCCGGCTTTAGCCCCGAGCACAGCACCCTATGAACGAGACCTTCCTCATAGTAAAGCGCGAGGACGAGAAAAGACAATTATCTCGAACAAATACAACCCTTTGACCATTGGAAACCGAACGCGAAAAGATGGGCAAACTAGCACAACAGCAAAGCAAGGAAACAGGGAAGCCGGAGATCACCATTGTGCCCGTCGGCTTGGACTCGCCTCACTTGTCCCAAGTGATGACCCTCCATGCTGTGCGGAAATCGCGCTTGGGGCAGTTTCCAGCCGGGGCATTTGAGGATCATGCGCGGAGACAATTGATTTTCGCGGCAGTCGCGCCAAACGATGCACTGGCAGGCTATCTTCTTTACCGCATCGCAGTCAGCAAGGGGCGTGCTTCAATTGTTCACCTGACAACTGCCGACGAGTTTCGCGGCCGGGGCATATCTCGGTTGCTGGTCGAGCGGTTGAAAACCGAAACCCGTCATCTAACGGGAATCAGCCTGAGCTGTCGCCGGGATTACGATCTCGGCGGCCTGTGGCAATCTTTGGGATTCACAGTTCGCGATTCAAAACCGGGGCGCGGTTCGGATGGAGCTTTGCTTGACCGCTGGTGGTTCGGACATGGTCACGACGACCTGTTTTCCTACGCGCCAATTCCCGACACCAAGATTCTGGCGGCGATTGACGCAAATATCTTTTACGACCTCACCTGTCCCGACCGTCCACAAGGCGAGGACACGAAAGTGCTTCAAGCCGATTGGCTACAGGAGAGCATTGAGCTGTGCATCACCTTGGAGCTCTACAATGAGATACATCGCGCGACGAATGAGGCGGGAAAGAAGCGATCCCGCACCGCGGCCCAAGGGTTTCGTGAATTAGCAACTGATGAAAGCGAAGTTCGAGAACTTGAAGACGAGCTAAAGCCGTGGTTTAACGACGCTATCCTGGATCGCGACTTGTCAGATTTGCGACAGGTGGTCCATGCCGTCGCGGCGGAAGTTCCATTCTTGCTCACGCGGGACGGCCCAATGCTCGCGCGAGCAGATGCGGTATTCGAGACCTACGGTCTGAGGATTCTGCATCCGACCGATCTGGTTAACCACCTCGACCAGCTCCGACGTGAAGCGGAATACCGGCCTGCCCGATTGGAGGGCTCACGGTGGCGCGAGCGCCTCGTCACAGCCGAGGATATTGATCCAATCGTTGCTCAATTCAAGCATCCGCATAAAGAGCGAGCGAAGGAGTTCGAGAAAACAGCGCGGCACTATCTGGCTTTACCGAAAGAATGGAAGAGCCGCCTCGTTAGTGATGACGCGAAAGTCGCGGCTGTGTTTATGGTGCAGGGAAACAGCAGGGGCCGACACGTGCAGATTCCGATTCTTCGCCATTCAGACCATCCGTTGGCCGGCACGCTGCTTCGGCATTTGCTTCATGTGCTTGGCAACGGCGCTGACGGTGTCGTCAAGACGATTTGCGTTGAAGAGCCAGAGTTAAGTGAGACGGCGAGCACAGCACTGGAAGAACTGGGGTTCGTGACCGACGGAACAGCTTGGTGGAAACTGTCGTTGACCGGTGTTGTTCCACGAGAGAAACTGACCGAGTTGGTTGGAAATGCACAACTTCCCGCCCCAATCAAAGAGCGCCTGACCAAGCCCGAACTTCTAAAGCCGCTCGTCTTTGAGCCTCATCACGGTGTTCAACTTGAACACCTGTTCAGTCCAGTCAAACTTGTTTCACCCGAAACGCCGTGCTTTGTGGTCAGCATCCGTCCTGATTGGGCCGCGCACTTCTTCGACATTCCCGTCGGTGGTCAGGTCCTGATGGACTTGAACGAGAAGCTCCATCTTGGGATTGAGGGCGCATACTACTGTGCGGCGACGAACACGTATGTTTCCGCGCCTGGTCGCATTCTCTGGTATGTCAGCAAAGGGCCACGCGGGACTGGCTCGATGAGCATCAAAGCCTGCTCTCATTTGGCTGAAACCATGATCGGAACGCCGAAGGAGCTCTTCGCGAGATTCCGTCACCTTGGCGTTTACACATGGAAGCATGTGCTCGCGACCTCGGGCGCAAAGGACAAGAAACTGATGGCCTTTCGTTTCACACGCACGGAGCGGTTTGTCAAAGAAGTCGCCTTTTCAGAATGTCAGAAACTTGGCATTCCCCAACCCGTAAATCCCCGCCGCATTTCGGATGAACAATTCGCAGCGATTTATCGGATGGGTATGAATCTGCAAATCCCATGAGCAACAAAGCATTCCTTATTTCAATCAAGCCACGGTTCGCCGAAATGATTTTTTCGGGCAAGAAGACGGTGGAACTGCGCCGAGTTCCACCAAAGACGAAACCGGGTGATCTGGCACTTGTCTATGTTTCTTCGCCAACGAAGGAGTTGCAAGGATGCTTCGAAGTCGCCCGGATCGATTCGGGATCGCCAAGCGCACTGTGGAAAAGATGGGGCAGACAATCGGGGATCAGCCGCCAAATGTTCATCGAATATTTTCGAGGCAAATCGGTCGCTCATGCGGTTGTCATCAAACGGGCGTGGAAGTTGCCCGCAGCCGTGCGCCTCGCAAGCCTTCGGAAACAAAAGGGGGGCTTCCGACCTCCACAAAACTTTCATTATCTCAAGGGTAACGTGGTTGCAATGTATGCCGAGAGGAGAGCCGCGTAGTAAACGAACGCAGGAGTTGTTCGGCCTGCTCACTAATGAATGATTGAAGAAAGTGCCATCCTATCATTGCTGCGCGCCCAACCGGGGATCAAGGGGCGTGAAGTTGCCAGCCGCCGAATGCCGACAACACCGAGGTCAACTACTGGATAAAGTGCCTGCCTGCGTCGAGTAGGTGAAGGCCTGGCGACAACAACCTGCAAAATGAAATCGCGACCGCTTCCCAATTGCCTTTCCGGGAGGACAAACCGCTGTCTGGTGAACGCCGGCATTCCCATCAAGAAAGAGGTCATCATTCGGGCTCTCAAGACCGGGAAACTCTACCCCTACTGTTGGCCGCCAAACTACGGCATAAAAACGCATAGGGAAGTCTGTCACTGGGCTGGTGTTGACCCCGGGACTTTGCCTCAAGTGTGGCCCGAAAATGATATGACCCCTTATCCCGACATCGGGATTTCTTACCGAGCTTGGCGATGTCTTCGCCGAACCGGCATTCCCGCTAACAAAAAGTCGGTCCGCCACGCCCTGCGAACTGGGCTGCTTTCGCCGGGCCGACGGCCAAGCAACTATGGTCCACAAACCCATGCCGAACTTTGCCGTTGGGTGGGTGTCAATCCCGCGACCCTTGCTCCCGCGCCAGCGCACCGCGCGCCAGTCGGCCCTCGAAATCGAAGCGCCGGGCGTGCCGCTTGAGAGTGCGCGACTACTTTCGCTGCTCACATTGAGAACCGGAACACCATGAAAGCTGCCGATTTCGCCGTGACCAGCGCGCGGTTCTGCTACGCTCCACGGGCTGCCGGTCGGCCCTGTCCCCCTCTCGACCACGCCCGTTCCACTCCGCAAACCGCGCGCTCGTCACGAGCGGGCATTCGCCGGACGCCGCACGCGCGGCGGGCTTCCGTCTGCGGCTCGGCGGCGGGACGTTGCGCTTCGGCTACGTTTCGCTAGGCGCTACTCTGCGCCCTCCGCTCCACTTTCCCCGCTCGCCGACCCCAGACCGAAGCTTCAAGCTGATTTGCCACGCGCAGCCCGGCGCAGTTCCGCCTGCCGTTCCAACAATTCGCGGGTGCGGACGAGTTCTGCGGCCAAGGCGGATTCCTTGGGTAGCGCGGTAAGATATTCCCGGATGAGCATTTTGCTTCCCAAACCGTCCATCGCATAGCGGGCGAGCGCGTCATCCTTGTCGGCGCAGAGAATCAAACCTACGGGCGGATGTTCGTCGGGCTTCATCCAGTGTTCGCGCGCGTAATTGCAGTAAAGGTTCATCTGGCCAACGTCGGCATGAACCAGCCCGCCAATCTTGAGGTCAATAATGACCAGGCAGCGCAAGCGACGGTGGAAAAATAGGAGGTCCACTCGAAACCATTCGTGACCGATGCGCAGCCGACGTTGGCGGGCGACGAACGCGAAATCATCACCGAGTTCGAGCAGGAATGCTTCGAGGTGTCGAATCAGTGCTGCCTCCAAGTCACTTTCGGAGTATTCGTCCTTCAGGTTCAGGAATTCCAGCACCAAAGGGTTGCGGATTTCCTCATCGGCGGAAACAGCATCGCCCGGCCTCGGTTTTTCACCCTTGAGCAGCATGGCCGACTTGTTCTTCGACAGTGCGGCTCGCTCGTAAAACTGCGCGTTGATCTGCCGGTCAAGCTGACGCACCGACCAGCCACCCGCCAACGCTTCGCGTGCATAGAACTCGCGGGCCAGCGCGCTACGAACGCGCAGAAGGCGGACGTAATGCGTCCACGGCAGCGGTAGGAATCGCGCAATCTGGCCGAGGCGTTCGAGAACGGGAGATTGCTTTGGTGAGATGGGGAGACGGAATTCATCAATCGCTGATTGACCCATTGGCGCAAGCGCAGGGCTCTGGGATTGTTCAATCGGTGGATGAAGAATCGCGCTACCACTCGGCTGTCCCTGCGGGGTAGCGGATTTTCCAATCGCTGATTGGAGGATTCCAGATTTTCCAATCACTGATTGGAAAATGTCCGGCAGGGGGAAGGCCTGATGAAACTGGCGCATCGCCGCGACTTGGGCGAAGCCAAATCCACGCCCGAATCGGCGGCTCAAATCTTCCGAGATTCTCTTGACGACTTCCTCGCCATATCCCGCGCGCTTCGCACCCGCTTGCTCATGAACCACAATCCGCCGGCCAATCTCCCAATACGTCGCCGTCATCAACGAGTTCACCACCCGTGCCGAGGCACGCCGGGCCGCGTCGAGCAGTTCGACCACGCCCGCCAGGACTTCGGTGTAGTCGGTCGGCTTCGGCTGGACGGCCTTGTGGCCTTTCGGTTTGTCGCTTGGTTTGCTCATGGGAACTGTGACTGCGGGTTGATTATGATCGGTTTGCATGGGATTGGCTAGCCATTCGGCTCGGGCTTGGACAACGCGATGAAACCCCTTTCGATTGTATGGCGGCGTCGGTCGCGTCAAGGTAGTGCGCCCCGGCTGCCCCCGCCTCCACCTTGACCCGCCCGCCC